>CAZFLQ010000077.1:0-10954 GCA_964519935.1 uncultured Puniceicoccaceae bacterium | reverse complement strand
TGGGTGTCCGTCGGCTGCTAGCGAAAAAATAGCAATAGCTGACAAATGCAGCAAACTGGTCAATCTTGACGACGTGAGCCGGTTGACGATTGAAATTGATCCTGAGCAGCACCGCCAAATGAAGACATAGGCCACCTTCGCTGGAATGACTTTAAAGGAATTCATCCTGGCGAAAACCTTGCCGGACAAACCCTCAGAGGAAGACACCACCGAAAAACTCCTGGCGTTGCCCAAAAACGCAGCCCGCTTGCGGGAGGCACTGGCTAGTCCGGGCTCGGAAAATCGGGTGTTTGAATCTATCGAAGACCTTGAAAATGCGCTTGGAATTTAAGCCGCAAGCCTTTGAAGATCTCCATTCTTAATTGTTATTTGAGTCGTGGCTTTGGGTTTGGTTTTCATTACTTCGGTTCGGCCGGTTCAGCGGCAGACCGAAGGCCGGCGCAATCTGCGGTTGGGTGGCACTGCAGTTGGCGCAGAGCTGGCTGGTCAACATGCGAAAAGAGGCGAGGTCATCCACTGCATGGGTGAAAACAGGCAGATGGCCGTTGAAGTAAATCACGGTGTCCCGGTAACGCTGGAAGGAAATCTCAGGGAAAGGTCAGGATGTCTGAGCCTCACGTTTGCCTGCCCCAAAATCCGATCTATCCCTCGGCGGTCGCCGCAAGCGGCGCCCCTGATGTCTGGGGCTCGATTTGCTTTGGATCTTGCTGGCCATCAGGGAGATCCAAAGAGCGTTCGATGGGCATGAATGGATATGAGCGGGGTCTACAAAGCAAGGGGATACCGGACCTTTTCCCATCTGCGAGCGATGCTCTACCTTGTCGGCGCAAATCCTGACATCCCAACGCAACCGCTCTGCAACGCGAAATAGCGAGGAACCAACTTGGTTCGGTCGGTTTCTCGAACGAAGGCGGTTGCTGCTCGTTCGTTTGTCAGAAATGCAGCGTCACGGCCGAGCGATTAATCCGCAAAGGTTTCGAGTCGTTTTTGGGCCTCTTTGGCGCTTTGGTGCATTTCGAGTTCGGTGAAGGAGGCGAGAAGGTTGGTGAGGTCGGAGGTTTCGCGGCGGTCGGGGATGTCCTCGAGGTCGAGGGTGTCGTTGAGTTGGGTCAGGCGGAGATTGCGGCGAAGCTGGTCGCGGGATTCATGGACGAGGTTTTGGAAACGTTTCGGGGTGAGGGTGCCACAGCGTTCAAGGATCTGGTCAAGACTACCGTTGGCGCGGAGCCATTTGGCGGCGGTCTTGGGGCCGACGCCGTTGAGGCCGGGGATATTGTCGGAGGTGTCGCCGATGAGGGCGAGGTATTCCGCGATCATCGTGGGGGGGATGCCAAATTTTTCCTCGACCCCGGCGGGGTCAAGGGTGCGCCAGCCGAGGCGGGGGTTGGCGGTGGGGGGCGGGAGGAGTTGAAAGATCCCGTCGGTGACGCATTGGGCGAGGTCCTTGTCGGCGCTGACAATGTAGACCGTGCTGCCGGCGGTGCGGTAGCGGCGGGCAAGCGTGGCGATGATGTCGTCGGCCTCGACTCCGTCACGAACATGGAAAGGAATGCCCATTTGCAGGGTGAGTTTCTCGATCCAGGGAAGCTGGAGCCGCAAATCGGGGGGCATTTCGGTGCGGTTTTGCTTGTATTCGGGGAGGAGGGCCTCGCGTTCATGGTCGCCGCCCCGGTCAAAGCAGACAACGGGGAGGGCGTCGGGGTGAAGGTCCTCAAGTTTCCAGAGGGTTTTGACCCACCCATGGATCGCGTTGGTTGGGAATCCGTCGGAACGGCTGAGTTCGCGGATGCCGAAGAAGCTGCGAAAGGCGAGATTGAATCCGTCGAGAAGGAGGATCGTCGCGGGTGGGGTGGCCATGGCGTCAGGAGCCGACGGTATCGAGGAGGGAATCGTCGATGTCAAAGTTGGAGTAGACCGCCGAGGTGTCCTCGAGGTCCTCGAGCATTGAGATGAGGCGGAGAACCTGTTTGGCAGTGTCGGCATCGGTGACCGGAACCGTGCTCTGGGGGAGGTAGACCAGTTCGGAGGATTCGGGAGAGATCCCGTTGGATTCAAAGGCGGAGCCGACGTTGACGAAATCGGTGACCTCGCAGACGACCTCGAAATGATCCCCCTCGTTGCGAACATCCTCGGCCCCGGCCTCGATGGCAGTTTCAATGACCTGTTCTTCGGTGACCGATTCGGCATCGATGAGGAACTGTCCACAGCGTTTAAAGTTAAAGGCGAGGGCCCCGGCCCCGGCGAGATTGCCGCCACATTTGGTGAAGCTGGAACGGATCTCGGAGGCACTGCGGTTTTTGTTATCGGTGGTGACCTCGACGATCACACCGACCCCACCGGGGGCATAGCCTTCGTAGGTGAGCTGCTCGATGATAACCCCGGGGAGTTCGCCGGTCCCTTTTTTGATTGCGCGGTCGATGTTGTCGGCGGGCATGTTGGAGGCCTTCGCCTTGGCGATGACCATGCGCAAGCGGGCGTTAAAATTAGGGTCGCCGCCGCCGTCGCGGGCGGCGATGGTCAGCTCTTTGCTAATGACGCTGAAGATTTTACCGCGCTTTTGATCGATGGCGGCTTTATGACGCTTGGTGGTTGCCCATTTGCTATGTCCTGACATAAATCGGTTTTGTTGAAGTGAAAACGGGTAAGAAAACATGACGCTCGATTTATTTCCAGTCCGATTTCGATCCGGTTGCCGGGTTTTCTCCGGTGGCGCGGTCGTATGGTTGGTAGCGGTCACGTTACTCTCTGGGGGGATGGTGCGGGGAACGTCAACCGAGATGGGTTCAGACATCCGGGTGTGGTATCGAATCGGAAAGATTGATCCACGTCACAATATCACCGAGACCGAAGTGCGGGAGATCGCGCGGGAGGCCGAATTGATGTGGGAGCGGGCGATCGGTCAGAACCTGATTCACTACAAGGGAAGTTCCGCGTTCGAAATCAACATTCTCTGGGGAGAGCTAAGCGAGTATCAGGAAAGACGTTCGCAGGCTTATGCGCTTTTGCACGGTATGCGATTGCGGGTCGATGCGGCCGAAAGAAAGCTGAAGGAAGTCGATGACCTGACAAAACAAGTGGAGGCATCCTATCTGCGGGACCGGGAAGCCTATTTGCGGAACCTGAAGGTGCATAACGAGGAGGTTGTGACCTGGAACCGAAAGGGAGGGGCCCCGCCAGACGTTTATCGCCGTTTGGGGCAACGGTCAGAGGAGCTGCGGGCCGACAGTGAGGCCCTCGAGATTCGGCGGGAGGCTTTTAACCGGCAAGTGGGAGTGGTTGAGGCATTGGGGGCGGAATACGATGCGAGAATTGATGAGCACAATCGTTCCCTGGACTCTTTCAAGAAGCAGTTTCCGGGAGAGCAGACGATGGACCAGGGGATGTATCGGGGGAACGGGATTGACGTTTACTACTTCGAGGATGCCGATGATCTGCGGATTACGATAGCCCACGAGATGGGGCATGCCCTCGGGATCGGGCACACAGATGATCCCGGTACGCTGATGTATCCGATCAAGTCGGACAAAAATGGGCACCTCAAGATTGTGACGGAGGTGGATCTGCGTTACCTGCGGGAGGCGCTGGCGAATCCGCCGGATTTTGCGCGAATTTGGTGGGAGCACCATGGAGCGGGCCGACGGTTTCAACGGACCCTTCCGGGGTTGCTCGATCTTGACAAGAGGGTACCGATCCCGTGGGCAGCGGGGCATGAACCTGTCGACGGGCATTCGAACTGCTGTGGTGACCACTGAGGTGATGAATCCGGACAGCTTTACGATCTATTTTGCGGGGGACCTGTTTGATGCGAAGCATCTATCGGGGAACGCTCTCCTCGCAGAGACCTTGACGCGGGTTTCAGGGGGGCGTTACCGGCCGCTTCTGCCGCAGGATTTCGAGCCTCGGCATGCTTCGGCGCACGGGATTCGGGATACGGATTTGCACACCCTGTTGGAATGTGATCTCGGGGTTTTTCATTTTGACGGAAGCGATCTCGATTCGGGCACGGTGGTGGAGTTTGTGTATGCGAAATGTGCGGACATTCCAGCGGTCCTTTTACGGACGGATTTTCGGAAGAACGGGGATCAGGATGTTGATCCGTGGAATCTGATGGCGAGTTTCTTCCCCCGGACAAAGACCTGTGTGTTGAATGCGCACGAGCTTTACGCGGCAGCGCGGGACGCGGTGGCGGATGAGTTTCCGGGGGATCCCGCTGGTCAGTCGCTTGCCGGGATCGAAGGTTTGAACGAGGCAATTGCGCGGGAATTGTTATTATACTGTGATGCGGTGATTGAGGAACCGGCGGTCCTTCCGGCGGCGGATGCGGAGGTGATCTATCGTTGGTTGGCGACCTTCCCGGGGTTTCGGGAGGGACCGGAGCGGGCCTGGGAGACGATAGCGCCTTTGCTGAAACGGAAGCGGGCGAAAGGCTTATTGGGGGGCACGGAAGCGGAGGCGTGAAAAATAGATCAGCCAATCGGTGATTTCATGCTGATATGCGGAAAAGAAAAATGAAAATTTAGAACCGCCGTTTCGGCAAGCTCAAGGCCCTGAGCCGGTCGAAGGGCAGAGCACGCGGAGAGCGCGGAGAGTTTGAAGAGAAAAAGAATTCAGCTTGGCGAGACCTGAGCGTTCTCAGCGCCCTCAGCGGTTACCTCCAGCCGAAGCATGGTCTCGCGCTATGAGAAGGAAGGGAAAATCGGTTTTGGTTCTGGCTTTTTTCGGGGATTTGGTGAGTATCGCTGACGTATGTCTGATGTCCTGCCGTCACGCGAGACCAGTCAACGGGTCCTTCTCGGGGTGCCCCTTGATCCGGTGACGAATGATGAGGCGCTGGAGCGCTGCGTGGAGGCGGCGGGATCGGTCGAGCCGCTGTTTTTCGCAACCGCAAATCTGGACTTTGCAACCCAGGCGGAGGGGGATGCGGATTTGCGGCGAATGCTTTTTACGGCGGATCTGGTGGTGGCGGACGGGATGCCGCTGATCTGGGCCTCGCGCTGGTTGCGGGGGCCTCTGCCGGAGCGGGTAGCGGGATCGGATCTGGTTCCGAGATTACTAGAGCGGTGTGCGCAGGAGGGGTTGGCGGTCTATTTTTTTGGAAGTGACGACGAGACCCTCGCGGAGAGCAGTCGCTTGCTGTGCGAGCGTTATGCGGGGCTGCGGATCGCGGGCTATGAGTCTCCGCCGATGGGAAATATGGGGCACTGGGACAACGCCGCAATCGCGGCGAGGGTCCGCGAGAGCGGGGCGCGGGTGTTATTGGTAGCCTTGGGTTGTCCGAAGCAGGAGCGCTGGATTTTCGGGAACCTCGCCGAGACGGGGGTGGGTCTGGCGATCGGGATCGGGGCGAGTCTCGACTTTGTATCAGGAAAACAAATACGAGCACCCCGTTGGATGCAGACGACAGGATTGGAATGGGTCTGGCGGATGGGAACGAATCCGAAACGGTTGGCAGGTCGGTACTGGAAGGATTTCCGGTTCCTGGCGCGGGCTTTTCGTCGTCAGCGGGCGGGTTGGGTGGAAGCGCGAGAGCTGGCGGGGGAGCGAGGCGCGGGTAACGCGGCAATGCCAGAGGGGATTCCGGGGGTAGAGGTGTTGGCGTTTGAGGGGATCGAGGGGTGGCATTTTCGGGGAGGTGAGGGCAAGGGGGTGCTGCTGGATCTGTCGCATGCAGGGGCGTTGGATTGTATCGACCTTGGGCGGATTGCGGAAGTTTTCCGGGGATGCCGACGGGCGGGGCGCGCGTTGGCGGTCTGGTCGCCCTCGCGGGCAGCGCGGGCGGCGATGGAGGGGGCTTTGCTAGTGGGCGTTTTTCCGGTATTCGAGACGGTGGAGGCGGTCTCGGAATGGGCGGCGGATCTGGTCGATGCGGGGGAGGATCGGGTTCAGGCCGAGGGGGGAGATGCGGGTGAGGTTGTGATCCTCCTGAACGGGCCTTTTGATGTGACGACGTTCGATGCGATGATGGCGCAGATCGAGGCGGCGATTCCGGCTGCGGGGGTGCTCGATCGGGTGGTTCTGGATCTTTCGGCGGTGACCTTTCTCGACAGCCGGGCGGTTGGGGGGCTGTTGCGCCTTGGGAGGGGGTTGCGGGCGGAGCGGGATGCCGACCTGGTATTGCGGCACCCTTCAGGAGATGTTGCCGGAACTGTCCGCTTGATGCGTCTGAACGAGGTCCTCGTTGTTGAGGATGGAGCGTAGCCAGACGACGCCTTCGGGGTGGGTGTTGAAAGCGCCGTCGAGCTGGGCCTCGAAGCAGGCATTAACGTATTTGCCGACGGTCGGTCCGGGGGCAATGCCGAGGGCAAGGATATCGCGTCCGCGGATGATGGGTCGGGGGGCGGAGCGGGCGATCTGGAGTTTCTGGGCGGTTTCGAGAAGCCAGTCAGTGGCGGCGCGGTTGCCAGGGGGGGTCGGGGGGCGCCCGTCCATGTCAGCATTGACGACGCGGGCGAGACGGTCGAGACGTCCGATGCGGTTGGCGAGCCGGCGGACGGCGGCGGTTCCAGCATTGGCCTTGTGAAGTTCGGCCGGCATCATGTGGGCATCGACAAGAGGAAGAACGGCCTCGACCAAGGAGGTTTCGCGGGTCATCCGGGCGAGAAAGGTGCGAGTGGGCTCGACCCCGGCGCGGTCGTGTCCTCGCGAGCGCCAGCGACCCTCAATAAACTCGGTCGTGGCGGGTTTGCCGAGATCGTGACAGAGGACGGCGAGACCGACGATGAGGTCTTCGCGTTCGTCGCCGATTCGTTGATCGGCAAAGGCGTCGAGGCAATGAAGGGTGTGAGTCCAAACATCGCCCTCGGGATGCCATTTGGGGTCCTGGGGGCAGTCGATGAGGGCGGCGAGTTCGGGGTAGAACCGAATCCAGTTGGCATCGCGCAGAAACTGGAGCCCGGCGGAAGGGGTTTTGCCACGGATGATGAGCTTCCGCCACTCCTCGAAGATGCGTTCGGGGGAGAGGTTATCCTGAACGAGTTGGCGGCAGACGTCGGTGGTGGTGGGATCAGGTTGGAGGTCAAAGCGGGCGATGAATTGGGCGGCACGGAGGACGCGAAGAGCGTCCTCGGCAAAGGCATCGGAGACATGGCGGAGACGGCGGTTGGCGAGATCGTCGCGGCCGTTGACGGGGTCGATGACCTCGCCGGTCAGCGGGTCCCAGGAGATCGCGTTGATCGTAAAGTCGCGCCGGCGGGCGGCATCGGCGAAGGAGAGGCCGGGATCGCCACGGACCTCGAAGTCGGTATGGCGGTCGCCAATCCGGCTTTCGGTCCTCGGAATGGCGAGATCGACGGGATGTCCCTTTAGTTTGAGCACCCCGAAGCTACGTCCAACGGAATCGAAGGCGAAGGCATCCCCGATGGCGGCCTCGAGCTCGGCTGCGGTAATGTCGAAGACCTCGCAATCAAAATCTTTCGGGGGTTGGCCGAGGAGCGCATCGCGGACGGCACCCCCGACAACGACGAGACGCCCACCGGTGGAGTGGACGCGGTCAGCTAGTCCCCGGAGGAGTTCGAAATCGGCTGGAGCGATATGCCGGTCGATGGGGCTGATGGGATGGACTTTGCGGCGGTCGGGTTTGGGAAACATTTTGCTTTTTGGTATTGAAAATCAGTGTGCGCAATCAAAGCAAGGGCGGCGTGAGCCCAGTCGTGACCGGTGCGGTCGATGCCGGGGTGGTTATTGAGATCGCCACCGGTTTCGAGGTCACATCGATCATCGCGAAAGCAGCCTGTGAGGGGCCTGGTCTGATTGAGGGCTGAACGGCTTACGTATTCATCAAGGCATCCGGTATTCTGATCGGGACGGACTGAGGCTGGTGGTATCAGCCCCGCCAACGACGCTTTTCCCGGAGCATGAGCTTGGCGGCATTGTGGCCGCTGGCGCCCCAGACGCCGCCGCCGGGGTGAGTGCTCGCGCCAGTCAGGTAGAGACCCTCGAGGGAAGGTACGCGATAGGCGGCTAGTTCGGGGACGGGGCGGAAAAGGAACATTTGATCAAAGCTCATCTCAAGGTGCATGACGTTGCCGCGGAGGAGACCGTGCATCCGTTCGATCTGGAGGGGGGTTTGAACGAACCGATCGTTAACAAGATCGCGGGTTCCGGGGGCGTAGGCATCGACAGCGGCGATGAGTTTATCGGCCTCGCGGTCGGCAATGGCGTCCCAGTTCTCGCCATTGCTCAGTTCGTAGGGGTGGTACTGGCCCCAGATGAAGAGGGTGTGTTTGCCGGGAGGGGCGAGGGTGGGATCGATTGATGAAAAGGACATTCCGAGGGGGACCGGTTTTTCGGGCGGACGTCCGGCGAGATAGTCGGCGTAGGCGGCATCGAGGGCAGCACTCGATGGCATGAGAAGCTGGAGCCCGGTGTGACAGGCGGAAGGGGCGGAGGGGAGATCGCCGACGTTGGCGAGGATCCCGGCGCGGGGGGCGTTGGCGATTTGAGGGTAGGGGGGCAATCCGTCCATCGCGCATCGGACGATCATACCGAAGCCGTTGCCGATTCGGAGATGGCGGACGCCGTGGCGGATCCTGTCGGGGAGGGGGGCGTCCTTGAGGAGTTTTTCGACGGTCGTAACGATGTGGCAGGCGGCGACGACGGCGGGGGCCTCGAAGGTTCTGCCGTCCTCGAGGGTGATCCCCTTGACGCGGTCTTTGCGGCGTCTCTGGCAGGTGTCGATCCGGGCGACGGGGGCGTTTTCGTAGACCTCGCCACCGTGGTCGAGAATATGGCGCTTGAGGGCTTGGGTGAGGGCGCCGCTGCCCCCCTTGGCGCGTTTCATCCCGGAGCGATGATACATCGAATGCCAGCCGGCAAAGTCGCCCGAGGCGATTTCGGAGGGATGGGGACCGGACTGGGCAGCGAGCCAGAGGATGGCATTTTGAAGATGGGGCGATTCGAAAGTTTCACGAACGAGTTGGCCGTAGGGTCCCATCAGCTTACGGACCATGTCGATCCGGTTGGAGCCCCCGAGGGAGCGACCAAAGGTGGCGCGGGCGAGATTGGCGGGAGTGGGCGGCTTGAGGAAGGCGGAGAAGACGCCCTCGTTGAGGCTGCCCCATGCTTCGACGAATTCGCGATAGGCGGCGGCATCGCGTTTCGAAAACTGGGCGATGCTGTCGCAGGTTTTCTCGACCGAGCGGTAGAAGAAGAGCCCATCGGAGGTTCCGGGTACCGGGTAGAAGCCCCAGGGGTCCATTTCTATGTATTCCAGTCCGTAGCGGTCGAGCCCGAGTTCGCGGATGACGGGGGTCTGGTGGATCATGATGTGGGCACTGCTGCCGACATCGATCTGGTAGCCGGGGATAAGGTTGTCCTGGGTGCAGACGGCACCCCCGACGATTTCGCGGCGTTCGAAAACAGCGACGCGGTGACCGGCCTGGGCGAGATAGGCGGCGCAGATCATTCCATTGTGACCGCTGCCGACGATAAGGGCATCGTAGCTCATGGTATTTGTATATACCCGTTCCGGGGTGAAACGAAAGTCCGGTCTGTGTTTTGGGGTGTTTTCGTCTGGCGATTTTGAGGGGCCTTTGTCTTGATCAAGGGATGGCAAAAGAACGCATTCTCGTGACCGGTGGGACCGGCTATATCGGATCGCACACGGCGGTGGAATTGATGGGGCGCGGTTATGAGGTCGTGATAGTGGACGACCTTTCCAATTCGGAGGATGGGGTGCTCGATGGGATCGAGGCGATCAGCGGGGTGCGACCAGAGTTCGTGGAGCTGGATCTCTGTGATCGGGCGGGAGTGGCGAAACTGTTCGCGGATTATCCGGGAATCGCGGGGGTGATCCATTTTGCGGCGAAAAAGGCGGTGGGCGAGTCCGTGCGGATCCCGCTGGATTACTATCGGATCAATTTGGGGTCGCTTTTGAATCTCCTTGAAAATTTGCCGGGAGGGCAGACGACCGGTTTTGTTTTTTCGTCATCCTGCACGGTTTACGGGGATCCGGCAGTGCTGCCGGTGACGGAGGATGCGCCGGTCCAGCCGGCGATGTCGCCCTATGGAAACACGAAGCAGATCTGCGAGGAGATTCTGCATGATGCAATCCGGGCGGGGGTCCCGGTGGTGGCAGAAATTCTGCGCTATTTCAATCCAATCGGGGCGCATCCGAGTGCCCGGATTGGGGAGCTGCCGCGGGGGGTGCCGAACAACCTGGTGCCTTTTATCACGCAGACGGCCTATGGACTGCGGGAGAAGCTGAGTGTTTTCGGGAATGACTACGATACGCCGGACGGGTCCTGCGTTCGTGATTACATTCACGTGGTCGACCTCGCGGGGGCGCACGTAACGGCGTTGGAGCGGCTGTTGACGGGGGCGAATCTGGAGGCGGCGGAGATCTTTAATCTCGGGACGGGAAAGGGGTGTTCGGTCCTCGAGGTGATCGCGAGTTTCGAGCGGGTGTCGGGCGAGAGGCTCAACTATGAAATCGCGCCCCGCCGGGAGGGTGACGTCCCCTGTATCTATGCGGACACGACAAAGGCGAACGAAGTCCTTGGCTGGAAGGCGGAGCGAAGTCTGGACGATGCGGTCGGGAGTGCCTGGGCTTGGGAAAAGGCGTACCGGGGCGGGCTGACAAGTTGAGGGGCGACGCGGCTGATTAAATCGACTACACCCTGATTACCATGTCGAAGCATTCCCGAATTTTGCCGGTTGGGCTGTGGTTGCTGGGAGCACTGGTCTTCCTGTTATTTCGGACGGAGGCGGAAGCGGACGATCAGGTGTCGCGGGACAGCTTCTTTTTGACTCAGGTCGAAAAGGAAATGGTTAAAAACGAGCTGACCCTGATGGCGGCGTTCATCGAGGAAGTACCGAGTGACCCGATCAACCTGGGGGCGGCCTTATATCTTTACAATCGAGGGCCTCTTTTGCCGAGGGAACACCGGACTGCGGTCTTGGAGGCGATGCTTGCGACGCTGTCACCAGATGAAGGGCACAATGAATTGGCCGAGCT
>CAZFLQ010000076.1:7861-10959 GCA_964519935.1 uncultured Puniceicoccaceae bacterium | reverse complement strand
GAAACCCCCACGCCACAGGCTTGTCTCAGATCCCATCCATCGTTGAACTGACTCCATTATGCGTGCCCTCACCATCGTTCTGACCTTTTACCTCGTGACGGCTCTTACTGCCGCCGACATCCCCGAAAACGCCACCTCAACCGACCGCAGCCCGGAGTTCCTTTCGGCTCAACCAGTCGAACGTTTTTCCCTCCCCCGATTTGATCCCGCCGGACGGAAAATTTGGGAAATGCGGGGTCGGACCGCTGTTCTCACCGGTCCCCAAACCATTCAGATTGAGGAACTGGTCATCCAGATCGACAATCCTGCCGAAAATGCCCCCACCCTGATCCAGAGCCCCTCCGCCCTCCTTTCGCTCGACGATCGCCGGGCTCACGGTGACGGCTTCATCACGATCGATGGTCCCGGCTTTACGGTTGACGGCAACCGCTGGTCCTGGGACGGCAACTCCCGCACTGTCCGCATCACCGACCATGCCGTGGTTCGCCTCACAGGTTCACTAGGAGGATTTTTAAGATGATACGCATTACCACCCCGCTCCTTCTCCTTCTAACCACCATCCCCAGCCTGATCGCGATCCCCGCATCCCCAAACGAAACCGAACTCTCGCCAATTACCCCGACAAACGACGAAACCGCCGCGCCCCCGACCTTCCCCACAACCATCTCCAGCGACCAGCTCGAACTGACCTCCGGAGAATCCCTTAATCGTTTCGTCTTCGAAGGTGATGTCACGATTCGCGGGACCGAACTCTTTGCGTCATGTAATCAAATGATCGTGACGACAACCCGAAATCCCCCCAGTGAGGGCAAGACCTCATCAAACGATGATCCATCCGCCACTTCCGGCTTCGGCGAATTTGGGGCCATTACCAGCATTGTCGCGATCGGCAATGTCCGTATCCAACAAGGTGACCGCGAGGCCACTGCA
Organism: uncultured Puniceicoccaceae bacterium; assembly: GCA_964519935.1. Classification (GTDB taxonomy): domain Bacteria; phylum Verrucomicrobiota; class Verrucomicrobiia; order Opitutales; family Puniceicoccaceae; genus DAISIK01. Next base: position 10,029 of record CAZFLQ010000076.1, on the reverse strand, counting down.
GGTCGCGCCACGATCCTCCCGATCGAGGGAAAGGTGATCCTTGAGGACTCTCCCGTCATTCGCGATCCTCGCGGCGTCCTGACCGGCTATCGGATGATTCTGATCGAAGGCGAACGCTCCGTCCGAATTGAAAGCGGCCCCGACGGTGACCGCACCCGTGCGATTCTCCCCGACATCCGGGACCTCCAGCTGGATCGCCCGCAGGTCGAACAAACACCTGATTCAGCCACGACACAACCATGACAAATCCTGGACCAGACACGGCTCCACCCGCGCAATCGACCATCCGCACTCACCGCATCGTTCGTGACTACGGACAGCGAAGGGTCGTCGATCAGGTCGATCTGTCCGTCGGCGGTGGAGAGGTCGTCGGACTCCTCGGACCTAACGGTGCCGGCAAGACCACATCCTTTTACATGATTGTCGGCTTGATCCGCGCCAATTCCGGGACAATCGAACTCGACGGCCGTGACATCACCCGCCTCCCGATGCATCGCCGCGCCCGTCTCGGAATCGGATACCTCCCCCAGGAAGCTTCCGTCTTTCGCAAACTGACGGTCCGCGACAACCTCCTCGGGGTTCTCGAGGCCCGCCGCGTTCCCCGAAACGAGCGCCACGAACGTGCTGATGCCGCCCTCGAGGAGCTCGCTCTCGACCACCTCTCCTCCCAAAAAGCCTACACCCTTAGCGGAGGCGAACGCCGCCGTCTCGAAATTGCCCGCGCTCTCGTCACCCGCCCGCGTTTTATTCTGATGGACGAACCTTTCAGTGGAGTTGACCCCAAGAGTGTTGCCGAGGTTCAGGAGATCATCCGCCGTCTCCGCAAACGCGGTATCGGAATTTTAATTACCGACCACAACGTTCGCGAAACCCTCGAGATCGTCAACCGGGCCTATCTTCTTTACGAGGGCCGCATCCTCTCCGAGGGCGATCGCGAGTTTCTCATCAATGACCCCGACAGCCGCCGATTTTACCTCGGCGAAAATTTCCGGATATGAGCTTCACAAATACCAAAACACACATCGTCGAGGGAATCACCGTTGAAGAGTTTCAATCATATGCCGGGGAGGCCCTCAAATTGTCCCTCATCGCCGGCAAAGATCGTCTCGACCGCGTCATCGGAGAAAAAAGCATCAACCGTCCTGCCCTCGCCTTGACCGACTACTTCCGCTACTTTGCAAGTACGCGGGTTCAGGTTCTCGGTGCCGGCGAAATGGCCTACCTCCGTGATGCCGATACTCATTTTATCCGCCGCGTTCTTGAGAAAATTGCCGAAAAGCAAGTCCCCTGCATCATCATCAGCCGCAACCTCGCCCCGACCAAAACCCTTCTTCAGGTTTGCGAAAAACAACAGATCCCCCTATTCCGCTCCCCCCTGAAATCAAAGACCTTTACGACCGAGGCTACTCTCCGGCTTGAGGAACTATTCGCTCCCCGAACCACTATTCACGGAACTTTTCTCGATATCCGCGGGATCGGCGTTGTTATTCGCGGCAGCAGCGGGGTGGGCAAGAGCGAGGCTGCCCTCGGTTTGATCGAACGCGGTCACAGCCTTGTCGCCGATGATCTGATACACATCCGCCTCCTTCGGGACCACGAACTTGTCGGGACCGGGACCGATTTCACCCGCGGATATATGGAGTGCCGTGGAATCGGGATCATTGACGTATCCAAACTCTTTGGCATCCGCTCCGTCCGAATCGAGAAGCGAATTGACCTCATCATCTCGTTTGCTTCACCCGCCGATATTCGTGACGAGGAACGTACCGGCCTCGATCAACAAAAGGTGCGGATCCTCGACATCGAAGTTCCCCATATCGAAATTCCCGTCCGACCGGGGCGGGATATGGCCCGTCTCACCGAGGTCGCCGCAATGGTTCAGGCCCTCAAAAATACCGGCCATAATCCAGCCGAGGAATTCAATCAGCTTTTGATCCGGCAAATGCAGGAAAAAGCGAGCCCCTGAACAGGTATCTATTGAACCGCACTGAGATCGGTTTGGTTCCAGTCCGGACGGCTCCCGACCCGAGCGAAGCCACAACCCTCGAACAGTATTTTAGATCCATTAGTAAATCCTGGCTTCAATTCGAACTCGGCACCTCACTTCGACTCGGATTTTAAGTCGCTTCGCTCTCGTCGCTGTGACCTTCTCCGCCCCAACCCGCCCC
>CAZFLQ010000076.1:0-7761 GCA_964519935.1 uncultured Puniceicoccaceae bacterium | reverse complement strand
CTCCGATTGTTAATAAAAATCTCTTCCGACCGCTCAATCTTCGCCCATGCCAACCACAGCCACATCCACCGCCAGCCTCTGGTCTCTGGTCCTCGAAAACTTTCGTGCCATGTTTCCCGAGGACATTCTCTCGATGTGGTTCGAGCCTCTTCAAGCTTCCTCGACCGAAGATGGTGTCGTCATTCTCCTCGCCCCCAATGACTTCGTCCAGATTTGGATTCAGGACAATTACCTCGAGCTGATCGAAAGTGAACTTGCCAAGGTCCACGGACATCCTGTTCCAATCAAAATCACCGTAAACCGTCAGGAAGAGCTGTCTAACGAAACCGCCGTCACCCCTGCCGGTGACCGTCAACCCGATAGGCCGAGACCTCCGATTGGCACCCCCGATTCCGAATCCCCCCAGACGCCCAGAAACGGAGGCATCTCCGGACTCAATCCCAAAAACACCTTCGACAATTTTGTTGTCGGAACAAACAATCAACTCGCCCACGCTGCCAGCATCGCCGTCTCCAACACGCCCGGACGCGCCTACAATCCCCTCTTCATCTATGGAGAAACCGGTCTTGGAAAAACCCACTTGATGCATTCAATCGCCCATCAGGTCCTCCAGACTAACCCCGGTGCGGTTGTTGCCTACGTTTCGACCGAAAAATTTACGAATAAGTTTATCCGCGCGATTCAGGAGGCCAGTCTCCCGAAATTTCGGAGATTCTACCGTCGCGCCGATATTCTCCTGATCGATGACATCCAGTTTTTGGCCAATAAGGAGCGCATCCAGGAAGAATTCTTCCACACCTTTAACGAACTTTTTGAAAACGGAAAACAGATTGTCCTGACCAGCGACCGACCCGCTGGGGAGATCGCCAAGCTCGAAAATCGACTCCTCAGCCGATTCCAGTGGGGTCTCGTCGCCGACATTCAACCGCCCGACGTCGAAACTCGCATGGCAATCCTCTCCAAGAAGGCGAATAACATGGGGATTGTCCTCAGCGAGAATATCCTCGCCTTTCTCGCCGAGAAAGTGACCCGCAATGTTCGTCGTATGGAGGGTGCGCTCACCCGTATTGCCGGATACACTTCACTGATCCGGGATCCCCTTACGATCGAGGCCGTCGCCAAGCTTCTTCAGGACATCCTTCAGGAGGAAATGCAGCATCAGATTACGGTCGACAAAATCATCGCCAAAGTTGCCAACTACTCCAATTTGAATGTTTCCGACCTCACCAGTCGGCGCCGGCCCGTCCGTATCGTCGTTCCCCGCCAGATCGCCATGTATCTATCCCGGATGCTTACCAGCAACAGCCTCATGCAGATCGGCGAAGCCTTCGGCGGGCGTGACCACGGAACGGTCATTCATGCCATCAAACAGGTTGAGGCCCTCATGGAACAGGACGAAAGCGTTCGGCGAAGCGTCGATTACTTGACGAACCAGCTATCCCAGTCTTCCTGACTTGCGCAACCGCAGTCTTCCGTCATTCTGAAGACGAATGAGCCTCACACCCGATCAGTTGAACGCCGTCCGCGAATGGATCGAAAAGGGACAATCCCTCTCTGCGGTCCAGAAACTTCTCGATACCGAATACGGTATCAAGATGACCTACATGGATGTACGCTTCCTCGTCGAGGACCTCGACCTGACCCTTCGGGACAACACGTCTTCTGAGCAATCCATTCCTTCGGAAGATCTCCCGACATCGTCAACGTCCGACAATCTCACCCTCGAACCCGATGAAATCAGCCAACCCGGTAGTGTCACCGTCGGGGTCGATGCAATCAACCGTCCTGGCTCGATCATCAGCGGATCGGTGACGTTTAGCGATGGGCAGACCGCCCAATGGCAGCTCGACCAAATGGGCCGGATTGGTCTCGTACCCGCTTCCGAGGGCTACCATCCTCCCCAGAAAGATCTGGCCGAATTTCAGGATGCCCTCGAAAACGAGCTTCGCAAAAAGGGTTTTTAGTGTCCTGTTTTGGTGGCCTCTCTCCTTTCGCACCGAGGCACGTTAGCGTCCATGGATTTTTTTGATAGCCCCCTCTTTCGGGAAGAAACACCCCCCGCTGCCGCCAAATCATCCGAAGGTCATCACGCTGATCGGATTGATTTCGAAAACGAACTGAACCCCGAGCAGTACGCCGCTGTCTCCGCCCCGCTCGGCCCCGCACTCGTTCTCGCCGGCGCGGGCTCTGGCAAAACCCGCACCCTTACCTACCGCGTCGCCTGGCTCCTCAAGGAGGGTGTTCGGCCGGACCAGATTCTCCTCCTCACGTTCACCAACAAGGCCGCCCGCGAAATGCTTGACCGGGTCGAACATCTCACCGGCGTTTCCGCCGACCGCTTCTGGGGCGGAACCTTCCACCACATCGGTCAGAAGATCCTGCGACGCCACGGACGCGTCATCGGGATCGAACCCGGATTCAACATTCTTGATCAGGGTGACGCCGAAAGCCTCCTGACCGAATCGATCCGTTCGGTTGATCCAAAATTTCTCAAAGAAAAGGAAAACCCCAAGCCCCGCGTCCTCGCCGATTGGATTTCCCTCGCTCGTAACACCCTGTGCCCAATTGGAGAGATCGTTCGCGAACGTGCCCCTTTCAGCGATCACCTCCCTCCCTTCGTCGAAAGCTTCGCTACCGCCTACGAGACTCGCAAACGGGATCAGCAGGTCGCCGACTTCGACGATCTTCTCGAACTCTGGTTGCAATTGCTTCAGCGTTCGCCCGAAACCTCCGAACTCTTCGCCAACCGCTTTGCCTCAATCCTCGTCGACGAATACCAGGATACGAACGCCCTTCAATCCGCCATCATCGAGGCCATCGCCCCGCATAACCGCATTATGGCGGTTGGCGATGATGCCCAATGTATCTACACGTGGCGGGGTGCCGATTTCGAGAACATCCGCACCTTTCCCGACCGCCACGAGAATTGTCGCCTTTTCAAAATCGAAACCAACTACCGGTCGACTCCCGAGATTCTTGCCTTTGCAAACGGGGTTCTCTTCGGACAGTCCGCTTCCGTCGGGTTCGAGAAAGAACTCCGCCCGACCCGCAAGACCGGATTCAGCCCCGCCGTTATCACCACGACCGACACCACCTCCCAGGCTGACTTCATCGTCCGGCGAATCGAAGAACTCGCCGACGACGGTTTTAACCTCCGGGATATCGCGATCCTCTACCGCGCCCATTACCACGCAATGGATCTTCAAATGGAATTCTCCCGGCGCGGGGTACCCTACCTCATCACCAGCGGTGTCCGCTTTTTTGAACAAGCCCATGTTCGCGATCTCGCCGCGCAAATCCGCTTTGTTGTCAACCCCCGCGACAGCACCGCCTTTCAGCGCTTCGTCACACTTCTGCCCAAGGTCGGTCCACGGACCGCCGAAAAACTTCACGCCCATTTCCTTAAGATCGCTGCCGACCGTTCGATTTCTCCCATACGTGCCCTCGTTGAGCCCGAAGGCGTCAAGAAGGTTCCTCCCGCCGCCATTCCCGAATGGGGCAATCTCGCTGCGACCCTGATGGATGCCGAACGCGCATCGCAGGACCAGGCCGCCCCTGATGTCGTCGTCCAGATCGTTGGCGAGGGCTGGTATGCCGACTACCTACGACGCAGCTACGACAACCATCGTGACCGAATGGATGACCTTCAAAGCGTCGCCGGATTCGCCCAACGGTATAACACAATCGATGATTTCCTCGTTCAGGTTAGTCTCGGTAGTTCCGAAACCAGCAGCCGTTCCGTCGAAATGAACGAAGACGCTGTCCGAATGACCACCGTTCACCAGGCGAAGGGCCTCGAATTTCCCGTCATCTTTGTGATTGGTGCCGCCGACGGGCTTTTCCCCCTCCAAAAGGCAATCGATTACGGCGATATCGAAGAAGAACGAAGACTCTTCTACGTCGCGGTCACCCGCGCCCAGGATCACCTTTACCTCCTCTACCCGAGAATCGTCCAACAGGGCGGACCACCCCGCCTCTTTGGCCCCAGTCGCTTCATTGCCGGGGTCCCCGAACATCGATATCAAAAAGTGCGATACAGTCCCCAGCCCCGTTGGTAAGATTCAGGAGCCGCGACCACCCTGGGACTCTCAATCACTTGAACGAGTGTCCTCGCCGACGGATCAATAGTCATTGAACTGAAGCGTGCCCCAGAGGACGCTGAGATTGTCACCTGACATATTCTCACGCATCAACAGTTCCTCCGAGGAAACACCAAAGGAACTGGGGTTCTTTCTTTTGAAGCCAGCTTCCTCGTAGGAAACGATCCCCAGGAGGTTGAAGCCTTCGCGGGGTTTGATCAGCCCGGCCTTTTGTTTGGCGGTGGGGGTGGTGCACCCGGAGAGGGCCAGACCAGCAATAAGGACAAGGGTCAGAAACAGACGACTTCGCATGCCAAACTATCTAGCTCCCTTTTTCAGGGTCGCAAGCAAAAAAACGATCAAGTTTTCGGGTCGGAAATAAGCTCACCCTCTTTGCCAACCGAAACGATCCCATTCGCCAGTTCCCTCAGAGTGAAAGGCTTCCGGATCGCCGCCGTAAACCCTCCTTTTCCCGAACCCGTCATCGCCGGATCATTTGTCATCCCGCTCATCACGACCACCCGAACGTGGGGGTTAATGACCCGTAACTCCTTCAGGGTTCTGACCCCGTCCCACCCTCCGGGCACCGTCAAATCGACGATTACAAGATCAAAAGGTTCGCCCCGGCCAATCGCCTCTCGATAGGCTCGAACGCAGGAAAGTCCCTCCGCCGAAAGCTGAACCTGATGCCCGAGGTGCCGGAGCATCGCACTCGTCGTCTCGCGCACCATCGGATCATCATCCATCAACAAAATCTTCTGAACACTCCCGATCACGGGTATTGTCGGCAGCAATAGAGCCGGTTGGGTTGCCCGCTCAACTTCATCTCCGGCTGGAAAATCGATCCGGAAGAGCGCTCCGATCTCTCCATCCGTAACCGTGATCCTTCCGCCCGCCCGCGCAACATGTTCTTTCACGACCGGCAAACCGATCCCATGCCCCCCTTCGCGATCGCTGAACCCGGCATCAAAAACCGTTTCGCGCCGGTCGAGGGGAATTCCGGGCCCTTCGTCCTCGACTTCAATACGTGTATAAAGAGTCGCGCTTCCCGGTACCCCCCCCTCCCTGATCGGCAGGATCCGGACAATAATCCGGCCTCCGTCAGGTGTTATTTGGGCCGCGTTGGCAATCAGATTCGTCATTATCTGCATCGCCCGGATCGGAGAAATTGCCACCTTTCGCGCATTCGGTGAGACCGTCAGCTGCAAATCATGACGGGCATGGTTGAGAACGAGGTCTCCCGCTGTTCGGGTAATCCTCGAAAATGACAGGGGTGTCGCCGCCTCATCATTCCCCCCCGAACCCAACAGTCGCGCCGCCACGTCCTGCGCGAATTCGGCGACCCGCCCCGCCGCCTCGATATGATCCATCGGCACTCCGCTTTCCCCGAGATCTTCCCGCGCAAGTTCGATGTGCCCCGCAATGTTCGCGAAAATGTTCTTAAAATCATGGATCGCCGCCGTCGTCAGATCCCCAAACTTCCGCTCAGGAGCTCTCGCTTGATTTCGACTCAACCTGGAAAACAAACCCATAAGATCATTCAATCGCCAAGAATGCCCAGACTTCGGGCAATGAAAAGCTCAAATCCCCGCACCACAACGATTCCGGAAGAGTTCCCGGTCATCCCCCGCTTGACACCCCGCCTGTTTTCCGAATTATCAATCGTTTTTATCACCAATCTTTCTATCTGAAAGCGGTCTTCGGTCCGCTTTTTTTATTCTTTCGACACCTATGAGCAGTAGCGACATCCTTTCAGTACTCGAGTATATGGAAAAGGAGAAGGGCATCTCCCGCGACGACATGATCGCGGCGATTTCCAACTCAATCAAGACTGCCGCCGCCAAGGGCCTCCACGCCGGACAGGAACTACGCGTCGAAATCGACCAGCGAACCGGCGCCCTCAAGGCTTGGTCGATCCTCGAGGTCGTCGATTCCATATCCGAGCCTGAACGCGAGATCCACGTCGAAAATGCCCGGAAAATCAACCCCGATGCCTCTGTTGGTGAGACTGTTGAACGCCCTCTCGACCCTTCCTACCTCGGAAGAATCGCCGCCCAGACCGCCCGTCAGGCAATCATGCAGCGCATCCGTGATTTCGAAAAGGAGCGCATTTACGACGACTTCAAGGATCAGGTTGGCGATATTGTGACCGGAACCGTTTTGCGCCGTGATCGCAGCGATCTGATTATCGATCTTGGCAAAACCGAGGCCCTCATGCCCCGCCGGGAAAGGATCCCCCGTGAAAACTTCAACCCCGGGGACCGCATTCGCAGCCTCCTCCTCAAAATCGAAACCAGCAGTCGCGGACCCAACATCATCCTCTCCCGGTATAGCATCCGTTTCGTTCAACGCCTCATAGAACTTGAGGTCACCGAAATTGCTGACGGCACCGTCGCAATTGAACGCATGTCCCGCGAACCGGGTTACCGCACGAAGATCTGCGTCAGCACCACCGATCCCAAAGTCGACCCTGTCGGTGCTTGCGTCGGTGCGCGCGGCAGCCGCGTTAAAAGCATCGTCCGTGAACTCGGGGGCGAAAAAATCGACATCATCCGCTTCTATCCCGAACCGGATCGATTCCTCGAAGAAGCCCTCCGTCCCGCAGTTCCCCAGAACATCCGCATTAACGAACGCGACCACCGGATCTACTTCGAGGTCGATGACGACGCGCTTCCGATCACTATCGGTAAGGGTGGCCTCAACGCCAAATTGACATCGCAACTCCTCGGATGGAAGCTCGACATCGGTCGGATCGAACGCCACGAACTGACGATGGAGCAAAAACTTCAGCAATCCGCCGAACAGCTCTCCACCAGTACCGGTCTCACCGTCGAAATCGCCGGTCGCCTTGCGGTCATGGGCATCACCGGTTCTGCCGTCCTCGCCACCGTTGAATCCGCCGACCTCGAGGACGCTGGATTCTCCGAAGATGAAATTTCCCTGATCCTCGAGGCCCGGGAAAAAGCCGCCACCGAAGCGTGAAAACCACATTTCGATCGCGGTTCCTTTCCGCCGATACACGGTCCTGCCGACCCGTCCTCAAGTCCCCCCATCCCTTCAGAAACCAATCACCGTCCGAAAAAGAATTATTGAATGAGCGTCCGTATCTACCAAATCGCCAAACAAATTGACATGGAAAACAAGGAGCTTCTGGAGCTCCTGCGAGAGCGCGGGTTTCAAGTCTCCAGTGTCTCGAGTGCGATTGACAACATCAACGCAGACGCAATCGTGGAGGAATTCACGAACGAAAATCCGACCGGACAACCCGCAAACGTAGATTCCACCTCCAAAGAGGCAACCGTCTCACAAACCGAAACCGAGCCCGAAGCGGTGAAACCCGGCATCAAAAGCAATCTCTCCCCGGAGGAGACCAGACCCAAATCGACGGCAACGACGGCATCCCGCGGAATGGCCCCCCCGCCGCCTTCGCCGCCGGCTTCTTCTCCCAAGCCCCCGGCCGCGCCACCTCCACCTCCCGTCACCCCAAGTGCCGGGCATGCTGCCCCGCCTCCTCCCCCCGCTAACCCCCAGCGGGTTCAGCCCCCGGCTCCACCTCCGACACAGGCTTCTGCCCCGCCGTCAAAACCTTCCAACATCCCCGGCGTTAAACCAGCTCCTGCCGACCGCGCACCAGTCCCACCGACACGTCAAGCGATCCCGCCCGCCCCGCGAAACCCGGTTC
>CAZFLQ010000075.1:0-10985 GCA_964519935.1 uncultured Puniceicoccaceae bacterium | reverse complement strand
GGGCCGGATGGGGTTGGGGCGAGACGGCCCCGGTATCCTTTTGCTTGTTCAGGAAACGGAAAGTGGCTACGAATCATAGTTTTTATGACATTTTCAGATCTTGGACTTATTCCCGAAATCGTCTCAGCGGTCGAGGCAAAGGGTTATTCGGAGCCGACGCCGATCCAGCAGGCGGCGATCCCGGTTATTTTGCAGGGACGTGACGTAATTGGCTCGGCTCAGACCGGGACCGGGAAAACGGCGGCATTTGCGTTGCCGGTTTTACAGCGTTTGGGGACACATGGTGACTGTCCTCGGGCTCTCGTGATCGGACCGACGCGGGAGTTGATCATGCAGGTTGACGAGCAATTCCGTTTGTATGGGAAGGATCTTCGATTGAATCATGCCTTGCTTTACGGCGGCGTAAAGTATGGTCGCCAGTTGCAGGAACTGGATGCGATTCCCGATGTGGTCGTGGCGACCCCCGGGCGACTGCTCGATCACGTGCAAAGTGGAGCTCTTGATTTGTCGGGAGTTGAGTTTTTAATCCTCGACGAGGTCGACCGGATGTTTGATTTGGGTTTTATCGACGACGTCCGACGGATCATTGGAAAGTGTTCTTCGAAGAAGCGTCAGACCTTGCTGTTTTCGGCGACGGTCGGTGACCGAGTGCGCCAGTTGGCGGGGTGGGCCTTGAAGGATCCGGAGGAGATCATCATCTCGGCGAATCAGAAGACGGCTGAGACGGTGGACCACGCGATTTATCCGGTCGGGGCGCTGGAGAAGTTCGACCTTCTGGTCAAGCTTCTGGATTCGATCAACAGTGACACCGTGATTATCTTTTGCCGGATGCGGCGTGGGGCGGACCGGGTCGCCCGCTGGTTGGCGGAACTGGGCAAGCCGGTTGTGGCACTGCATTCGGACCTGAACCAGAAGGAGCGGACGGAAGCACTGACAAAGTTCAAGTCGGGACATTTCGGGATCCTCGTGGCAACGGACATCGCCTCGCGGGGACTGGACATTGCGAACGTTAGTCACGTCATCAATTACGACGTCCCTCAACATGCAGAGGATTATGTCCACCGGATCGGACGAACCGGACGAGCGCGAAAAGAAGGATCTGCCTGCACCCTCGAGGCACCGGACGAGGCCCCCCTCGTTCGGGCGATCGAGAAGCTCATCGAACGTCCGATTGAGAGGCGCAAGGTTGATGGTTTCGAGTATCGCTATGAGCCGGTGATGGAAACGGTCGCTCCCGTCATTCGCCGCAAGAAGCGGAATCAAGGTTATTTGAAGCCGCGCTGAAGTTCCTGGCCAAAGATCCAATCGATTTAAACCCACTATGAGCGAAAAAGTTGCACTAATCTCCGGCATCACGGGACAGGATGGTTCCTATCTGGCGGAATTGTTATTGGAAAAAGGATACACGGTCCATGGAATGATCCGTCGATCGAGTTCCTTCAATACCGGTCGGATTGACCACCTCTTCAATAATCCGGAGATCCATGGGAAGCAGCTTTTCCTGCATCACGGGGATTTGACGGATTCGAGTAATCTGAACCGCCTGATTGAGAAGACCCAGCCTGACGAGATCTACAACCTTGGGGCACAGAGCCATGTGAAGGTGAGCTTTGACGTTCCTGAGTATACGGCGGAAGTCGATGGTATTGGTACCTTGCGTTTTCTGGACGCGATCAAGGAGACCGGGCTGAAGACCCGTTTTTATCAGGCCTCGACCTCGGAGCTTTATGGTAAGGTTCAGGAGATCCCGCAGACCGAGACGACTCCGTTCTATCCGCGCTCGCCTTATGGCGTCGCCAAGCTCTACGGCTTTTGGATCATCGTGAACTATCGCGAATCCTATGGGCTGCACGCGTCGAACGGGATTCTTTTCAACCATGAATCTCCGCGGCGGGGGGAAACCTTCGTGACCCGTAAGATTACGCGGGCGGCGGCGCGGATTGCCCTCGGAATGCAGGAGACCCTCCAACTCGGAAATCTCGACGCGAAGCGGGACTGGGGCTATGCGCCGGAGTATTGCGAAGGAATGTGGCGGATTTTACAACAAGATGAACCGGGGGACTATGTGCTCGCGACAAACGAGACCCACACGGTCCGCGAGTTTGTTGACCTCGCTTTTGGGGAACTCGAAATTAACCTCGAATGGAAAGGCGAGGGGGTCGAGGAGAAGGGCTATGATACGGCAAGCGGAAAACTCCGGGTCGAGGTCAACCCAAGCTATTTCCGTCCGGCGGAGGTGGATCTTTTGATCGGTGACCCGGCGAGGGCAAAGGAGAAGCTCGGTTGGGAGCCGAAGGTGACCTTCAGGGAACTTGTTTCAATCATGGCAAGGGCGGATTACGACAAGGCGAAGGTTCGAGGTTATTGAGCGATGAGGACCTTGCATCCGAATACGAAGATCTTTGTGGCCGGACATCGCGGGATGGTGGGTTCGGCAGTCGTGCGTCGTCTGGAGGAAATGGGATGTGGAAACCTTTTGCTGAAGACGCGGAAAGAGTTGGATCTGACGGACGGTTCGGCAGTGAACGCTTTTTTCGGGCTCGAGAAGCCCGAGGTGGTGATTCTGGCGGCGGCGAAGGTCGGCGGGATCCATGCCAACAACACCTATCCGGCAGAATTCATTCGGGATAATCTGGCGATTGCGTTGAATGTGATCGATGCCGCCTGGCGGACTGGGACGGGCCGACTCCTGAATCTCGGGAGCACGTGTATCTATCCGCGGGAGGCACCGCAACCGATGCCGGAAGACTGTCTGCTGACAGGTCTGCTCGAACGCACGAACGAGGCCTATGCGATTGCGAAGATCAGTGCCCTGAAGTTGTGCGAGTTTTACCGGTCGCAGTATGGAGTCCTCTTTCATTCGGCGATGCCAACGAATCTTTACGGGCCGGGCGACAACTACCATCCGGAGAATTCCCACGTTCTGCCGGCGCTGATCCGGCGCTTTGACGAGGCGAAAACGGATAGCCGCGAAGAACTGATAATGTGGGGCACTGGAAAGCCGAAACGGGAGTTTCTGCACGTTGACGATCTGGCGGATGCGATTGTTCACCTGCTGGAGCTGGAGGATCCGCCTAACCTGGTGAATGTCGGAACGGGGGTTGACTGTAGCATTCGGGAGTTGGCAGAGATGATCGCAGCGGAAATTGGCTATGGGGGCAGGATTGCCCACGACCTGACGAAGCCGGATGGAACCCCCCGCAAGTTAACTGATATCTCGCGAATCCGCGCGACCGGATGGGAACCGAGGATTGGTTTACGGGAAGGGATCGCGATGACGGTCGAGGACTACCGGGTGCGGCGGGATCGCGGGGAGCTGCGGGGGTAGTTTGGTTTCAAGGTCTGTTCAATCCAGTCGGTCACTGATCGGAGCAGTGAAAACGCGTGATTGCGTCGGGGCAGCAAGCTGGAGTTGTGGTGGAGTCAGGGGCGGCAGATTTCGTAGAGGGCGTAGCCTCCGAGAAGGGAGGGGATGAATCGGCAGGGGGTTTTCCAGTTGCCAGCGAGAACGTGTCGGCGGGCGATGGTGACCCCTTCGCAGGCGCACCACTTTTCGAACCCGGTGATCGAGACGGGGTTGCCCGGTTCGGATTCGTACCAGGAAAGCGGATACACATCGTTGCGGATACGGTCGCCGGTTCGGAGGTATTGGAGCCGATTTCTCCAAAAACCGTGATTGATGAAGCCGACGGTCACGAATTTACCGACCCGGAGAGCGGCATTAAGGGTTTCCCCAGGGAGGGCGAGCACCTCGAGGGTGCGCGAAATGACGACAACATCGAAACTGGCGGGAGCAAAATCACCGAGGGCACTGTCAATGTCGGACTGGTAGCCGTGGATTCCCCGTTTGAGGCAACTGGCGATCTTGTCGCTTTCAATATCGACCCCGAGGCCGTAAATGTGCCGCGTTTGACGGAGGTATTCGAGAAGGATGCCCCGCCCGCAGCCAAGGTCGAGGACCCGGCTGTTTGGTTCAATCCACCCGCCGATGATCTCGAAATCGATCTGCCGTTTGCGACTGGATCGCTTGAGGGTTGGGCTGGCCTGTTCTGGGGTGATCTTTTTCATTCCGGTGCGTTCAGAAACGCCTCGATGAGATTGAACAGTTCGGGGGAGCGGACGAGGAAGGAATCATGGCCGAGGACGGAATCGATCTCGGCGTAGGAGGCACGTTTCCCGGCGCGGAGAAGAGCGCGGGCGATGTCGCGGTTCTGGCGGGGTGGAAAGAGCCAGTCGCTGGTGAACCCGACGACGAGGCAGCGGGCGGTGACCTCGGCAAAGGCATCCTCGAGGTTGCCTGATTCGGGATAGAGGTTGAAGTGATCGAGGGCGCGGGTGAAGGCGAGGTAGGTGTTCGCGTCAAACCGGTTGACAAAGGAACGACCCTGATAGTTGAGATAACTTTCAACCGCAAACTCGGTTTCGTTATCTCCGTTCGGTATTGGCAATTGCGGGTTGCGCCCGAATTTCTGGTCGAGCCCCTGATCGGAGAGGTAGGTGATGTGGGCCATCATCCGGGCAATCGCGAGGCCGGTCGATGGGGGGCGCCCGGTTGAGTAGAGTCCTCCCTGCCAGTCGGGGTCGCGAAGGATGGCGGCACGCCCGACGGCGTTGAAAGCAATCGCCTGAGTGTTTTGACGGGCGGTTGCGGCGAGGGCGATCGCGCTTCGGACGTGATCGGGATAGCGTCGGATCCATTCAAGGGCCTGCATGCCCCCCATACTACCGCCGATGACGCTGTGGAGAGAATGCACCCCAAGGTGTTTGAAGAGACGAAATTGGGCATGGACCATGTCCCCGATCGTGACGAAGGGAAAATCGGTAGCGTACGGCTTGCCGGTTGCCGGGTTGATCGAGGATGGACCGGTCGACCCTTGGCAACCGCCGATGCAGTTGCTGCAGATCACAAAGTAGCGCGACGTGTCGAGGGGACGGCCGGGACCGACGATGTGGTGCCACCATCCCGGCTTGGGGTCAGTCAGATGGTGGATGCCGGCGCAGTGGTGGTCGCCGCTGAGAGCGTGGCATACGAGGATGGCATTGTCTCCGGTGGAGTTGAGACGGCCATAGGTTTCGTATCGTATCCGAATTCCCTCGAGGGTGGTTCCAGATTCGAAGCGAAAAGGCAATGGATCGATAAAATCGTTGGGTTCGACGATTCCGACCTCACCCCCCAGCTCGATGGTAGGGCTTTCGTCTGGAGTGTGGGCGTTCAAGATGACGGGAGATGAGGATGAGTCGGTTGAGAGTCAAAGGAAAGGTTTGGTTTGTCAGCAAACCATTCCCGCAATCCGAATCAAGACTTGAGGATGCCATCGGCGCGGAGTCGTTCGACGAGTTGGATGGCAGGTCCAGCACGATTGAGGACGTAGAGGTGGATGCCGGGGGCACCGCGGGCGACGAGGTCGGTGGCCTGTTCGACTGCCCAGTCGATGCCGGCGGCGAGTTGGGAATCGGGGTCCTCGCCGGCGTCGAGGAGGCGGGATTCGAGGTCGGTCGGGATGGTCGTCCCACAGAATCCGGCAAAGCGGCGGAGTTGTTCGAGGCTTAGGGGGATGAGAACACCGGGGAGGACAGGGTGGTCGTATCCGAGGTTGCGGATGGCGGAGACAAAATGCGCGTAGACGGAATTGTCGAGAAATAGTTGGGTTGTGATGAAATCGGCCCCGGCATCGAGCTTTGTCCCAAGATGTTCGAGGTCAGTTTTCAGGTCGGAGGCCTCGGGATGTTTTTCGGGATAACCGCCGACCCCGATTTCGAACTGCGGGTAGGCCGTGCGGATGAGGGTGACGAGATCTGATCCGTAGCGCAGTCCGTCAGGGTGGGGTTGAAAGTTGGCTTGACCCTTTGGGGGGTCTCCACGAAGGGCCATGATTGCGGGGAAACGACGGGCAGCGAGTTCGGCGACGAGGGTGTGAAGTTCGTCCCGGGAATGGCCGACGCAAGTGAGGTGGGGCATGACCGTGAATCCGAGATCGTCCTGGAGGCTGGATGCGTAGCGAAGGGTGCGCTCGCGGGTGCTTCCGCCCGCCCCGTAGGTGATCGAGGCAAAATCGGTACCGAGTTCGGCAATTCGTTTCGCCGCCTCGAGAAATTGGGCTTCCGCCTCGGGTGTCTTTGGGGGGAAGAATTCAACCGAAAGGACCGTATGAGGATCGCGGAGACGCTGGACTAGAGAAGACGACATAATACATCAACAAATCATGATATGACGATATGTTGTCAATCTTGAAGGAGGTGTTCGTTGACAAAGAGGGCGAAGGTGCGAGCGGCAATATCGGCCCGAGTCGATGCTTCGGAGGGGTCGTTGATGGCGGCGGTTCGAATGCCGGCAGCAATCCCGGCATCGATATCGGAGGATCGGTCGCCGACCATCCAGGATTTTGTGGGGTCGAGCTGGTAACGATGGATCGATTCGAGAATAAAGCGGGGCGACGGCTTTCGATAGATCGGATGGTCGTTGGGATGCTCCGGGGCGATCCCGATGGCGATAAACCCGTCGACCCCGATCCCGAGGGCGACGGCGGTCGCGCGGCAGCAGTCGATCGCTTTTTGGAGGGAAAAGTAGCCCCGGGCGACGCCGCTTTGATTCGTAAAAAGAAACAGGGCGTAACCGCGCAGGCGGGCGGTTTGGAGAGCGCGGGCGGCACCCGGTAAAGGGTTGATCGTGGCGGGGTCGGATTGGTATCCGGCATCTTCGATCAGGGTGTTGTCCCGGTCGAGAAAGAGAGCCGGTCGCATGATTTTGGAGAGTTGCGAGGGGAGGCGGGATCAGTTGTCGGATTCGCTGCCGTCGGTGATGGCATCGCCCTTGGCGAGAACCTCGCCGACCTCAACCTGAACTTTCTCGCGGATCTTGGCGGTAAGCTCTTCCATCAGGTCGGGGTTTTCGCGGAGATAGGTCTTGGCGGCCTCGCGACCCTGTCCGATGAGATCGCCGTTGTAGGAGATCCAGGCACCTTTTTTCTCGAGAATTTTCTGGTCAACCCCGAGGTCGATGAGGGAGCCGGAGCGCGAAATGCCCTCGTTGTACATGATGTCGAATTCGCATTCGGTGAAGGGTGGGGCGATCTTGTTTTTGACTACTTTTACGCGGGTGCGATTACCCATCACCTTGCCGGAGGTGTCCTTAATTTGGCCGATGCGCCGGATGTCGAGGCGGACGGATGCAAAAAACTTGAGGGCGCGACCGCCGGGGGTGGTCTCGGGGGAACCAAACATGACCCCGATCTTCTCGCGAATCTGATTGGTAAAGAGGACGAGGCACTGGGTTTTGGAAATCGCCCCGGTCAGGCGACGCATTGCCTGGCTCATCATCCGGGCCTGGAGGCCGACGGTGGTGTCCCCCATCTGGCCGTCGAGTTCGTTTTTTGACACGAGGGCGGCGACTGAGTCGATGACGATAACGTCGATGGCACCGGATCGAATGAGGGTTTCGGTAATGTTGAGGGCATCTTCACCGCTTTCTGGCTGGGCGACCATGAGAGTCTCGAGGTTGACCCCGACGGTCTTGGCATAGCGCGGATCGAGGGCGTGTTCGACATCGATGAAGACGGCGTTGCCACCTTCCCGCTGACACTGGGCGATCAGACTGAGGCAGAGGGTGGTTTTTCCACTGGATTCAGGGCCGTAAATTTCACAGACCCGTCCCTTGGGAAGACCGCCGACCCCGAGGGCGAGATCGAGAGCAATTGACCCTGTCGAGATGGTCGAGACATTCATCTTGGTAGCGTCGCCGAGGCGCATCAGAGAACCCTCGCCGTATTGGCGATTGATTGAGGCGACGGCGAGATCGAGATCTTTGTTTCCGCTCTTGATGGCGGAGTCAGATAGTTTTGCGGCGGTTTTGGCAGGCATGAGTCAGAGTGTTGGTGAAATCGGGTTAAAGTGTCGAGCGTCCGGTTTGGGTAACTGGAGGTCAAATCAAAAATGGAACATTTGTTCACGTGTTCTGGCGGATTTGGGATGATCGGATCCAGTCGGTTGATGGTGGGGGTCATCCCTCTTTTTAACGACGGGCTAGCGGGTGGGTGGTTTCGGGTGGACCTACCCAAGAAGTTTTGAAATCCCGGGCGGGTTCGATGGTACTTGACCTACTCCCAGAGTTTGCAGTGATACAAGTAGATTATGGGTCCAAGTTACGGAAGGCAAATTTCTGGGATAGCGGGGTTAGTCAAAATCGGTTGGGGCTTGCTGTTTTCAATCAGTCTGGCACTGCTCACGACGACCTTGAAGGCGACGGACCGACTCCTGGTGTTTGCGGGAGCGGCCTCGAAGCCTGCAACCGAAAGGGCGGCGAAGGCATATGAGGATCAAACCGGGATCAAGGTGGAGGTTGCCTTCGGGGGTTCGGGTTATGTTCTTTCACAGATGAAGCTTGCGAGGCAGGGCGATCTCTATTTTCCGGGGTCCTCCGACTACATGGAAAAAGCGAAGCGGGATGGTGACGTTCTTCCGGAAACTGAGGCGGTGATCGTTTACCTCGTGCCGGCGATCAACGTCCAGAAAGGCAATCCGCATCATATTCAGTCATTGAATGATCTCACCCATCCGGGTCTGCGAGTGGCGATTGCGAATCCCGACGGTGTCTGTGTCGGTGCCTACGCCGTCGAGATTGTCGAAAACGCTTTATCGCCTGAGGAAAGGACTGCGTTCCAATCCAACCTCGTCAACTACACCGGTTCCTGTGCGAAAACGGCAACGGCTATTTCCCTGAAACAGGCAGATGCGGTTATCGGATGGCGGGTCTTTGAGAATTGGGATCCGGAGAGAATCGAGACGATTCCGTTGCCGAGTGATTTGATTCCGCGTATCGAATACATCCCGATCGCCGTCTCGAGATTCTCGAAACAGCCTGAGGCGGCGCAAGCGTTCATCGATTTTCTGACCGGTCGGGAGGGTCAGGAGATTTTTGCCCGGTACGGCTATTTTGCGACGGTTGAGGAAGCCTTTGCCTGGTTGAACGAGGAGAAACCGGTAGGGGGCGAGTATGCCGTACCAGCTGACTGGTTACGGTGATAAAACCTTTCGAGGATTGAAGCGGGCATGCATCTCTGCCGCGATCGCGGTTTTCATCGTCTACGGGGGGTTGATTCTTTCCTTGGGCTGGTTTCTCGAAGGGGCGACTGTGTGGGAAACGCTGAATTTGGAGCGGACACTGTTTTCGGTAAAACTCTCCCTGATGGCCGCAACAGCAGCGACGATGATCGCACTGGTGCTGGCGATACCGGCGGCGTATGCACTCTCACGTTTCTCCTTCTGGGGGAGAGAAGCGGTGGAGACCGTTCTGGAGTTTCCGATCATCGTTTCACCGGCGGCGCTGGGAGCAATTATCCTGATTTTTTTCAACAATCCAATCGGAGAATGGCTGCAAACGAACGTAATCTATTTTGTTTTCACATTTTCGGGGATCGTTCTGGCCCAGTTCGTGGCGGTTCTCGGGTTGGCGACGCGCATGCTCAAAACGGCTTTCGATGGGGTTCCGGTCGAGCTGGAAACGGTCGCCCGGACGCTGGGAGCGAACCCCCGGCTGGTCTTTTTTACGGTGACGCTTCCGCTGGCGCGAAAGGGTTTGATTGCGGCCTTTATCCTCTGCTGGGCGAAAGCCCTGGGCGAGTTTGGGGCAACCTTGATGGTAGCGGGGAGCATGGCAATGCGGACTGAGACGCTGCCGACGGCGATTTTCCTGCGATTGTCGAATGCTGACATTGAGGGCACAGTCTCCCTGATCCTGCTCCTGGTCAGTATTGGTTTGACCGCGTTGTATACGGTTCGGCGTCTCTTGAAAAGGAATCCGGATGCTTGAGATCAAGTCAGTCGCGGCGTCGGTCGGGAGCTTTCGTTTGAAGGATGTAGACCTTTCAATCGGCGCGGGGGAGTGCCATGCGCTCCTCGGTCCTTCCGGTGCCGGCAAGTCGACACTGTTGCAGGCAGTTCTCGGAGCTTTACCAGTGACTGACGGGCGGGTTTGGCTGGACGGTGCCGAGATCACCAATCTTCCAGTGGAGAAACGGAAGATTGGTTATGTTCCACAGCATCTCGGGTTATTCCCGCATTTGTCAGTTGCAGAGAATCTTCGTTACAGCGCGCGGGCTCGGAAGATCCCGCGTGAAGAGTTTGTACCGTTGCTTGAGCAGCTTGTTGAAATTACCGGAATTGGTTCCCTTGTGGACCGCCGGATTGAGACGCTTTCGGGAGGGGAGCGCCAACGGGTCGCCCTGGTTCGTGCGCTGACCGCAAACCCGGGTCTGGTCCTACTGGATGAACCCTTTACCTCGTTGAATGAGACCCTCCGGAAAGATTTGTGGTGGTTGGTCAAGGACCTGCAAAGGGAGCGTGGATTGTCGGTATTGCTGATCACCCACGACCTGACGGAAGCCTATTTTCTGGCTGAGAGGATAACGGTTTTGATCGACGGGCGGCTGGAGCAAAGCGGTGACAAGAGAACCATCTACCGGAGACCAGCGACCCTCGGGGTGGCCCGTTTCCTCGGGATCAAAAACTTGTTCCGGGCAACTGTGGCGACATCGATGGAGGGAGGTTTCGAGGCGGACTGCCCCTGTCTGGGGCATCGATTCCGACTGGAGGGAAGCGTATCATTGGGGACAAAAATCTATCTTGGAATTCGCGCAGAGGATATAGAGCTCTGGGGGCACGGCGACCGAATGGGTCCGAATGATTGCAAGCTCGAGGGAACCGCTGAACTGATCGTTATGGCGACCCATCTGGTGATGCGCTTCCGTGCGCCCCAACTCCCGTCGATCGTGGAAGTAATGCTCCCAAGTCAGTTCGGCGATCGAATGCGGGTTGAAGATGAGTCCGCCGATGCAACGATTCTCCTGCGACAATCTTCCATCTTTTGGGTTTTGGATAGGGAATAGAGTATCGATTGGCTATTTCGGCAAAAGGTGTTGAAAGGCATCTTTATCGGTCGCCTTCATATAGGCTTCCTCCGGGGTAATTAGCCCTTCTTTGAGGACCTTTCG
>CAZFLQ010000074.1:0-10999 GCA_964519935.1 uncultured Puniceicoccaceae bacterium | reverse complement strand
TACCTGACGCAAGACGAGTTTGCTGCCTTGACGGCTGAATGAGGAGCGGAGGGCTGTCGGGGATTCGTATCCCTGTAGTTTGTCTGGATCAAAACGGTTGCGTATTGACAATCTCCTTCCAACCGTTCGAACTCATAGTTTTCGGTCCGTTGGAGAGGTGCCAGAGTGGTCGAATGGGCATGATTGGAAATCATGTGAGCGGGTAACCGTTCCGAGGGTTCGAATCCCTCTCTCTCCGCCACAAAGTTTGCCGACGGCAAATTTTGTTCAGGGAAAGAGATAAGAACCCAACCTCTGCCCTTCGAGCCTAGGGTGTATCGTTGTGGGTGACTTGTCTTCAAGCGTTGATAAGAAATTCTAATGCGCGATCTTTTTTTCGATTCGGTTGGCTTTGAATCTACCTTTCTGGCCGGACCTGGCCAGGTGATGGATTGACATGGGTGGTGTTTCGATCAGTTCTGGGGCGCGATGAATCATAAAGTAACGTTGATCGAGGGTGATGGAATCGGACCGGAGGTGATGAATGCGGCAAAGGCTGTGATTAAAGCGTTAGGGGTCTCGATTGATTGGGAGGTTGCGGCCGCGGGGCGAAAAGCGTTTGAAGGCGGGATTGTCTCAGGCGTTCCGCAGGAGACGATTGAATCGCTGTCAAGGACCCGGATCGCATTGAAAGGCCCGCTGGAGACACCGATTGGTTTTGGGGGAAAGAGTGCGAACGTGACCCTTCGGAAGTTCTTCGAAACCTTCGCAAACATTCGTCCGGTCAAGGAGATTACAGGGGTGGTGACTCCGTTCTCGGGTCGGGGAATCGACCTCGTCGTGGTGCGGGAGAATGTCGAGGACCTCTACGCAGGGATCGAACACGGGCAGACGCCGGATGTAGCGCAGTGCCTTAAGCTGATCTCAACGAAAGGGTCTGAGAAAATTTCGCGACTGGCCTTTGAGCTTGCGCGGGCGGAGGGCCGAAAATCGATCGATGTGGCGACGAAGGCGAACATCATGAAGAAGACCGAGGGGATGGTTAAATCGGTTTTTGAGGCAGTGTCGGCGGATTACCCCGACATCGAGGCGCGCCATCTCCTGATCGACAACTGCGCCCACCAGTTGGTGATCCGTCCGGAGCAGTTTGAGATCATCCTGACGACGAATATGAACGGGGACATCATCAGCGATTTGACGAGTGGATTGGTCGGAGGGCTGGGGTTGGCGGCTTCGGGAAATATTGGGCATGATTGTGCGATCTTTGAGGCGGTTCACGGTTCGGCCCCAGACATCGCGGGAAAGGACAAGGCGAATCCGACGGCGATTCTGTTTTCGGCGGTTCTTTTGTTGCGGCATTTGGGTGAGTTGGAGGCAGCGGCGCGGATGGAGGCGGCAGTTCTGACAACCCTTGCGGATGGTCCGGCCTGGCCGGGGGATATTGCGAAAGGTAGACCGATTTCGGGAACGACGGCCTTTACCGAGGCGGTGATCGCGAACCTGTCGACGGTGGAGGGCTCTTCGCTGGGGCGGACCTACCGGAAGCTCGAGGTTCCGGTGAAGAAGGCATCCGTGAAGGTGCGATTTCCGGAAGATCGTGCGGTGCAGGGGATCGATCTCTTTATCGAGTTCGACGGGACGGCGGCGGAGCTTGGTGGGATTTTGGAAGAGGCGGCGGATCGATGTCTCCTCAAGCTGAAAATGATTTCGAACCGGGGGACGATGGTTTACCCGGACAATGGCGCCTCGACGGACTGTGTGGATCACTGGCGCTGTCGCTTTGTGGTGCCGGAGGCGTTGTCGGATATACCCTCGGTGGAGATCGGTCGTTTGATTGAGAGGGTTGATGCGGCGGGTTTGCGCTGGATGCACATTGAGAAATTGAACGTCTTCGACGGGGAGCCTGCGTATACTCTGGCGCAGGGGGAAAACTGAAAGCGCAAAATCGCCTCACGATCGAGCCCAACACTACCCCGCGACTGGGGGTAATGTTGCGCTTTTGGGATGTTCGGGGTTTCTCGGCGGGGGCTTGGGGGAGCGCGAGCTGGAAGCTCCCGCTACTATTGGTGGGGCGGCGGATGCGCGAGCTGGAAGCTCCCGCTACTATGGGGGGCGGGAGTGGGGAACTGAGCGGTTCCTGGTTCCGGTGGTTGCGGCGGGTGGATCTGAAATTCGAGATTTGAGAAACGGCGCGATGCTGAGCTGATTTATTGTCGAGGGTGTGGGTTATCGTTTGTCGGAGTGCTGCCCGTTTGGGGCTGGAGGGAAGGGGAGAGGAGGGTTTGGGAGACGGCGGCGTTCGGGCCGGCGGCGAACCATTGGCGAAGCCAGGCGAGATCGGCAAGGTCGTCGTTGGCGGTGCCCGGGTGGTCAAAGTGGCCGGCCTTTTTGACGAAGAGGGTGGTGGGCCCGGCGAGGGCGTTGCAGGCGGCGAATTGTCCGGGTGGGGGGACAGCGGGGTCGAAGAGGGCGGGGGATGCGGAGACGGGGATGCGGACCCGTTTGGCGGCGGTGGCAGAATCGAAGTAGGCGAGTGTATCGAGTATTCCGGGGTCGGTCTGGTAGCGGAGGCGGATGGCCTCGCCACTGCCAAGGCAAGGGAGGGTGGCGCGGAGGGGGTGGTTGCCAAAAGTGGGCACCGAAAAATGGGCCATTCGGAAACGGGGATCGAAGGCGAGAGCGAGAAGGCCGATTCCGCCCCCGAAACTGCAACCGATCAGGTTGAGGTTGGCGGCGCATTCAGGAAAGGCGTTGAGAAGTGTGGTCGTAGCAAACCAGACATCCTCGATACATCCGCCGAGGACATAGGTGTTCCGGTCCTCGATACCGGTGAGGACGTGTTTCATGGCATCGGCAGAGAGACCATCAATGAGACTGGGAGCGAGGCCGCGCAAACCGGGAGAAATCACGGCGCAGTTTTCGATAAAGACTGCCTGTTCAGGGCCCTCGGGGCGACCGCCGTAACCGTGAAGCATGACGAGTCCGGCCTCGATCGGTTGATCGGCAGGGATGTCGATCCAACCGGAGAGTTCGGGATGCCCATCGGTGGCAATGCGGACAAGAAACGTGCGCCGGTAAGGGGCATGGGGTTTGGTCTCGGTGATCTCGAAGCGCGGTTGAAGGGCAATCGCACGGCTGTAGCGATCCTGCCAGTAAGCATCAAAGCCAGCGGGCTCGGGGGCGGGCGGTCCGACCTTGAGGAGGTCGGGGAGGGCGTATCCATAAGTTGGATCGAAAGGGAGGTCGTGGATGAGTACGACCGGTGGCGGAACGACTGGCATGGGAGGAAAAAAATCAACCGGCAGGGACCGGTTCGAGGACATTTGTTGAGCGCGATTCCGTTTCGTGGGATGGTCTGGGAATCCAATCGGGAGCGTCTTCGGGGATCAGCTCGCGCCAGCGGGCGGCTGTGGCGTGGACCTCTGCGAGGTTGCGGGCCTGACGGAGATCGTCGCGGATGCGTTTGCTGTGGCGCATCCCTTTGGTGAGTGAGAGCAGTTTGCTGATCATCCATCGAACGGAATCGCCGTGGCGGATACCACTGGGGCGTTTCTTGAGTTCGGCAGCGTAGTCGAGGAGGGTATCCCAGCGTTCAGCGTTCGTCGGGGGATTGGGGACGATGCCAGTGGCGAGAAAGGATTTGATTTCGCGGAAGATCCAGGGGTATCCGAGGGCGGCACGTCCGATCATAGCCCCGCGACAGGCAGAATGTGTATTCAAAAAATGGATACGCGGCAAGCCCTCGACACTACCGTTGGCGATGACGGGAATGGTGAGGGCCTCGGCGACGCGGCAGATCGTCTCGATGTCGGCATCGCCCTGATAGCCCTGTTTGCGGGTGCGGCCGTGGACGGCGAGGGCCTCGATGCCGGCATCCTCGAGGATTCGTCCGGCATCGAGGGCGACAATCGAGCGTGAGTCCCAACCAATCCTGATTTTGGCGGTGACGGGGAAGTCGGGGAGGGCGCGGCGAACGGCAGAAGCGATCCGTCCGAGTTGTTGGAGGTCCTTGAGGAGAGATGCACCGGCGAGTTGGCAAGTGACCTTTTCGGACGGGCAACCGAAGTTGAGGTCGAGAAAATCGGGCTGACGGCGTTCGACGACGAGTTGGGCGGCCTCGGCCATCTTATCGGGATCGGATCCGAAGATCTGGATTCCGGTCGGGCGCTGGGTGGGACTGAAGTCGAGGGTCTCCCACACCTCGGGACGCCCGTCGACGAGGCTGTTCGCCATGACGAACTCGGTCACCATGACATCGGCCCCCTCGCGTTTACAGAGTTCGCGGAACCCGACATCGGTAAAGCCCGCCATCGGGGCGAGGTAGAGCGGGAAGGCGTTGTCCTGAAACCAGGGAAGCATCGGGACGATTTTGGGGAACTCAGCTCGGGATCATGGCAAGCATGTCCGCGTTGGTGGGAAATTTCTCAAGCCGCGAGATCATGGTTTCGGTCGCCTCGTCGGGCCTCATTGAGACGAGGGAGCGCCGGAAGATGCGAGCCTTGGCAAGGGTCTCGGGGTCAAGGATGAGTTCCTCCCGTCGGGTGCCAGAGGCGGCGATGTTGATGGCGGGCCAGAGGCGGAGTTCAGCGGTTTTGCGGTCGAGGATCATTTCCATGTTTCCGGTACCTTTGAATTCCTGAAAGATGAGATCGTCCATTTTGCTGCCGGTTTCGATCAAGGCGGTCGCGAGGATGGTGAGGGATCCCGCCTCCTCGGTCAGACGGGCGGCGGAAAAGAGCTGTCTTGGTTTTTCGAGGGCACGGATGTCGAGACCGCCGGTCATGGTGCGACCGCTGCCCCCTTTGGCGGAGTTGTAGGCGCGGGAGAGACGAGTGATCGAATCGAGAAGGAGGACAACATCGGCACCGGCTTCGACGAGACGTTTGGCGCGCTCGATGGCGAGTTCGGCGATCCGAAGATGGTTTTTGGGTTCCTCGTCGTTGGAGGAGGCAAAGATCTCGGCATCGACGGTGCGCTTGAAGTCGGTGACTTCCTCCGGCCGTTCGTCGACGAGCAGAACCATGAGATGGACCTCGGGATGGTTCTCAGTGATTCCGTGGGCGATATCGTGGAGAAGGGTGGTCTTTCCGGTGCGGGGTGGGGCGACGATCAAGCCGCGGGTCCCTTTCCCGATCGGGCAGAGAAGATCGATCACGCGGTTGCTGAGGCGCCCGTCGCGGCATTCGAGCCGGAGTTGTTTTTCGGGGGTGATGGTGGTGAGGTTGGTAAAGGAGATCTGCTGGCGGCGATCGTCGACGGGGATACCGTCAATCTTCTCGACGAAGCTGAGCTTGGGATTGGGAAAACGCTCGTTGAGGACAGCCTGGCCGGAAATCCCGGAGCCCTGTCGCAGTTTGAACCGTTTGATGGTCTCGCGGGGGACGAAAGCGTCTGTCGGTCTGATGCGCCCGTTGTATTTGGGGTCGATCAAACTGCCGGCCTTCTTTTCGTTGATTTCAAGAATTCCGAAGACCTCGATCTCGTTCGAGGTTTGGGCTGTGGTTTCTACCATGATGTTTGAGAGTGAAAGTCGAAGGATTGGGGCGGTCCTCTGAAAACGGGCGCACGTAGAAAACGTGATGATGAAGAGGTGTCCGGGTGTCGATGCAAGTAATGGCACTCGACCGTTGGGTGGATTATTACCCTAACTGACTTGAGCTTCCGATCAATCTTATCACGTGTCAAGGTAGAAGGGTAAGGTGGTTTTTTCTCGTATCGCGTCGATTGGATTGGTGAATTGAAAAGATGTCGTTACATGCTGAGATAGCTTTGAGTCCTGCGGAGATTGCCAACCTGACGACTCATCCGATTGTTTCCTACCGCCCGGTGCGGTATGCTGGGGGGCGGATGTCGGTTCGTTTGGAACGAGATTTCGGAGACGTCGAGGTGGGACTGATTCGGAGTTTTTATCGAGAGCTGATGCATTTGTTGGAATTGACGCGGCCGCGGCCGGATTCGGAAGTGATTGAGACGACGCGGTTGGCAGCGCTCGACGCATTTGTCGGGCAGACGAAACTGCTGCGTTTTGCGGATGAGATTGAACAGGTGGCGACGGGGGCGGAGCGGACGGCGGATCGGGATCTGGCGCAGATTCTCCGGGAAATGACGGGGGGGCCGTTTTTCAGTATTTTTGCAGCGATACAGATTCTGCGGACAGGAGAGGCAGATGCCGAGGGTTTTGGGTCGCTTTATTTTTTGGTTCGGGACCACCTGAAGATTCTCCGATCACTGATCGTGGACCTCGATCCGGAGGGCCGTGAGCGGGACGAGGCGCTCAACCTGCATCCGATTTCGTTGATGCGGGAAAAGTGGGATGGGGCCGTTTTCCGGGTTGGAGATCGCCGGGTGCGGGTTGCTTTCGAGTCGACTTTTGATGGGCATGTGGCCGAGCGCTGTATCGAGTTTGCGGAGGTTGACCGCCTGTTTTATCAGTTGGCCCAGAATGCGGTGCAGCATGGAAGCGGCGAGGCATTGGGGTGTCAGGTTGAAGTGACTGCGGATGGAGCGAATCTGCGGTGGGTTTTTGCGAATCCGATTACGTCGGAGACCCGTCGGGAGCTGATGCGGGTGATCGCTGGTGGGAGCAGCCTTTTCGAAAGTGGGACCGCGTTGGGGGGCAAAGGTTGGGGCCTGAACGTGGTTGCGCAGTCGGTTGCGGACGCCTACGGGCTATCGGGTCGGAACTTTGGCGAGTCGATCGGCTACTACGGTGTGCGGATCGATGCGGATCGGTTCCTCGTCTGGTTCCATTGGCCGATGGTAGCTGAAGACTGAGAGAACGATGGCGGGATTTCTGCGACCGACGATCCCGGACGCGGTGGCGGATGCGCCTCCGGCGAGCCTTCTTGAGGCAATCGAAAACCGGGCGAGACGAGTTCGGAACCTGCGGGATGTCCTGACAGATCTGATCCCGGATGAAGGGCCCGTTGTGGTTGAGATCGGCTGCGGCCACGGGCATTGGTTAACGTCCTTGGCGGTAGCGCAGAGGGAGATCTGTTGTCTGGGGATCGATGTTTTGACCCGACGGATCAAGTTGGCGGAAGCCAAGCGGATCAAGCGGGGTCTGGAGAATTTGCGTTTCTTGAAGGCGGAGGCACTGGAGACGCTTGAAGCCTTTCCCTATCCGGAAAGGGTGAAGGCGGTCGCGGTTCTTTTCCCGGATCCCTGGCCAAAAGCGCGGCATCACAAGAACCGCCTGATCCAACGGGATTTTCTTGATTTGCTGGCAGATCGGTTCGAGGTCGGATTGGAGTTGTGGTTCCGGACGGATCACCGGGAATACTTTGAGTGGTCGGTGGAGCGGATTCGGGAGCATCCCCGATGGGAGGTGGACCCCGCGAGGCCCTGGCCGCATGAAGAACGCAGCTACTTTCAGGATTTAATGGAGTCGTGGGAGAGCTTCGTGGCGGTGCTGGGGGAGGGTTGAAGGCGGCGGAGGCAGCAAGCTGGAAGCTCGCTGGCACTTTTGTTCGGCGGGGGCAGCAAGCTGGAAGCGCGCCGGCACTTTGGGCGATCTGGGCGGGGGTTAGGCGGCCTTGGGGGATTTCCAGCGGCTGCGGGGGATGAGACCGAGAACCATAATCGCGATCTGGGAGAAGATGAAGAGAGCGAGCCAGAAAAAGGCCGAATCGATAAAGCCGTAGGAGTGGAGTCCGACCCCCAGCATATTCGTTCCGAACCATGACCAGGAGGTGATAATGTTGCCGCCGACGGCGAGAACCATCAGTCCCCGGTTGCGGACAATTCCACCCCAGCGGGCGTGGAGGATGACAGCGTTCCAGAGAACCACGAGAAGGGCACCGTTTTCCTTCGGATCCCATCCCCAGAAACGGCCCCACGACTGGTCGGCCCAGATTCCGCCCAGCATCGTGCCGAGGAAGCTGAAGAGGATCGCAAAGCAGACGGTGGCATAGACCATGTTAGCTTGGCGGGCGGCGTCGCGGCGGGTGAAGCCACGGGTAAAAATTCCCCGGATGAGAAAGAAGATCGCCATGAATCCGGCGAGGAAGGTTCCGACGTAGCCGAGGGTGACGATGGTGACGTGGGTCGCGAGCCAGAAATTGGAATCGAGGACTGCCCGCATCATCTCCATGGTGTCTCCTGATTTGGAGAGATGGTGGGCGATGATCAGGGTGGTGAATCCGACGACCGCCGCCGAGGCGGCGGCGATTCCGGTGCGGAAGACCCGTTCAAGGATCAGCCCGAGCCCGACCGCCCCCCAGCCAACGAAGACGGCGGATGAGTAAAGGTTGGTGATCGGGGCGTATCCCTGGATGAGGATCCGGGCAATGATCCCGATAGTGTGAACGATGAAACCGACGAGGAGAAGGCGACTGGCGGCAAGGCGGAAGGGTTCGCTTTGACGCAACCAAAAGATGAATACGAAAATCATCGCGAGGATGTAGATTACCGTCCCGTTGTAGAAAACCTCGCTGCGATTGAATCGGTTTTCCCAGACGACCCGATTGCTGACGCCGGGGTCCTTTGCCTCGATGTTTTCGATGATTGTGCCAACAGCAGTGTTGAAACGTTCGGGGTCGCCCGCGCGGTAGGCGGCGATAATCCCGGCGTAATTTTCAGCGACGTAGGGGAGTTCGCCAGCGGCGGGAACCATTAGAAGGGCCTCACCGACATTGAGCCAGTTTGCCTGGTCGAGGGAATCGGAGGGCGGGGGTTGGACCCCGAGGGAAGCGTTTTCGGACAGCCACCGGTAGCGGGCGAGCAGCTCGATCAACCGACGACCGTTATCCCCGAGGGACATTGCGTCCTCCGGAGTCCCGGCCACGCGGACATCATCCATCCCCGGTGCAAGAACCGCCATGAAGGAGGCGTATTCTTCGGCAATGCGGTCTGAATTGTCGGGTGGGTGAAAACTGTGAATCAGTCCGTGATAGAGACTGATGCCGCCGTAGAGCTTGACGACAGCACGCTCGAAGGCGTTGCGCCTGGCAGATTGTTCGGGGACCGCCTGAAAAGCCTCGACCAGTTTGGGGAGATTCGGTTCGAGTTCCCGGAAGGAATAATATTTGTCGTCCTGGGTCCAACCGAAGAGCCCGAGGAGATCAGGGTGATCGATTCGGAAAACCTTGAGCGTGTCGGCGTATTCGGGACGGGCGGCAACCTCGAGAAGCCACTGGATGGCGGGAAGGGGGATGTCTTCGGCGGTTGGCACGGCGGTCCGTCCGCGGAGAATCATGAGATGGTTACGGGCGATCGAATCGAGCGGTTTGACGCGGCCGCCGGTCTGGGCGGGTATTTCCGAGAACTGCTGGAGGTCGAAGCCGGTGTTTTCAATCCGGTAGGTGCGGATGACATCCTTGGTGACGTAGAAGATCGCAAAGATGGTGATGATGATCGGCAGCCAGCGTTTCATGATGGAACCTCCTCTGTCGCGGGGGTGGGTTTCCGGCGGTTGAGTCCCCGGCCGAGTCCGATCCCGAATTGGACGAAGAGACCGAGGGTAACGAGACCGACCCCAACATAGGGAATCAGCCAACCGGGATTTTCGACAACCTGGAGCATTGAGGAGGTATCCTGGTTGGCGAAAGATGCCTGGTAGAAGGTGTTGCCTTCGTAGCGGAGGGGATGGTTCATGTAGATCAGATTGGTGCGGCGGATCCCGGCCTCGGGATGGTCAATCTCGACGAGGCTGGAAAAGTTGCGGGGAATTTCGGTCCCGGGATAGCGGTCGTGGGAAAAATCGTTCAACCGAAGTGTGAAGGGATAGTAGGTGCGTTCAAAACGCATCCAGACCTCGTAGGTACGTCCCTCGTAAACAAAGGTCTGGGGCGGGAAGCGGTCATCGATGACGTTGGAGACGAGCCACGTGCCGAGATCCTCACCTCCGCGAGAGCGAATGCGAACGTAGGCGGTAGCGGTATTGACCTTTTCCTCGTCGTAAATCGGATCCTCGGGAACAGCAAAGATTCCCATCGTGGCACCAGCTCCGCGGGTAGCGGGATTGGCAGGGGGGGATTCGCCCTCGCGGGGGCGGACGATCTGCGCATTCGGATAGTAAAAAACGACATCGACAATGAAGGGAACGCGCGAGTCGTCGTAGGAGCGGTTGGAACGAAGGATGGATTCGGGGATCGCATAGACCCGGTCGTAGTTGGGGTCGGTCGTATCAATGAGGGCGATCTCGTTGTCCCGGTAGCTTTCGCTGAAATCAACGGGGTTACCATCCTCGTGTAGCCACATCCGCGATTCCCGGGCGTAGAGGTCGGTCAGGAGTTCGCCGACGAGGAGGGCGAGGAGGCCGATGTGGGTCAGGAAGATTCCCGACTTTTTCCAGGAGAGTTTGAAGCGGACGGCGTGGGCTGCGAGGAGGTTGAGGAAGAGAAAAAGCCCGAGGGCATAGCCGCCGGGAAGGGGAAGGACGATCCATTCGAGGTTCGGATCCCAGGTCCGCGTGACCATCAGGTTGAGGAGGGCAACCACTGGTGAAAGCACATAGAAGCTCTCGAAATAGAGTTCCTGGGTGTGGAAGATCCCGTAGCGAACCTGATCGAGGGTCCCGAAAAAGATCAGGACAATTGAGAGCGACAGGAGGACAATCGTCAGGCGCAGGGACGAGAAAAACTGGAGCAGGAGCTTCATTCGGAGGAAGGATCGGATCTGGAGTGCCTAGAACGTGAACGATCCGGTGAACGCGTCGAAGGAAACTCCGAGTCGGTTGACGACCTCGGTTGGACCGGAAAGTTTCACGAACCACGTATGATCCGGCCGCGAGACGATGGCCCCGCGGATGCTGGAGGGACCGGATGGGAGGGAGCCATCGAACTGGAAGATGAGGGCCTCGGTTCCATCGGGCAGGGGGAGCTGGGCATCCGGGGTAAGGGCTGGGCGGTCCGCCGGAACGTTGACCTGGCGCGCCCAGCGGGCGGCGTTGGCTTCGACCCCGCCAACATCCCCCGGGAAAACGGTGACGGCAATCTCGGCACCATCGGCGGTAAAGGAGCCACGCCGTGGGGGCTGGGCGAGGAGTTCGGTCCAGTTTGCCGGGACAGTCCAGGCGGGG
>CAZFLQ010000073.1:0-11067 GCA_964519935.1 uncultured Puniceicoccaceae bacterium | reverse complement strand
GAAGCTGGTGCCGACCGAGGCGTCGGCCAATTTCCTCGATGACGGTGGCCTCGGCGGATTCCCCGGCGGCCTCAAAGGTGACGGAGAATCGGACAAACGGCCCGGCGTCGTCCCAGGGGACCGTTGAGATCAGTTCGTTGCGAATCAGCCACTGGCTAAAGGCTTCCCCGGAATCGAAGATGGTCGTTGCGCCGTTTGTGGTGACGGAGCGGGGAGCGGGGACATAGAGGAAAAAACTACCCTGGGGTTTTTCGACGGCGAAGCCGGAGTTTCGCAGGACCTCGACCAAACGGTCCATCCGACGGGAGTATTTGGCGGCGATAGCCGTGGTGATTGCGGGGTTGGAGAGGGCGGTCTCAGCGGCCTTTTGAATCCCGAGGAACTGGCCGGAATCCGAGTTGTCCTTGACGTCACCGTAGGCGCGGACGATGAGCGGGTGGCCGCAGACAAAACCGATCCGCCAACCGGTCATGTTGAAGCCCTTGGAGAGAGAGTGAAGTTCGACGGCGACATCTTTCGCCCCCGGTACCTGTAGGATGGAGAGGGGGCGTCCCTCAAAGATGAGGGCGGCGTAGGCCGCGTCCTGAAGAATGATTACGTTGTGAGCGATAGCCCAGGCGACGGCCTTTTCGAAGAATTCGAAGGTGGCGGAGGCTCCCGTCGGGTTGTTCGGGTAATTGAGAACAAGAACCTTGGCGCGTTCGGCAATGTCTGGAGGGATCGAATCGAGATCAGGGAGGAAACCGTTCTCGCGGGTAAGGGGGAGGTTGTGGACCTCGCCGCCGTAGTATTTTGCATGAGTACCAAAAACCGGGTATCCCGGAACGGTCATGAGAACAACGTCTCCTGGATTGATAAACGCGGCGGGGAGGATTGAGAGGGCGGCCTTGGAACCGATCGAGTGAAGGACCTCGGTCGCGGGATCGAGATCGACCCCGAAGACGGTCTTCATGTAGGTTGCGGCGGTTTGTTTGAAGGATTCGGAGCCATTGTCGGCGTAGCCCCGGTTGGCGGGGTCGGCGGCAGCACTGGCGAGACTGGAGACAACCTCAGGAAAGGCCATCTCGTCCGGTTCGCCGACCCCCATGTCGATCAAGGTAATATCGGGATGGGCCTCGCGGGCGGCGCGCTTGGCTCGTTTGATCTTTTCGAATTTGTAGACGGCGTCGATTTTGCCGTAGTTTGCTCCGCCGATTCGTTCGGCGAAAAGGTTTTGGATGTAGGACTCGGTCATGATTCAAGATTAACGACGAATTTGTTTTGCGCGAAATTTCAAAGTTACCTTTGTTCAAAATCATGCAGACCATCACTTCGGTCAACGAAATGCAATCCTTCGCGATCTCGCAACGTGCCAAGGGCAAGTTGCTTGGGTTGGTGCCGACGATGGGTGCCTTTCACGCGGGGCACGAGCGCCTGATCGAGGCGTCGGTTAATCGGGCAGATTGCACGATCGTCTCGATTTTTGTAAACCCGACCCAGTTCGGGCCGAACGAGGATTTTGAGAACTATCCCCGCCAAATGGAACAGGACCTCGGGATCTGTGAGCGGCTGGGGGCAGATGTTGCCTTTTGTCCGACGGTGGAGGAAATGTATCCGAGGGGGCATTCGACGATTGTCGAAGAGCATTCGGTCTCGAGCGACCTGTGTGGCGTCTCCCGACCGCACCATTTTCGGGGGGTGACGACGGTTTGCACGATCCTTTTCAATATCACCCGGCCGGATGTCGCATTTTTCGGACAGAAGGACGCCCAGCAGTGCGCGGTCGTTTCGAAACTGGTGGCGGACTTGCATTTACCGGTTGAGGTTGTCGTGGTCCCGACGGTGCGGGAGGCCGATGGGCTCGCGATGAGTTCGCGCAATCAGTATCTGACCCTGGAGCAGAGGAAGGATGCCCTCTGTATCCACGAGGCGCTTGCAACAGGTGAGCGGATGGTGCGGGAGGGAATTCGGAGTGTCGATCGGGTGATCGCCGAGGTCCATCACATCCTGCAAGGGGTCCGCCGGATACGGGTGATCTACGCCGCGATCGTCGACCGCGATACGATGAAGCCGCATCGTGAGATCGAGCCGGGGCGAAGCATTCTGGCGATCGCCTGCTGGGTGGATCAGGTGCGTTTGATCGATAATGTGGTTTTGGAAGAGGTGTGACGGGCGGTCGTCGCGAGCGACGCCCGGAGGGAATGGCGGGTGGACACTGGGTGCTGCTCTCAGGGCAGGAGGGAGCGGAGGGTCTCGAGGGTGTCGGCGTCCTTCGGGGTGAGGTCTTCGCGCCAGCGGAGGATACGGGGGAAGCGGACGGCGATGCCGCAGCGGTGGCGTGGGGAAGGGCGGATGGCCTCGAAGCCGATTTCGAAGACAAGTCCGGGTTCGACCGCGCGGACAGGACCGAAACGTTCGGTCGTGTGCTGTTTGATCCATTGGTCGACGCGGCGGATCTCGGTGTCGCTGAGGCCGGAATAGGCCTTGGCGAACGGAATCCAGTCGTCGCCGTCGCGAACGGCGAGGGTATAGTCGGTTTGAAGTCCGGCGCGGCGTCCGTGACCGCCTTGCGAGTAGAGGAGGACGGCATCGATCGTGATCGGATCGATTTTCCATTTCCACCAGGCACCGCGAACCCGACCGGATTGATAGGGCGCATCTTTGCGTTTGAGGATGAAACCCTCGACCTGGCGTTCGCGGGAGGTTTTCACCAAATTGGTGAGGTCGGCCCAGGTTAACCCGGAGAGAAGAGGCGAGATGCGGAGACGACTATCGGCGAGATTGGCGACAATCGATTCGAGCTGCTGCCGCCGGGCGGTGGTGGGTTCGGCGAGCCGTTCGATGGCGGCGGATTCGATCAGGTCGTAAGCCATGAAAATGCAGCGATAGTCGGCGAGGGTTTTTTTGCCGACCTGTTTTCGTCCAAGCCGTTTTTGAAGATCGCCGAAAGGCATAGGGCGTTCGTTGTCCGAATCCCAGACGAGGATCTCGCCGTCGAGGACGGTGCCGATGGGAAGTTCGGCCGCAAGATCGCGAATTTCCGGAAAGGTGTCGTTGATCAATTCCTCGCCGCGCGACCAGACCGCGACCCCCTCGGTCCGGTGGACGATTTGGGCGCGGATGCCGTCCCATTTCCATTCGACCTGCCAGCGGTCGATCGGGCCGAGGGTGGGTTCGGGATCTTCCTTGGTTGTTTCTTCAAGCGGGTTGGCAAGGGCGAAGACATAGGGGTTGAGAACGGGAGCCTGGGATGCGGAGGCATCACGAATTTGTCGGTAGAAGGCGGCGGTTGGTTGCCAGTTGCCGGTCAGAAGACGAGCGATCGCGCGGGGATCTTCGGAGTGGGTTTGGGCGAGGGCCTTGATGACGGTGGACTTCTGAACCCCGACCCGGAATCCGCCAGTGAGGAGTTTGTTGAAGATGAAGCGTCCGGGAGGGTCCAGACGGCTCCAGGCGGCCGTCACGACCGCACGCTGGGTCTCGGGATCGGCCTCCCGGAGGGGGAGAATCTCCTCGTTCATGACGGTGTTGAGGCTGTTGGTGGGTGCCGGGGGATTGGCTGGGTCGGGATAGAGAAGGGCGATCGTCTCGGCGAGATCGCCAACCCGGTCATAGGAGGTCTCGACCAGCCATGAAGGGTAGCCGGTAATCTCACCGATCCATTCGCGGAGACGGGCGGGGGATACCGGACGACGGATTCTGTGTCCGGAGAGAAGCGCGACCGCCCAGATGGCGTCCTCGTCGGGGGCGGTTTGGAAATAGTCGCGGAGAGCCTTGATCTTGTCGTTTGTCCGGTTCGAGGCATCGATTTTTTCGAAAAGGCGGGTGAAGGCATCCATTAGAGAGTGGCAAACAGGGGGAGCGGAGCGACGCAACCATCTGGAGTTCGATATAAGTTGGTCGAATACTTGTAAAGGTTCGGGGTGGGCGGAGGGGGTTTGAGGTTCGCTTTTCGGTAGTCGGAGCCCACAATCAGAAGATCGAAACGTTCTACAGACAACTGGCTTTCGCTGACCTTGATTGCAACGAGATCGACTCCCTGATTATCCGGGCGAGGGATGAGGATTTGAGTCCGGTTGGACTGGCGGAGCCGGGTGCGTATACCTCGGGTGACCCGTCGAGTGTTGTATTCGAAGGTGCGGAGGAGGGTCGATGGGCATTGGTTGCACGAGAGCCTCTCGTCGTGGTAGGAATTTCTTTGGTTGAACGCATCCTCGCGGCCTATGGGACGGGTGCGAGTTGGGCTTCGCGGGTTGAAGATGGAATGCGGGTGGAGTCCGGGGCGGTTTTGGGGGTTGTCCGGGGAATACCGGGGGCTGTCCTGCCATCTGAACGGGTGATCCTGAACTTTTTACAGATGTTATCGGGAATCGCGACCCTGACGGCGGCCTTCGTGGCCGAACTTGGGGACAGTCCGACAAGGCTCCTCGACACGCGGAAAACCCCGCCGGGATACCGTTATCTCGCGAAATGGGCCTTCGCCTGCGGAGGTGGGTACAATCACCGCTTTGGGCTGTGGGATCGGGTGATGTTGAAGGACAACCACCTCGCGACGGGGGCGGGAGCGGAGGGTGAAGCTCTGGTGGCAAAGGTTCGGGAGGCGAAACGCCGGTTCCCGAATTTGCCGGTGGAGGTGGAAGTGGACCGGATCGGGCAGATTGAGCCGGCGATTGAAGGCGGGGCGGACATCATTCTGTTCGATAATTTCCAGGATCGGGATCTGGTCGAGGCGGTCGGAATCTGTAATCGCCGGTGTCTGACGGAGGCGAGCGGGGGAATCGGACGGGAACGGTTGAGGACGTTGGGCGGAATAGGGCTGAATTTTATCTCGACCGGTGCGCCGATCCATCAGGCGCGGTGGGTCGATATCGGGATGGATGCGGAGGGAGTTTTTTGACCGATGCCACGGCCCCACAATCCGGAGTATGATCTCAGAATCGCGAGAATGCTGAACGAGGCGGATGGGGCTTTTGTTTCGGGCGAGCGACTGGGAGAGGATCTGGGGGTATCGCGGGTAACCGTCCTGAACCGGGTGCGGGCCTTGCGGGCACGGGGATTTTTGATCGACGGGCGGCACCGTCTGGGTTACGCGATGCGGGGAGTGCCGCGTTATCTGGATGAGTCCGCTTTAATGATGTATTCAAAATTTGGATACAAAGACGGTATTTTCAGGTTTTTTGATGTCGTTCCGAGTACAAATTCGGAGGTCGAGCGGCAGTTGGATTCGGTCGAAGACGGTCGTCCGGTAGTGGCCTTTGCGCGGCGGCAGACAGCGGGGAGGGGTCGGCGGGGGAGGGTTTGGTTGAGTGATTCGATGGACAGCCTCTATCTGTCTTTCGGGTTCAAGCCAAAGATTGTTCCGGGACGAATGGGGTGTTTCACGCTGTGGATGGGGTTGTGTCTGGCAATGGCGGTTGAGGGGATTTGCGGCATCGTGATCGGGGTGAAGTGGCCGAACGATCTGGTTGCAGAGAATGGGGCGAAGTTGGCCGGGGTGTTGACCGAGGCGAGGGTGGATTCGGAATCAGTCCGGCAGCTGGTGGTGGGGATTGGAGTAAACGTGAACACCGGGGCGGGTACCCTCAGGAAGGTGAAAGATCGCGAGGCGCAGTCTTTGAGAGGGTTGGCGGGAACGAGGGCCGATCTCAACCGGGTCGGGGCGGCGGTGATGGACGGGGTCCTTGACGGCTATACCTCGTTTGTGTCAGGGGATTTCAAGGACACGTTTCGGATCGAATGGCGGCGGCGGGATGCGCTCCGGGGAAAGCGTGTCTCAGTCGATTTTCAGGGATCGACAATTGAAGGAATCGCCGAGGGTATCGGGCACGAGGGGGAATTGCTGGTGCGGGGTGAAGACGGGGTCTTGCGAGGAATTACGGCTGGGGACGCGACGGTTTTGAGGCAGGATTGACCTCTGAGGTATGCGGGTTGCGGCCGTCAGGAAATCGGCGGTCGGTTAGGAGGGTGCGGAGAGCGTTTGCCCGATGACTAATGGCATCTTTCTGCGCGGGGGTGAGTTGTGCCATGGTGCAGGCATAACCTGAAGGAATGAATATCGGGTCGTAGCCAAAGCCTCCGGTTCCAGCGGGTGCGAGGGCGATATGACCGTCGCAGCGACCTTCGGCGACGACGGGAGCGGTGGCGTCGGAAAGGAACAGCACGAGGGCGCAATGAAAGTGGGCCGAGCGTTTTTCGAAAGGAATCTCCCGAAGTTCTCGAAGAAGTTTTTGTCGGTTTTCGGTATCGGTCGCGTTGTTGCCACCGTAGCGGGCGGACCGTATCCCGGGGGCGCCATCGAGCGCATCAACGCAGAGACCGCTGTCGTCGGCGAGAACAGGGTGATGTCGGTCGGATTGCAAAAAGAGGGCGCGGGCCTTGAGGGTGGCGTTTTCGGCAAAGTTGGTACCGGTTTCTTCGACATTCGGCATCCCTCCGAGAACATTGGCATCGCGGACCGAACATTCGCCAGATGGGCAAAGGCGGTTGAACTCGGCGACCTTGTGCCAGTTGTTGGTAGCGAGGTAAATCGTGATCATTGCGAATGGGGTAGAAAATTCGAAATCCCTTTACAGAAAGGGTTCGGAATATCATTTTACTGGCAATGTCCTTTTTGCTGAACCCGCTCGCATTTCTGCAGAATCTCGGTCCTTGGGAAGTGATTCTGATCTTCATGATTGTTTTGATCCTTTTTGGTGCAAAGCGTCTTCCGGAGCTGTTCCGGTCGTTTGGTCAGTCGATAAAGGAGTTCAAAAAGGCGACTCAGGAGATTCAGGATGA
The DNA here is from genome assembly GCA_964519935.1 of uncultured Puniceicoccaceae bacterium. Classification (GTDB taxonomy): domain Bacteria; phylum Verrucomicrobiota; class Verrucomicrobiia; order Opitutales; family Puniceicoccaceae; genus DAISIK01. The sequence goes on along the minus strand of CAZFLQ010000073.1, from coordinate 4,311 downwards.
GGTCCAGACGGCAGTTGATCAGGGAATGAAGGATCCACCGCGTCGCGATCTGCGGGAGGAGAAAGCGGGTTCGAAGGTGGAGTCTGCTGAGTCAAGGACGGTCGAACCTGATGAGCGCAAGGAGTAGACGGGTCGCTGGGTGATGGTCCGGGTGGGAAGCGGCCCTTTTCGGTTTGTCACATCCCGATACCCGATAGTGAATTCTACCCCGATGAACGGATCCGACAAGCCTGTCGGTTTCGCGGCGAATTCTGTGATCGTGCGCACTGGGATACGGTAAAAGTACGGTATCCCCGAGGTTATGATTCTATTGACGGAGCGTTAGCGGGCTGTAAGGATTTTGGTGTTGCTTCACCAAGTGCTGTGCTGACCGTTTAACCTCCCCTGCCGATTGAAAACGAGACCCCCGAGTGAATCTGATCTGCGGCGGTCTGGATGGTTTGACCGGAGGTTGGCGTGGCGGGCGCTCTGGATCTCCGTTCTCATATTCGTGTTTTTGGGACTGTTTACGGGAGTTGTCCTACAACGGGATCGACGGCTGGCGAAGGAGGAGATCCTCGAGCGGGAACAACTTCTCTGGATCGACACGCTGGAAATTTCGATGCGCCATCATCAAATTCTGGCCGGTTTTTTGATCGAGGAGATTCGCAGCAACGGGCAGGTTCTCGGGCTGATGGGCGGGTTTCTCGATGCGAGGACGGAGGTAGAGGAAGCTGCTTTGCGTGCAGGGTTGATGGCGGAGGTCCGCCCGCTCTACGTCAGGATGCATCGGCAGGGGATCCGTCAGCTTCATTTTCACAGCCCGGATTCAGTCTCTATTTTACGGATGCATCGTCCGGACCGGTTTGGCGATTCCTTGAAAGGGGTACGCCATACGGTCGATATCGCGAATGAAAGAAGAGAGCCAGTGGCGGCTTTTGAGGAAGGCCGTATCTATAACGGCTTTCGTTTTGTGTGGCCCCTGATCCATGCGGGTCGGCATGTCGGTACGGTCGAAACGAGTTTTCCGCCGTCAATGATCCTCGAATACATCGACAAAGGTGCAAGGGAGATGAATTATGAGTTTCTGCTTTCAAGAGAACTGGTTGAGCGGACGGTTTTCGAGGATCTGCAGAATCATTACGCGGTGAGTGCCCTCTCGGATCGGTTTATGATCGAACGGTCGGGGGAGAATGATGTCGAGTGCAGTCTCTTGAGGGCGATACCGGAAGATTTGCGGGACGGACTGCTCTCGGAGCTCCGCGGGATCATCCCGGGGGATGAGGAGGCAACCGAGGTTTGGGTCAGTTATTTTGAGACGGGTGGGGAGGGCTGGTTTGTCTACTGGAATCCAGTCTTCAATGTGAACGAAGCGTTTTGCGGGGCGGTTGTCGCCCTTAAAAAATCGGATGAAATTCTGGCTCTCTCGACAGTGTTCGAGAAGCGTTGGGCCTTGGTACTCTTGATCTGTGCTCTGCTCTCGGGGGCCATTGGTTTGTGCAAATACTGGTATGATTCTGCACGGGAAACCCGGAACCGGGCACGACGGCGGTTGGAGAACCTCGCCAACCACGTCCCTGGTGCTCTGTATCAGTTTCAGTATTGGCCGGATTCAGGAAAAATGTGCTTTCCGTATGTGAGCTCAGGGATGCGGTCCGTCTTTGGGGTGCGTCCGGAGGATGTCGAGACGGATGCCTCGAGGGTTCTTGAGGCGATCCATCCTGATGATCGGGAGAAGGTTTTAAGTTCAATTCGCGAGAGTGCAGAAAAGCTGACGCCGAGGCAGGCGGAGTACCGAGTGATCCTCGATGGAGACGTTTTTTGGCGGGAAGGATACTCGACCCCGGTCAAACAGGATGATGGGAGTATTGTCTGGAATGGTTTTGTAAGTGATTCGACAGATCGCCGGAACCTGATTGACGACCTGCGGGACCAGCGCCGGATCAACGCCTTCATTCTCGAGGAGGTTCTCGCCGGGTTTTGGGACTGGAGAATCGATACGAACGACGAATATTTGAGTCCGAAGTTCAAGAAGGCACTTGGATTTGAGGAGGACGAATTGGGAAATGTACCTGATTCGTGGATGCAATTGATGTTTCCGGATGACCTTGAAGAATCCCTGAAGGCTTTTCGCGAGCATGTTGATTCGAAAGGGGCAATCCCCTTTTCGACGGTTTCACGATATCTGCACAAGGAAGGACACGTCGTCTGGATTCTTTGTGCGGGGAAGGTGGTCGATTGGACGGCCGACGGGAGTCCTCTCCGAATGGTGGGATGCCATATCGATGTGACCGAGCAAAAGGAAGCTGAGGCGCGGCTGGAGGAAGAGCATTCAAGGTTGATCTCGGTGATTGAGGGAACCGGGGCGGGGACCTGGGAGATCGATTTGATCAGCGGTGACGGGGTTTTTGACGAGCAGTGGGGGCTTTTGGTCGGTCTGGGAGGAGATGACCTTAAAGGGATGAACCGTGAGCGGTGGCGGGAATTGATCCATCCTGAGGATTTGGCATTATGCGAATCATCCCTCGAAACCTATCTGGGGGGAGATGGGTCCCTCTTTAATTGCGAGTTCCGGATGGAGCACAGCAACGGTTCGTGGGTATGGATGTTGTGTCGCGGTAGTTTGACGGAGTACGCGCCCGACGGTCGCCCGATGACGATGCATGGTATCCTGATGGATATTACCTCGATCAAAAAAGTGCAGGATCGGCTCGAGGCAGCTAATCAGGAGTTGAGTGAGACGATGGAGCGGGTGCGGCATCTCGCGAGGGAGGCGGATTCGGCAAACCGGGCGAAGTCGGAGTTTCTGGCCAACATGAGCCATGAGATCAGGACGCCGATGAACGGGGTAATCGGGATGACCGATCTCCTGATGGGAACATCTCTGGATGAAGATCAACGGCGTTACGCGGAGACGGTCCGGTCGAGTGCCGAGGCACTACTCCAACTCATTAATGACATCCTCGATTTCTCGAAAATCGAGGCCGGGAAAATGTCGCTCGAGGCGGTGGATTTTGATCTGCCGACACTGGTGGAGGATGTTGTCGGCACGGTTGTTCTGGCTGCTGAGGACAAGGGGATTCGGTTGATCTGCCGGGTTGATTCAGATGTACCCGGTGCGGTCGAGGGTGATCCCAACCGCCTACGGCAGATTCTGATCAATTTGCTGTCGAACGCCGTGAAGTTTACGCTCGAGGGAGAAGTTGAGCTAATCGTTTCGGTGCCGCCGAATCGGAATGACCACTGCGGGTCGAGAATCTCCTTTGATATTCGTGACACTGGAATCGGAATACCGTCGGACAAGATAGACACGCTTTTCCGAAAGTTTTCCCAAGTGGATGCTTCAAACTCGCGCCGGTTCGGCGGAACCGGACTTGGATTGGCTATATCGCAGCAACTGGTCGGGATGATGGGAGGAGAGATTCGGGTCGAGAGCGAAGTGGGGAAGGGGTCGCGTTTCTTTTTTGAGATCTCGATGGAGACGGGTGCGGAACCCGTCGGGGAAAGTTTTCGACTGCCTGACGAGATTCTCGGCAAGTCGGTTCGGTTGTGGTTTGAGGATGAGCGCGAGATTCTCGCGGCGGCGGCGGTGGTCCGGCGCCTGAGGATGAATCCGGTGGTGGACGAGGGGGGCGCGGCGGCCTTTGCGGTCGTTGATTATTCGGGTGATGACGGGCTCGCGGGTGTTCGAAGCCTCGGTGAAACAGAACTTCCTGTTTTGTTGGTGGTTCCGGTGCGAAAGATCCAGAATCGGGAGGAGCTGATTCGGGGGCCAGTGGTTGATTTCGTTGCCCGCCCGGTTCGCCTCAAGGATTTCTACAACTCCGTCCAACACGGTGTTCTCCACCCCGGGCGGAAGGTGACGACATCTGATGGTGACGCCGGGTCGCTCCCGGAAAGTAAGCCCAAACCGGTCGCCGGATTCGATGGACAGAGGCGTCATGTCCTCCTGGTTGAGGATGGCCGCACGAACCAGCGGGTTGCGATGGCACTACTGGGACGGTTCAATCTTGAGGTAGATGTCGCAGAGAATGGAGTTGAAGCGATTGAGGCCCTCCGCAAGCGATCCTATGATATTGTCTTCATGGATATCCAGATGCCGGAGATGGATGGATTGGAGGCGACCGCGCGAATTCGGGGCGGTAAGTCCGGTGTGCTTGATCCAAAGGTGACGATTGTAGCGATGACGGCGAACGCGATGCAGGGGGATCGGGAGGATTGCCTGCGGGTCGGGATGAATGATTACCTTTCGAAACCAATCCATATCGCCGAGTTGCGGGCAAAGCTGGAGGAATGGCTACCGCCGGTTTGTGGGACCGGACACTAGCGTCC
>CAZFLQ010000072.1:7068-11124 GCA_964519935.1 uncultured Puniceicoccaceae bacterium | reverse complement strand
CTCCAATCCCGGAATCAGGTTCATCTCACTTCCACGGCACTCCGTCGCAATCGCTTTATTTTCGAGAATAGGTCAGAATGTCTGAGGCTATCGAAATCGCTATCCCTACGTCGCTCTGCGAGCTATGCAGGGCGCGGCGCGCTTCCAATCCGGGAGTTCTACCGATACTCTCCGGCGCATGTTTCCGAAAGATCCTGCATTCGCCGATTGAACCGTGGATTGAGTGCTTCGCAGACGCCCTGCTCGACGCCCCAAACGACTTCGATGCCGTGACTGCGGAGCAATTCGAGTGCTCGCCCCGCATGGGCAGGATTCGGATCGAGGCAACCAATGACGACGCGGCGGATGCCACCGGACCTGATGATGCGCTCGCAACAGGATCCCGTCCGACCTGTCGTGGAGCAGGGTTCGAGGGTCACGAACATTTCCGCTCCGCTACTCGGGAGACGTCCAAGGCTTTCAAGTGCCAACCGCTCCGCATGCGGTCCACCATCGTAGGCATGAAACCCCTCTGCTACCACATGACCCGATTCCACAATGATTGCGCCCACGCGCGGATTGGGACTGACGGCGTCCTCGGATACCCTTAACGCCAGTTCAATCGCACACCGCATGAACTTGCGATCACTTGCGGAGTCCATTTTCGAGCACATCGGACCAGGATGAAGGTGGGGGAGGAACGGGATCGTGTCCATGCCCTCCCCACGGGTTGCAGCGAACAATACGTTTCAACGATAGCCAGAGACCCCGTATCGATCCGTGTCGGCGGACCGCCTCGATGGCGTAGACGGAACAGGTCGGATAAAAACGGCATCCGCAGGCCGGCCCTCCCAAAGCGTGCAAGATCGGTGATAAACATGTTTGGTAGACGCGCACGAGTCCAACAATTGCGCTCTGGGTCAGCCTCAATTTCATCCGTTCCCCCCGGTCGGCTTGAGTTCAAATCCCTCGGCAGTATCCCGCACCTGCCACCCCCGTGCATGCAGGGCGTCCCGGAGGGCATCCGCCTCTTGCCATGCCCTCGCCTGACGAGCCTGCTCACGCCGACGAGCTAACGTATCTATCTCAACGGGAATCTCATCTTGGTGTGACTCGCTCTCCGAGTGGACAGGCAGGCCAAACAACTGAAGCACCCGGGCCAAATCACGCCGAATGGGTCCGTGTTGGGATTCTTCGCTCTGATTGAGTTTACGCAGAGCTACATTCAGAGCGCCCAGAGCTTTGGGCGTGTTGAGGTCTTCGCAGAGCGCGTCGATGACCGGATTAAAAATCGCGGTTTCCATTGCTTGATATTGGCCCCTCTCAGATGGGGGAGAATCAAGACCCTCCGTGTGACGATGGATGCGGTTGAGGGTACTCTCGGCCGCAGCGAGGGATTCCCATGTGAAGTTGAGCGGCTGTCGATAGTGCGAGGACAGCAACAGATACCGGAGTGCTGCAGGTGAAAACCCGCGCCTCACTACATCGTCAAGAGTGTGGAGATTGCCGAGCGACTTGCTCATCTTTTCACCCTCTACCCTGAGATGAGCGACATGAAACCAATGCCTCGCAAAGGGTTGTCCCGTGGCGGCCTCACTTTGGGCTATCTCGTTCTCATGGTGCGGAAAAATCAGATCCACCCCTCCAGAGTGAAGATCAAAGGACTCGCCGAGGTAGCGCATGCTCATGGCACTGCACTCGATGTGCCATCCGGGTCGTCCCGGTCCCCACGGACTGTCCCAGCGGTTCGGCCCATCGTCGGGCTTCCACGCCTTCCACAGCGCAAAATCCTGCCAGGACTCCTTCCCGTACTCATCGCTGTCGGTCAGACGATCAGACGCATTCTGCCGATTACCTTCCATCTTCAGCCCAGAGAGCTTTCCATATGTCGGAAAAGAATGGATCCGAAAATAGACACCCTGATTCTCGACCTGATAAGCATGCCCCTTTTCGATCAGCGTCTCGATCAAACGCACCTGGTCTGGAATGTGAGCAACTGCCGAAGGCTCATGGGAGGGTCGTAAGACCTCCAGCCGGTCACAGTCGTCGGCGAATTTCGAGGACCACTTCGAGGTGAATTTCTCGAGGGGGATACCTGCATTCTGCGATTCTCGAATCGTCTTATCGTCCACATCCGTGATGTTGCGCACATGAGAGGTCTGAATTCCGGAAAACTCAATCACCCGACGAAACAAATCCTGCAGCACGAAAGTGCGCAGATTTCCGATGTGCGCGGGCCCGTAAACGGTCGGGCCACAGCAATAGAATCGGAAGGTCGATCCATCCGAGGCCCGTACCACTTCCATTTTCCGGGTCAGTGTGTTGTAGAGGTTGATTTTCATTGGCCGCTTAACACGTGCCGCAGCAACCACCTTCGTGGGATGGCTGATGAAAGCTGGATTTCTTCGGAATGAACATGCCACCAATGATGACACGGCGAACGGGTTGTCCGGTCTCTGGATGTTGTTTCAGCGGTTCTGACTTAATCGATTGGAACAGCTCGAAACGGACAGTCGGCTGACCCGCCGTTTCGGGTAAGGTCTCGTACACATAGATGGGCACTTCAGTTCAATTCTCCAGCTACCGGTTCCAATGCCGCCATCCACTGCGGAAACGGATCCTCAAAATCCATCCAGGCTCTCTCACCCACCAACATTTCTTCATCGGTGAGCAGGCACCCGTCGAAACACTCACGCAGAAAGCTCTCATCCATTTGTCCCACATAGCCGATACAGACAACTTCCTGCCGTCGATCTCCGAAGGGCTCTTTCCAATTGGAGAAAATTTTGACCAGACTTTCCCGGTCCGAAGGCCAATCGCTCTTCGGAACGGCAGCAAACCATTCACCTGCCAGCCGAATATCAGACTGGGCACCTGCCCTCGACCAAAGCCCGACAAAGCTCATCCGGGTTGCGAGCCAAAAAAATCCTTTTGAACGGATCACGCCCGGCCAATCTTGCGCCATCCACTTGCGCAGACGCTCAGGGTGGAACGGACGACGAGCACGGTAAAGAAAATGGGAGATCCCGTACTCCTCAGTTTCGGAGACCGGCTCACCATGGATCAGTTTCAGCCAGTCGGGCATTTCCTCGGCGGAGTGAACATCAAACCTGCCCGTGTTGAGGATCGAGCGAGGCTCAACCCTCCCGAAGCTCGACTCAATCAGCTCGGCACGACTATTGATCGCCCTGATGCCGGATTTAATTCGCGTGAGCGCTTCGTCATCAACGGCATCCGCCTTGTTCAATAAAATGACATCCGCGAATTCGATTTGATCCACGAGCAAGTCGACAATCGTCCGCTCGTCCTCCGCGCCGACCTCCTGGCCGCGATCTTTGAGCTTTTCGGGCGAACCAAAATCGCGCTCGAAGTTAGCCGCGTCCACGACCGTAACCATGGTATCCAACCGGGCCAGGTCTTCCAGGCTGAATCCTGCCTCGTCTCGAAAAAAGAAGGTTTCTGCCACCGGCATGGGCTCGGAGACTCCCGTCGATTCAATCAGGAGGTAATCGAACTTTCCCTCGTGGGCGAGGCGTCGAACCTCTTCCAGCAAGTCGTCCCGCAGGGTGCAGCAGATGCAGCCGTTGCTCATCTCGACGAGCTTTTCCTCTTTGCGGCTGAGCTCCGCGCCACCGTCTTCAACAAGCCGGGCGTCGATGTTCACCTCGCTCATGTCGTTCACAATCACCGCAACCCTCAATCCCTCGCGATTGTTCAAGATGTGGTTGAGGACGGTTGTTTTCCCGGCCCCGAGGAAGCCAGAAAGGACTGTAACCGGAAGTTTTTTTGATCGTATTTTCATTTTGGATATATTCAGAGCGTACTCACCTGATCCGGTGCAGCGGGTTCCATACTATAGTACAGCTGCGGAAGGATCATTGAGGCAAGTTTGAACGTGAAGGCCATTTCGGTGGCAAAGATATAGGCAACTTCGAATTGTGAGTTCTGTTAGGTTTTAGTTTTTAGCTCTCGGAATCAATTCCACAAATTAGCAAGGGTTTTACCGCCCCAGGCGATGCAAAGCGAAAAGAGGATAGCAAATGCAGCTTGCCGTCCAACCATCTTGAAAGCAAAGCG
>CAZFLQ010000072.1:0-6968 GCA_964519935.1 uncultured Puniceicoccaceae bacterium | reverse complement strand
CGAATCCCATCACGACCCGCACAAGATCACGCCCGCCAAGACCGAAGGGCCGAAGCCACGGATGCAGCGCGTAGGAAAGACGGTCGACCAGCCCAGAACTCTTGTAGATCGCAATCAATCCGGTGAAAATCAGGATCGTCGGCAGGGCGTAGAGGAGTAGGAAAGGAAACATCGCGACCACCCCGTAGTCGCCTCCGAGAGTTGCTGCGAGCGGTCCTGGGAGCCGGTTGAGCCACTCCAAAGGCCCAGCGAGAAGCAACCCTACCGAATCGTAATAGTGATCTGCTAACGCGTTTGCTTGAGTCACCGCAACCCATGCAGGTCCAAAAAGCAAAAGAAGGCTGACCGGACCAAAGCCGAGCACACGCTCAAAGATGACTGCCGAGGTTAGCCTTCGCCGTTCCGGGAAGACTGGCAGCTCGGAGTCGCGTCCGTGTGCGAGCGACGCAGCTTCATCCACGGCCGAACGCACCTCTGCAAGGTCTAGCATGCTCGGATTTCGCCCATCGAGCAAAACCACAGGAACCCCCAGATGTTCCCTCCACGAATCAATTTTATTCTGAACGCTCTTCGCATCCGCGTCGGCCAAGCGATCCCGAAAGGTGAGAGCCACGGCCACCTTCCGCGCGCCCACGAGCGATCGCAAAGAGCCCAACTCTTCCTTTGCCCGATCAGCGCGCAGCACGAGCAGGATCGACTCAGCGGATTCCAGGGCCTCCAACGCGTCGCGGACCGTGATTGCATCCGAACCCGTGATGATCCCCGGCGTGTCCACCCAACTCCGCGTACCATCGTTGTACCGCTCGCAGCGCAGTGTCGTCCCGGCAAGGGCGGAAGATTCAGCGAACTGTCCAGACAACGCCGAAAGCAAACTGCTCTTGCCCACGCTCTCCATTCCGAGCACGACGACAGGTAACTCTCCTGCCCGGGGCGACTTCCGAGAAAGGGTTTGAGCTTCTCCAGTGTGGATCATCTCGCTCACGGTCCAGTCTCCACTGCGATTGCATCCGGCTCGACCGCACACTCGCAATTGGTGCAGCACTCCAAATCATCGACGAGGAACCCTCTTCGGCGGTCGTCTTCCAGGTCAGGTTCCGGGTAACCCAGGCTTCGGGCAACCGATCGGGCCACAACGCCGAAGCGCGCCCTGAACTTGTAGATGAAGCAAAACTTGGAACCACGCTGAACAAGGGACGGGCCCGCATAGTAAAGTCCCTCATGCAGAGTGGATTCGTCTTCCTCAGTAAACTGCGGTACCGCACCCTTCCAATCGAACAAGTCTTTTATCGGAGTGAGCGCGGACTGAAACCCGGTCGCAGCGATTGGACGGTGTCTGGAGTCGAAGACCTGTCCGTCCGCTACCTGTACGATGTACTGCTCGGAAAGGCGATCCACCCGGACAACGGTCGCATTTCCGTGAAGGACAAGGCTCTCTGGATGGCTCCGAATCACCCTGACAAGGCGCTCCCGCGTGAACGGGCTCAGGACCTCGCTGGGATCGGGATGGTCTACGTTCCAGGGTTCACCGCTGGATAACACGAGGACCTGTTTTCCAAGCTCGACAAGGTGGCAAGCCGCATCGATCCCGCTCTCGTAACCTCCGATGATCAACGCATTGTCTCCCTCGAATTCCCTCCAATCCGCGAAAGCGCTGGAGTGAATGCAGTGTTCAGCCCCCTCGTAACTCCCTGGCTTCGGGCGGGAGAATTCGCCCGCTGCCCAGATCACGCACTTCGTGCGGTAGGCGGCCCTATCGGTGAGCACCGAGAACCCTTGAAGCTCCGGGATGACGCGCAACACCCTTTCGTTTTCCCGAATGAGGGGTTTGAAGTGCATGACGACGGCCCGCAGGTAAGCAGCATATTCCCTCCCGCTGAGATGCTCCTTCTGAGAGAAGTCGGCTGGGCTAGTGTCTGGCGTGATTGCATTCAGATCCGTCTGGAAAAAAGGGTTCCCATGGAACGATGGAGTGATTAGGCGCATTTGCTCCGGCCAACGCCGAAAAGATGCACCAACCGACACCGCCTCCAACAGAAGCACGTTCTCAATCCCCGCCCGCCTCAACGCAAGGGCGCAACCGATACCTGCCGGTCCTGCGCCTACGACCACCACCTCTAAATCCATCAGCTGATTAATGAAAGTCCCTTTCGTTTTGTCAACTGAGAACCCAACTCCCGCTAGAGGACGCACGGACAACGCGTTACTCTGACACCAGCACGTCGAGGCAACTCAGAACCGAAGGCCCCAAGTCCGATGGCGGCGAACGCACGTTGGGTGTGCCCAATGTGCAGGACCGCTGGCTTCAACAAGCCATCCACGAAAAGCTGACATCTGCCGGGTTCAACCGCGGACCGCACCCTCCCACGCGAAAAGGTCTTTGATCGGTGTAAGAGCGGACTGAAAGCCGGTCGCAGCGATTGGAGGATGTCTGGAGTCGAAGACCTGCCCGTCTGCTGCCTGTGCTTTTCAGAATGGACGGAACTTCGAACACGGTAGTGGATTTTTCGAAGTTCCCTTGAGACAATCCTGAAGAACATGATCTACAAAAGCGGAGTGCTTTGGGGTTGTCGGGCCTCAACCGATGAAAGGATTGTAGAGGAGTTGAGGTCCTTCCTGACCGGCATTCACGACCTCGGACAGGCGGGCCTTGGCATCTGAGATTTTCCAGGCTTTATTCGTCATCCTAAATTGTCTGGAAGATCATATTTAAAGGTCAAAAAGATTTTCGATGGACCCTTCATCTCGCGAGGCAATTTCTGCCATGATCTGTTCACCTTCGGCAGTGCTGGTCCGGCTTTCGAGAGGGTGATCTTCGGGGCGGTCGAATGCGGTGGTTGGGTCCTTCACGCCTACGGGATCACGCTTACAGTCCCGCCCCGTACCAGCGGGGAGAATAGAGCGTGGAAACGCCGACCGGGAATTGAGCCGGACGGCGGCGGCCGCCAATCCGTGGATCGCAGGGCGTTTGAAGATGGGGCACCCGGCCCGAGTGTCGATGGTGACTGCGACGGAGAGTCTTTGTACGCCTGCGGGGTTGACGGAATCCCAATACGCGTATAGGTATGGGTATGGGTTCCAGGAATATATCGTTATCGGAGGATGCTTATCTTCTTTTGCGACGGGCGAGGCGACATTCGAAGGAGTCGTTTTCACAGGTCATTCGCCGTGGTCGATGGGACGAATCTGCGCCTACGGCTGGTTCTTTTCTGGCCGCTTTTGATGATGCACCGGTTGTTTCCGATGAGGTGCTCGAGGCATGGGAGGCTGATCAAGCTGCTGATCAACCGCCGGAGGACAAGTGGTCATGTTGATGGTGGATACCTGTTTTCTGATCGATTACCAGAGGGAGGTTAAGGCAAAAATTCCGGGTCCGGGGGCAGCTTTTTTACGGACCCACAGGGATGAGCGTTTGCAGATTTCGGCCGTTGCCTGGGGAGAGTTTTTGGCAGGTTTTTCGGACGAAGATGATGCCTTTATCGGTTTTGTGCGTGACCTCCTCGATGTGGCACCTCTGGGTGCGCAGGTCTCGGCGATTTACCGGCGGGTTTACCGTAGCCTCAAGGCGACGGGAAATCTGATTGGGGCGAATGATTTGTGGATCGCGAGTCACGCAATCGAACAGGGGCACGCTCTCGTAACACGAAACGGGTCTGAATTTCGAAAAATCTCTGATTTGCGGCTCATTGAGTATTGAGGGGGGCGATCGATCCTCCTGGGCTGCGGCCCTTCGCGACGATAATGCGTGATCGATGTAAATTAAACGCTGAGCATCTCGAAGATCCGAATTTCCCTGGAAACGTGCTCGCGACAGGAGCCGGTGCGATCCGCTCGACCAAGTCGATGGCTTTCCTTTGCGTCTGACGGGGCAGCCCGATGGCGACCGAAACTGCTTCGGTCAACGGGTAACTTTGGGTTTGTGCTAGGGGTGGTGGGTCGAGCATATTCAGGGTTTTGCGGATATTTCGTGACGATCGATTTACACAAGACTCTTCTGGCGTTGTTGTTTTCGACCTCGGAGCCGCTGGATTTGAAGCAGATTCAGCAGGTTTTCGGGAAGATGGCGACTGCGGCGGAGTCGGCCGAAGGGCCGTTGGAGGAGGGAGCGGAGACAACCGACGATGCGGCGGGGGATGCGGTTTTGGCGGGGGCGGGAATTCCGGGGTCGATCACGGTGGCGCAGTTGCGGGAGGCGATGGGGGACCTCGCGGAATCTTTGCGGGTGAAGAACGAGGTCTACCGGATCAGCGAGGGGGCCGAGGGGTTTCGGCTGGTGTTGGCCCCGCAATATGCCGACTGGATTCGGTGCCTGCGGGGGGATCCGAAGCAGTTGCGGTTGAGTCCGGCAATGTTGGAGACACTGGCGATCATTGCCTACCGTCAGCCGGTGACGCGGGCGGAGATGGAGCGGGTACGGGGGGTCTCGGTCGATAGTGCGCTCGGGCGGTTGCAGGAGATGGAGTTGGTCGCGTCGGTGGGCCGGGCGGAGTTGCCGGGGCGGCCGGTGCAGTTTGGGACGACGGGGCGGTTTTTGGAAATTTGCGGGTTGCGCGGGTTGGAGGAGTTACCGGCCTCGGATGTGATCAGCCCTTCGCAGTTGGATGAGTGGTTGGGACGTTCGCCGATGGCGGAGCAGCCGGAGTTGTCCGATCAGGACGTGGGATTGCCAGCGGAAGCATGAATCTGGATGAACTCAGAGAGGCGATTGACGGGGTCGATACCGACCTCGTGCGTCTGTTGAACGAACGGGTCAAGCTGGCAGCTGAGGTGGGCCGGGTGAAAGGGCGTGACGGGCGGTCGATTTTTGTTCCGGCGCGGGAGCGGGAGGTGTTTGACCGGATCGGGGCGATCAGCGAGGGGCCGCTGGACGGGGCGCGGTTGCGGCCGATCTTCCGGGAGATTATTTCGGCGTCGATTGCGATGGAGGGGGGGCTGCGGATTGCCTATCTGGGGCCGGAGGCAACCTTTACGCAGCAGGCCTCGCTGGCGGCCTTTGGGTCGCAGATGACGCATGTGCCGTTGCCAACGATCCCGGAGGTGTTTGCAGCGGTGGAGCGGGGCGAGGCGGAGCACGGGGTAATCCCGATCGAGAATTCGACAGAGGGGGCGGTTTTTCACAGCCTCGACATGTTGGTCGACAGTCCGCTGAAGATTGTTTCGCAGGTTTACCTGCCGATTGAGCATTGTCTGATCGGTCCGGGGCGGTTGGAGGGAGTCGAGCGGGTCTATTCGAAGGATCAGGCGATCGGGCAGTGCCGGGATTGGCTGGCGGTGCATTTGCCGCAGGCGGAACTGATTCCGGTCCACAGCACGGCGGGGGCGGTGCAGACGGCAAAGGCGGAGTCCGGGAGTGCGGCGATTGCGAGCGCGGTGGCCTCAACGACCTATGATGTCCCGATCCTCGCGCGGGGGATTCAGGACCGTTCGGACAACACGACCCGATTTTTCGTATTGGGGAAAGAGGTCAGTCGCCCGTCGCGGAGCGGGAAAGACAAGACCAGTCTGGTCTTTTCGATCCATGATGAGGTCGGTGCTTTGAAGGCGGCTCTTGATCCTTTCAGTGACCGGGCGATTAATTTGACGAAGATCGAGTCGCGGCCGAGTCGGCGGCGACCGTGGGACTATTACTTTTTTGTCGACTGTACGGGTCACTACGAAGATCCGGAACTGCAGGCGACGTTTGACGCGCTGTCGAAGCGCTGTCCTTTTGTAAAATGGTTGGGTTCCTATCCTGAAGAGGGGAATCGCTGAATTTGAATATGGCATTATTTTCCACTTTTCGGGGCGAGAAGAACCGGATTCTCAAACGTTGCGAGGATGACCCCGTGACCAAGTTGCGGCTGAAATACGCTCCCTACTATTACACCTTTGACGAGCAGGTGGGGACGCGGATCCGGCGGGATGGGCGGGACTACATCATGCTGGCGAGTAATGATTACCTCGGGTTGTCGAATCATCCGAAGGTGATTGAGGCAGGGCAGCGGGCTTTGCGGGAGTGGGGGAGCGGGACGACGGGGGCGCGGGTGGCGAACGGGAGCCGGATTTTCCATACCCGTCTGGAGGAAAAGCTGGCGGCGTTTCTGGGAAAAGAGGCCTGTCATGTCTCGGTGGCGGGGTATGTGTCCTGTATGTCGTCGGTGGGCTCCTTCACGGAACGGGGTGATTGTATCCTCGTGGACAAGAATGTACACTCTGCGCTGTGGTCGGGGATTCATGTGTCGGGGGCATCGAGTGAACGGTTTTCGCACAACAACCCGGATGATTTGCGGGATGTCCTCGCGCACGAGGATCCAAAGCGGGCGAAGCTGTTGTTGTTCGAGGGGGTCTATTCGATGGAAGGCCACGTCGCGCGGATGCCGGAGCTGATCTCGGTGGCGCAGGAACACGGCCTCTTCACGGTGATGGATGATGCCCACGGATTCGGGGTGATGGGTCCGGGCGGGCGGGGCACGGCGGCCCATTTTGGGTTGGTGGACGAGGTCGATATCATTTGCGGAAGTTTTTCGAAGGCCCTATCGAGCACGGGGGGGTTCGTGGCGGGGTCGCGGATGTTGATCGAATATCTGCGGACGCACTCGAAACAGACGATTTTTTCGGCGGCAATCAGTCCGTCGCAGGCGGCCTGTGCGGAGGCGGCGCTCGAGGTTTTGCAGGAGGAACCGGAGCACCTCGAGAGGCTCTGGCGAAACACCGGGATCTACCGAAAGATGTTGGAAGACCTCGGACTCGATACCTGGCAAAGCGAGACTCCGGCGATTCCGATTGTTTTGGGGAAGAAGGAGCGGGTCTATGCGTTTTGGAAGGATCTGCTCTCGAAGGGGGTTTTTACGGTGATGTCGATCGCCCCGGGAGTTCCCCCGGGGAAGGATTTGATCCGGACGGCGATCAGCGCCCGGCACACGGATGAGGATCTCGAAAAGATCCACGACGCGATCCAGTTCGCGGCGCGGAATCTGTAGGCGGCCTTGGGG
>CAZFLQ010000071.1:0-11380 GCA_964519935.1 uncultured Puniceicoccaceae bacterium | reverse complement strand
CATGATGCGTGTCCCTTCAGTGCCCACACGCTTCCAGCGTGTGGTTGCTGACCCCCCCACGCCCAACACACAGGATCCGTATCCCTATAGTGCCCACACGCTTCCAGCGTGTGGTTGCCGACCCCCCACGCCAACAAACAGGATCCGTGTCCCTACAGTGCCCACACGCTTCCAGCGTGTGGTTGCCGAGCCCCCCACCAGGTGATTACCTTTCGTCTCCCAGAGTGTTTTTCCACCACGCCCCCCTCGACACCACCCATGAATCCACCTCGTGAACCCGATCCAGAGCCCTCCCTCGATTTCGATCCCATCTATTTTAACCCACAGGGCGAGTTGGCCATGCTCGACCGTGACCTTCCGCATTGGTATCAGGACAAAGTAACAACTTTCGTGACCTTCCGTTTGGCTGACTCCCTACCCCAGAAAGTCCTCCGGCAATGGTCCCTTGAACGACAGCTCTGGCTGGAGGCTCATCCCGAACCCCGCTCCCCGGAAACCTCGGCAGAGTACCATCAATTGTTTCCGGACCGACTGAACACATGGCTCGATGCCGGTATGGGTTCTTGCATTCTTGCAGATCCTTTCATCGGTAACACTGTCTCCAACGCGCTCCAATTCTTTGAAGGCACCCGCTATCGTCTCGGCGAATGGGTCGTCATGCCGAATCACGTTCACGCCATTGTCCATCCGATGCCGGGCTACCAGGTTGGAACGATTCTTCATTCCTGGAAGAGTTTCACTGCGAACAAAATCAACGCCCTCCGTGGATTATCTGGCAGCGTCTGGCAGCGTGAATCCTTCGATCACCTCGTCCGCTCTCCAGGACAACTGTGGCACATTACCAACTACATCCGGGAAAACCCAAAAAAAGCCCGCCTGTCCCACCCCATCCCACAGGGCCCTCGTCGGTAAAGCAAATTCCCCCCCCGCCCGACACGCAGGATGCGTGTCCCTATAGTGCCCACACGCTTCCAGCGTGTAGTTGCCGAGCCCCGCCGCCAACACACAGGATCCGTATCCCTATAGTGCCCACACGCTTCCAGCGTGTGGTCCGCGCGTAGTCCCATGCCTCCAAAAGGTCTGCTCGCGGACTCCTCCATCGCACTTACCCCTTCTACCTAAAAAGAGCATCGAGGCACGCGATGCTCTCCGCGATGCGCTGACTTTTTTCTCGTATCCCCATCCTCACCCTTCAAGGCTGGGTCCGGATCATGAAAACCTCCATCGAAGATATCCTCCATCGACAGTCCGGCTGGCTTGAGGAACTGGGCAAAATTCGGGAACTCATTCTCGCCAACGCCGTCATGATTGGCGAGATCCCCGCCCCGACCTTTCAGGAGGAAAATCGCATCCGTTTCATCCGCGACCGCTTCGACGAATCGGGGCTCGAAAGGGTCTCGACCGACGAAATTGGGAACGTTGCCGCCTTTGTTCCGGGACGCGGCGGCGACCGCACAATCCTCATCTCCGCCAACGCCGACTCCATCTTCGGCCCCGAGGTCGACCCCGCGATGAGCCTTCAACCCGGCTTCATCACCGGTCCGGGGATCGCCGAGAACGCGATAGGTCTCTCCGTCCTTTCCCTCCTCCCAATCCTTCTCGAAAGGCTCGGAATCGAACTTGATGCCAATCTCGTTCTCCTCGCGACAACCCGAAGTCTCGGGCTCGGGGACATCGCCGGTATTCGCTTTTTCATCGAAAACTACAACCGCCCGATCGATTTCGGGATCTGCCTCCGCGGGGTCCATCTCGGGCGGCTTTCCTACAACTCCCTCGGCATGATTCGGGGCGAGATCACAGTCTCGGTCCCCGAGCACTCCGAATGGCGACGCCTCGGGTCGGGTGGATCGATCACCTTCCTCAATCGGATTGTCTCCCGCCTCCTTGGCATCCCGCTCCCTCGCGAGCCCCAAACCTCGATCATCCTCGGGTCAATCTCGGCGGGCAACACCTTCAATTCAATCGCCCATAGCGGTCGACTCCGTTTCGAAATCCGATCCGAGGACGAATCCATGCCCGAAAACCTTCTCGGCACGATCCAAGAGATTGTCGATGAGAACGACGCCGAAAACGAGGCCGATGTGAAACTGAACCTCGTCTCGCGGCGCCAGCGCGGGGGCATCCCCTTTTCCCACCCTCTGGTACGTGCGGTTCGGCAGATCGACGAAGCCCTCGGGATCGAACCGGTGATCGCCCCCAGCACCGGCGAACTCTGCGCAATGATCGATGCCGGCATTCCCTCAGTAACTCTCGGTCTGACCACCGTCGAACACCAGCACGAGGTCCGCGAAACCATTGCAATTGAACCTCTCTTTCGCGGGGTCACCCAGTTGCTCTCCCTGATCGACTCCATCGACAAAGGATACTGTGATCATGAAGATTGAAAACTGGCTGAAGACCAACACCTTCCACCACGGCGATTTCTGGGATGTGCGTGCGCTGGTCGAAGAAAAAGAACGCAAAGGCCTCCGCGTCTCCCTCTGCATTCCGACCCTTAATGAAGAGAAGACGATCGGAAAGGAAATCGTCATCTTTCGGTCTGAACTGGTCGAACGTTACCCGCTGGTCGACGAAATTGCCGTCATCGACAGCGGCTCGACCGACAACACCCGGGAAATCGCCGCCGCCTTTGGGGCCGAGGTCTACCTCGCCTCCGACATCCTCCCCGAGGTTGGCGACAAGCGGGGCAAGGGCGAAAACCTCTGGAAAGCAATTTACCAGCTCAATGGCGACATCATTTGCTACGTCGACGCCGACATCAAAAACATCCATCCCCGTTTTTGCACCGGCCTCGTCGCTCCTCTCATTTACCAGGACTCGATCCACTACGTAAAAGCCTTCTACGACCGCCCCCTCGCTTTTTCCCAGGGCATCCGCCCGAGCGGTGGCGGCCGCGTCACTGAGATCCTCGTCAGACCGCTCTTCTCCCTCTTCTTCCCCGAACTCACTGCCCTCATCCAACCCCTCTCCGGAGAGTACGCCGTCCGTCGACCGATCCTCGAATCGATCCCCTTTCCGATCGGATACGGTGTCGAAACATCCCACATCCTCGACGTCTACCAGAAATTCGGCCTCGACGCCTTTGGCCAGACCGACCTCGACCAACGCGTCCACCGCAACCAGACCACCCTCGCCCTTGGCAAAATGTCCTTCGGCATTCTTCAGTCATTCCTCAACCGGATCGAAAAGTTCGGAATGGTCGACCGCCTCCCCGATCTCGAAACGATTTACCGCCAATTCCAGGTCCGGGACAACCGCTACCAGCAGGTCACCTACAACATCGTCGAAGAAGAACGCCCCCCGATGGAAACCATCCCCGCCTACCGCGAAAAATTCCCCAAAACCCCACCCCAATAAAACCTGCCCGCCGCCCCCCCTCTGGCAGTAGTCGGGGTGCTCCTGAGGGCCCAGGCCAACGGCGACAATTGTTCAGCCCCCGAACGCGTGCCTCACCGCCCTCCGTCCCCCTCGATAGAAACACAACCCGACGACGTTTTTTCTTCATCCCGTCGCCCCCTTTGTCCATGGTTTTTCGCTAATGCCTAAAAGGACCGACATCGAACGCATTCTTATTATTGGCTCCGGCCCGATCGTCATCGGACAGGCCTGCGAGTTTGATTACTCGGGAACCCAAGCCTGCAAGGCCCTTCGCGAGGAGGGCTACAAGGTGATCCTCGTCAATTCGAACCCCGCCACGATCATGACCGATCCGGAGTTCGCCGATGTCACCTACATCGAACCGCTGACCGTCCCCACTCTCGAACAAATCATTGATCGCGAACGCCCCCAAGCCCTCCTCCCCACCCTCGGAGGACAAACCGGCCTGAACCTCTCTCTCGATCTCGCCGCCGCCGGGATCCTCGAGAAGTACGGGGTCGAGTTGATTGGTGCCAAGGTTGAGGCGATTCAAAAGGGGGAAGACCGCGAACTTTTCAAGGAGGCCATGCTCAAAATCGGTCTCGACGTCGCCCGGTCCCGCACCGTCAAATCCGTCAACGAGGCCCGCGCCGCCGCCGAGGCGATCGGGGACTTTCCCTTCATCATTCGCCCCAGCTACACCCTCGGGGGAAGCGGTGGCGGGATCGCCTATAATCGCGAGGAATTCGAGGAGATTGTCGTCAATGGTCTCGACCTCTCCCCCGTTCACGAGGTTCTCATTGAGGAATGCCTTCTCGGGTGGAAAGAATACGAAATGGAGGTCATGCGCGACTGGAAAGACCAGTGCGTCGTGATCTGTTCGATTGAAAACTTCGACCCGATGGGCGTCCACACTGGCGATTCCATCACCATCGCCCCCGCTATGACCCTGACCGACAAGGAGTATCAGCTCATGCGGAATGCCTCCTTTGCCTGCATCCGCGAGGTCGGGGTCGAGACCGGCGGCAGCAACATCCAGTTCGCCGTCAATCCCGAAAACGGCCGGATGGTCGTGATCGAGATGAATCCCCGCGTCTCCCGCAGCTCCGCCCTCGCCTCCAAGGCAACCGGCTTTCCGATCGCGAAGATCGCCGCCAAGCTTGCGGTCGGCTACAGCCTCGAGGAACTCCGCAACGACATCACCCGCGAAACCCCCGCCTCCTTCGAGCCGACCATCGACTACGTCGTCACCAAGGTCCCCCGTTTCGCTTTTGAAAAATTCGCCGGGGCCGACACCACCCTTTCCTCCCAGATGAAATCCGTCGGCGAGGCCATGGCGATCGGCCGCACCTTCAAGGAATCGTTCCAAAAAGCCCTCCGCTCCCTCGAAATCGGTGTTTCCGGCTTTGCCGATGACAAATATCACGAAGCCGATCCCGGCAAACTTCGCTCCCTTCTCACCCGCCCCACCGCCCAGCGCGTCTTTTACATCCGTTCCGCCTTTCTCGCCGGACTCGGGATCGGGGAAATCCACGACCTTTGCAAGGTCGATCCCTGGTTTCTCCACCAACTCAAAGAACTGGTCGAACTCGAAACGAAATTGCGTGACACCCCCTACGATCAACTCTCCGACAACGATCTTCGTACCTTCAAATCCGCCGGCTTTTCCGACCACCAGATCGCCGTCCTGACCGGAACCCGCCGCCAGTTTGTCCGCAAGGACCGCGAGGACCGCGGCATCCAGACGACCTACAGACTTGTCGATACCTGCGCAGCCGAATTCGAGGCCTTTACCCCGTATTACTATTCCTCTTACGGTGTCGAGAATGAGATCATCCCGTCTGACAAACGCAAGATCATGATCCTCGGCGGTGGCCCCAACCGGATCGGCCAGGGGATCGAGTTCGACTACTGCTGCGTTCACGCCTCCTTTGCCCTCCGCGAGGCCGGATTCGAGACCATCATGGTCAACTCCAACCCCGAGACCGTTTCGACCGACTACGACACCTCCGACAAGCTCTATTTCGAGCCCCTCACCCTCGAGGATGTTCTCGAGATCTACACCCAGGAGAAATGCACCGGGGCGATTGTCCAGTTCGGCGGGCAAACCCCCCTCAACCTCGCCACCGACCTCAAGGCGCACGGGGTCAACATCATTGGTACCTCCCCCGAGAACATCGACCTCGCCGAGGACCGCCGCCGGTTCAAGGCCGTTCTCGAAAAAATCGGCCTCCGACAACCCGTCAACGATACCGCGATGTCCCCCGAGGAGGCCTACGAGATGGCCGGGGCAATCGGCTTCCCGGTCCTTCTTCGCCCATCCTTTGTCCTTGGCGGACGCGGGATGTTTATCGTTTACGATATGGACGATCTTAAACAGGTCATCCGCGAGGCTTTCGACGTTGCCCCCGGAAAACCCGTCCTCCTCGATAAATTCCTCGAAGATGCCATCGAGGTCGATGTCGATTGCATTGCCGACGGCGAGACCAGCGTGATCGGCGGAATGCTCGAACATATCGAATACGCCGGGGTCCACTCCGGCGATGCCGCCATGGTCCTGCCCCCCCATACCCTCGGGGCAGACATGATCGAACGCATCCGCGAGGCCACCCACGCCCTCGCCCGCGAGATTCGCGTCATCGGCCTGATGAACATCCAGTTCGCAGTCAAGGACGACGAGCTCTACATCATCGAGGTCAACCCCCGCGCCTCCCGCACCGTGCCGTTCGTCTCAAAAGCAATCGGCGTTCCCCTCGCCAAACTTGCCGCCCGTGTCATGGCCGGCGAAAAGCTCGCCAATCTTGGCTTCACCCGCGAAATCATCCCGCCGTACTATGCGGTCAAGGAATCCGTTTTCCCGTTTGGACGATTCCCCGGATCCCCGATCGTCCTGACTCCGGAAATGCGCAGCACCGGCGAGGTCATGGGCATCCACGAGGATCTTGGGATCGCCTTTGCCAAGACCCAGATGGCGGTCCAGCCGGAACTCCCGACCGGCGGCAACGTCTTCATCTCGATCCGCGATTCCGACAAGGACCGCGCCCTCCCGGTCGCCCGGGACCTCGTTGATCTCGGCTTTACCCTCTGTGCGACCCGTGGAACTGCTGATTTCCTCAACGCCAACGGGCTCGAAACCCGCATCATCTCCAAGGTCAGCGACGGCGGCCGTCCCAACGTCACCGACTTGATCAAAAACCAGAAAATTCAGTTCATCATCAACACCCCGATGGGCATGATCCCGCGCAAGGACGAGGGCATCATCCGGCGGGCCGCCCTCCTCCACCGCGTGTGTATCATGACAACCGTCACCGGGGCCGCTGCCGCCGTCAAAGGCATCCGCGCCCTCCGCGAACGCACCCCCGACGTCAACCCCATCCAGCATTTCGTCAAAATTGCCCGCAGTCTCGCCTGATTCACGAACCGAGGATCCCCATCGACCGCCCCTTCTGTGAAAGAGGGTTTCCAATCCCCTCCCCCGGGCCGAACACGATTCAGCCGCCGAAGCCAACTTCCCGCTCGACGCCAAAATCAGAAATGAGTTGCCGTCTCCCCGTCGACCACCAAATTCCAACCCTACAATGACCTGCCTCGTCCACTCCTCCCAGCGTGCCCTCATCGCCGCAACCGCCTCCATCGGCTTGCTCCTGATCGTTGGGTGCGGCCCCCAAAACGAGTTTGCTCCCCCCCCACCACCCACCGTTAAGGTGATCAGTCCGACTGTCGCCGACACCACCGTCTTCGACACCTTTACCGGACGCATCGACAGTTCCGACCGGGTCGAGATTGTCGCGCGAATCCCCGGCTTTCTGAACGAAATTCATTTCGAGGACGGTGCCCGCGTCGAACAGGGCGGTCTCCTCTTCTCAATTGAACGCGAGGCCTACGCCGCTGCCCTCGAGGCCGCCGAGGCCGCCCTCGAACGGGCCGAGGCTTCCCAACGCCTTGCCGAAACCCGCGAAAAACAGCAAAAACAACTCGTCGATCAGGGTGCGATCTCCGAGATCGACTACCTCACCGCAGCGGCCGAACTCGAAGTTTCTTCCGCCACCGTCAGCGAGGCCGAGGCGGCGGTCGAAAATGCGCGTCTCAACCTTTCCTACACCGAAATTGTTTCGCCGATGGCAGGACGCATTTCGAGGTCCGCCCTCTCTGCCGGTAACCTCGTCGGGACAAACCCCTCCGAACCCCTCGCGATCGTCGTTCAGGACAACCCCTTTGATGTCTACTTCAACGTCCCCGAACGCCGCCTCATTACCTACCTCCGCAAGCACGGGACCGAAAACTCCCGCCGCCAACTCCCTATCCGCTTAACCCTTGCCGATGGGTCGGTTTTTCCCGAGTCCGGTTCCATCACCTACGCCGCCAATGAGGTCACCGCCGGCACCGCCACGATCGAGGTCCGCGCCCGTTTCGCCAACCCAACCAACTTGGTTGTTCCCGGCATGTTTTCGAAGGTCGGCATCCCCACCGTGATCGAGAAGGCTGTCCTTATCCCCGAGTCCCTCCTCCTGCGCGATCAGGCCGGAACCTACGTTTACACGGTCAATGATCAAAATGTCGTCGAGCCCGTCTACGTCACCAAGACCCGTTCAGCCGAGACCAACGCGATCGTCGAAGGTCTCGCCCCGGACGCCAGAATTATCTCTACCGGGCTCCAGCGGGTCCGTCCCGGAATGACTGTTCAGGTCGATACCAGCACCCTGCCGCCCCCGACGAACGCCCCCGACGGTGAAACCCCCACTGCAGGCTGAGCCCGCGCTCTTGCCACCCTCCCGCCGCCTCTCACTCCGCCGCTCTTCATGTTCTCGATCTTCTTCATCCGCCGACCCGTCTTCGCCGGGGTGATCTCCATCGTTACCGTCCTGATCGGATTGATCGCGATGCTCGCCCTCCCGATTGCCCGCTATCCTGAGATCAGTCCCCCCACCATCTCGGTGACCGCAATCTACCCCGGTGCCGATGCCGAGACCGTCGCCGAAACCGTTGCCGCCCCCCTTGAACAGGAAATCAACGGGGTCGAGGGAATGCTCTACCTTTCCAGCGTCAGCTCAAACAACGGGCTCATGAGCATGACGATCACCTTCGAGATCGGCACCGACCTCGATATAGCCAACGTGTTGGTCCAGAACCGCGTCGCCGTTGCCGAGTCCGGCCTCCCCGAGGATGTCCTTCGCCAGGGTGTCGTCGTTCGAAAGCGCTCCACCGACACTGCCGTTTACATGGCCGTCCATTCCCCGGACAACCGTTACGACGACCTTTTCCTGAGTAACTTTGCCGCCCTCCGCCTCCGGGACGAACTCTCCCGTGTCCCCGGCGTCAGCGAGGTCAAATCCTTCGGCGCGGGCGACTACAGCATTCGCCTCTGGCTCGATCCCGACCGTCTCGCCTTTCTCGGCCTCGACGCCAGCGATGTCATTCAGGCCGTCCGCGAACAAAGTACTCAGATTCCCGGCGGTGCCATTGGTAAACCGCCCCTCAATGAAGCCGTCCCCTTCGAATACACCGTCAAACTACGCGGTCGCCTTTCCGAGATCTCCGAATTTGAAAACATCGTCGTCCGCACCGACCCCGGCGGCTCCGTTCTCCGCCTCAAAGACGTCGCCAGGGTCGAACTCGGGGCCAGCACCTACGACTACTTTGGACGTTTCAATGGAAGCCCCTGCTCCCTCATCTCGATCAACCAGATTCCCGGTTCCAACCTCATCTCCGTCGTTGACGGGATCCGCGCCAAACTCGATGAACTTTCCCCCTCCTTCCCCGAGGGCCTTGAGGTCGAAATCGTCTACGACGCCACCGACATCGTCAAAGCCTCCCTCAACGAGGTCGTTGTCACCCTCTTTATCACCCTGATCCTCGTCGTCTTGACGGTTTATATCTTCCTCCAGGATTTCCGCGCCACCCTCGTCCCTTCGATTACGATCCCCGTCTCGCTGATCGGAACCTTCTTCGTGATGCAGGTCATCGGGCTCGACATCAACCAGTTTACCCTCTTCGCCCTTGTTCTCGTTATCGGTATCGTCGTCGACGACGCCATCGTTGTCGTTGAAAACACCTCCCGCCACATTGCCGACGGGCTGAAACCACGCGAGGCGGCCGAAAAGGCGATGATTGAGGTCAGCGGCCCGGTCATCGCGACCACCCTCGTCCTCCTCGCCGTCTTTGTCCCCAGTACCTTCATGGGCGGGATCACCGGACGGCTCTTTACCCAGTTCGCGATCACCATCTCCGTCGCAACCGTCTTCAGTTCAATCAATGCCCTCACCCTTTCCCCCGCCCTCTGTGCAATCCTTCTTCGCAAATCCGACCTCAAGACCAAGGGTCCCCTCGGGTGGTTCAACCGTGCCATGGACTGGACCAGCGCCCGCTACGGCAAAATCGTCGCAGTCGCCCTCCGCCGCTCCGTCATCGGGGTGACGGCCTTCGTCGCCATGACCGCCGCTGCCGGATGGGGATTCACCCGTCTCCCGACCAGTTTCGTTCCGCAGGAAGACGAGGGCTACAACATCGTCAATCTCCAACTTCCCGACGGTGCCTCCCTTCAACGCACCGACGCCTTCATCCGCCAGGTTGAACCGTTTTTCGAAAACCTCGAAGGTGTCGAAAACGCCGTCTTCATTGCCGGGTACTCCATCCTCGACGGCGCCCCCGCTAGCAACGCCGCCTTCGGAATCATCACCTACGATGACTGGTCCGACCGACCGCAAAAGGAAATTCAGCAACCCGCCCTCATCGCGAAACAAAACCGCTTTCTCTCCAGCCTGACCGACGCCACCGCCTTTGCCCTCGCCCCTCCCTCCCTCCCCGGTGTCGGCGTCTCCTCCGGTCTCACCCTCCAGGTCCAGGACCGTGGCGGCGTCGGTCTGAACTCGCTCACGGCAACCGTTCAAGGCATCATCTCCGATGCCAATTCCCAGACCGGCCTTGCCCGCTTCATGACGACCTTCCGCGCCGCCGTCCCCCAGCTCTTCGTCGACGTCAACCGTGAACAGGTCAAGGCCCTCGGCATCCCCCTCACCTCCGTTTTCAGCGCCCTCCAGACCTATCTCGGGTCTGCCTACGTCAACGACGTCATTCTCTTTGGACGCATTTTCCAGGTCACCGCCCAGGCCGAGTCCTCCGCCCGCGCCCGACCCGAGGACATTCTCAACCTCAAGGTCAAAAACCGCGCCGGCGAGATGACCCCCCTCGGGTCCGTCGTCGAGGTCCGCGAGACCCTCGGGCCGATGATTATCAGCCGTTTCAACGTTTATCCATCCGTCAAAATCCTCGGCAACGCCGCCCCCGGATTCTCCTCTGGACAGGCCATCGCGATAACCGAGGACATGCTCGACCGGACCCTCCCCCCGACCATCGGATACGCCTGGGACGGACTCTCCTTTCAAGAAAAAGCCGCCTCCGGAGGGATGGTTTTGATCTTCGGCTTTGCCGTCATCCTCGTCTACCTCGTCCTCGCTGCCCAGTATGAGAGCTGGTCCCTTCCCATCTCCGTCTGTCTGGCCGTCCCGACCGCCCTCCTCGGTGCCGTCATCGGGATGTTCCTCCGCGACATGGACAACAACGTCTACACCCAGGTTGGCATCGTCCTCCTGATCGGTCTCTCCGCCAAAAGCGCTATCCTCATCGTCGAGTTCGCCAAACAACTCCACGACGAAGGCCGCGCCATCCGCGAAGCTGCCCTCGAAGCCGCCCGCCTCCGCCTCCGTCCGGTCCTCATGACCGCCCTCTCCTTTATCCTCGGCGTTCTCCCCCTCCTGATCGCCTCCGGGGCTGGCGCCGAAAGCCGCAAAGTCCTCGGCACCGCCGTCTTCTTCGGAATGCTCTTCGCGACCGTCATCAGTCTCATCGCCGTCCCCATGCTCTTCGCCGTCGTCCAATCCACCTTCGGCAAAAAGCCCACCCCCGAAAACACCACCCCACCCGCCTAACGACAAGGTTCCGGTTCATTGTAGGGGCGCCGCTCGCGGCGACCGCCACCACTGTAGGGGCGCCGCTTGCGGCGACCGCCACCACTGTAGGGGCGCCG
>CAZFLQ010000070.1:0-11742 GCA_964519935.1 uncultured Puniceicoccaceae bacterium | reverse complement strand
GTCGCTGTCGCCGTCGTTGGCAGCAATCCGGACCCCGACCGAGGCCGAGGAGAACTCGTTGATCGCGTAGCCAACATCGGCGGTCGCACCGTAGTAGATGTAATCTTCACCTTCGTCCGGAGTCACGAATCCGACATACGCTCCAACGTCAAAGGAGGCCGATTCGGCCAACTCAATTGAGTGACCGACAGAACCTTCAACCGTCAGAACTTCAAGGTCGAAATCGTAGTACACGTAGACCGAGGGAGTTGAAACCACGTCAGCAGCGAATCCACCGTAGATTTCAACTGTGTTGTCGTCGAGTGGAGGGTAGTAGTAAACGGTCACACCGAGGTCGACTGAGAACGTCTCGTCGATCGCAATGCCATATCCGCCGAAGAAGTCGATTTCTTCCGACTCGCTGTTGCGGTTGTCCGTTTCCATCGAGGCCCAGGCACCGACGTAGAGATCGCCGTACTGGAGATCGATACCAGGCTGGAAGCTCTGACCTGCCAGCTTAACCCCGCGGAAGATGTACTCCGATTCCCAACCAAAGGTGGTCGAGATCGAGAGGTCTTCGAGGGATTGAGCGGAGACCGAGCTGAGACCCACGGCAGCTGCCGCGGTGAGGAGCGCGATTTGCTTCTTCATAGTTTGTTTGTTTTGTTTGTTGTTGGTTTGACCGATGTCGGCCAAGGAAACACTTGGCACGTTTTCGCGAGGTTGTAAAGCACTATCTTTGCCAAAAGGCCCAAGTGACACGATTTCGATGTTACAGTTTCGCAATCAATCATCAGAGCAGTTGCATTTCGTGAAATTAGCCGATCACGATTAGACGAACGCGCTCCTGATCGTATCGATATCGATATTCTCCTCCACCATTTCCCGGATAATCGGGATCTTGTCGGTATCGTCAGGCTGTGTTTTCACCGTCAGGTTGTTGATCGCGGTCGCGACCGTGAAACTCTCCTCGTGAGAAATAACGACCGGAATGTCGGTTTGCGCGATCAATTCCATTAACTTCGGGTGAGGCAGAATATTCCGCGTCAGAACAATCCCCGACACCACTTTCTGTCCCGATATCCCCGCACTCGCAATCGCTGAGAAAAGGATATCCTCACGATCTCCCGGGGTGATCAGCAGAACCCCCGGTTGGAGATAATCAACCACTCCCTTCGCAGTCATCGCCCCAATCACGACCCGGAGAATGCGCTCGCGGCGACCCCTTTGACGACCGTTCAACCAACGACCGCCAATCTGGCTCACGACCTGGCCAAAACTGGGTGCCTGCAACCGTTTCCTCAGGGGCAAGACGCCCAACAGCGGGATCCCGTGCCGTTCGAGGCCCTTTCCGGCATACTCCCGCACCAGATCCATTTTTTCCGGCAGGACCTTGTTCAAAATCGCCCCGATGATCTCGACTCCGAATTTGTCAAAAAGCGCCTTGTTCACCACGATCTCATCAACCGGTTGCCCGATTCCTCCCTCCGAAACAATGATCGCCTTTGCCCCCAGAAGCTTCGCCACAGCCGCATTCGAGAGATCAAATACCGACCCGACCCCCGCATGACCACTGCCCTCGATGATGATGTATTCCTTGTGGAACGCCGCCCGATCAAACCCTCGGCAAATTTGATCCACGAGGATCCGCAACTGGCCCTCCGGATTCTTGAGGTATCGCCTCGTAAACGAAGAATCGATCGCCACCGGGCTCATCGAACCGATTGGGGCGGCCAAATCAAAGACGGAATCGAGCAGAACAGAATCCTCGTCGATCTTCTGCCCATCGACCTCGACGAAGCGCTGTCCGACCGGCTTGATAAATCCGACACTGTTGCTGAAACGCCGCATCGCGCCGTATAAACCGAGACACGTTGTGGTCTTCCCCTGGTTTTGGCGTGTCGCCGCCACGAAAATCCGCTGGGTCGTCGTATTCCGCGGCTTTTCAAGGATTTCCGCCCCGTCCTCGGCATAAGGGGATCGGGATATCAAGGAACGCGCATCCTCCATCGGTCGCGTCGAAGGACCGCCACTCATACCACCACCCCTGGCAAATCTCCCCCCACCGGATAAAGTAGTTCGGGATCAATCGCCTGACAGCAAACCAGAATCGCTGTCCCGAGAATATCGTGAGCACTCGCACCCCGCGAAATCTCCGCTGCCGGCATACTAAAGCCAGTCAGGATCGGCCCATAGGTCCGCACCCCGGCCGCATAGTGGATCATCTTCGCAGCGATATTCCCGGCATGGAGATCGGGAAAAACAAGAATGTTCGCCCGCCCCGCAACCGTCGATTTCACCTCCTTGACCCGCGCAGTCGCAATATCAAGAGCGGCATCAACCTGCAATTCTCCGTCGAAGTCCGCCTCGACCCCCATTTTTTTCGCTCTCTGGATCGCCAGATCCGTCGCCGCCTTCATCTTCAGGATGGTCGGGTTACGGGAAAGCTTTGACTTCGTCGTATAGGCCAGGAACGCAACCCGGGGTCGTTCCGCCGTCAGGTGCGCCCGCATCGCCGCCGCCGTCAAGGCCATGTCGGCCAACTGCTCAATCGACGGATCCGGGATGACCGCGCAATCCGTCAAAAACAACTCATCGCGCCCCTCCGCCGGATCATCAAAATCGACGATTTGCAGGGACGAAACCGTTTTCACCCCGCTTTGCAAGGGAATGATCTTTAGAAGGGGACGGAGCGCACTGCTCGCTGCGGATGTCGCCCCGGCGACGATTCCTTCAACCCGCCGGTTCCATAACATCAGGGTCGCGAAGAAGTTCGGATCGGCAACATATTCCTCGACCTCCGATTCGGACAGCCCTTTAAACCGACGCAACCCCACAAACTGTTTTTTGAATTCATCAAAATCCTGACTGCGACGCGGTTCGACAATCCGGATGTACTCCAGATCGATCCCCAGCTTGGCGGCATTACTCTTGATCTCGGCACGTTCCCCGAGGAGAACCGGAACCCCCAGCTTTCGGGATGCGAACAAGCGCGCCGCCTGAATGATCCGGGGGTCGTTTCCCTCCGGAAAAACAATTCGCTTCGGATGGCGTTTCAGCCGTTCAGTCAGTTTATCGATCAAAGCCATAATTATCCTCGAATGGTCTTAACCCTACAGCAGGATCTTCACCCAAGTCATGCACAAAAACTGGTACAACATCGGCACCGTTTCCGGATGGACCGGAATCTCGCGTATTCTCGGCCTGATCCGCGACGGGCTGATGACCGCATTGCTGGGCACCTCCGCCGTCAGTGCGGGCTTCATCATCGCCTTCACCCTCCCCAATCTTTTCAGACGCCTTCTCGGCGAAGGCGCTCTTGGCAGCGCCGCCATGCCGGTCCTCGCCCGCGAACTCGAATCCAGTGGCCCCGCGGGGTTCAGATCCCTCATTTCGAGAATCGTCACCCGCCTCGCCGTTGGCCTTTTCGTGATCTGGATCATCGCAGAGGTTTTTTTCCTCATCGGCAGCCGCTTCACCGTGCCGGGAAGTCGGCTCGACTGGGCGCTGCGCTACAGCACGGTCGTCTTCACCTACATCGGTCCGGTTTGTGTCGCGGCGGTTCTCACCACTGGGCTGAACCTCCTCGGGCGTTTTGCGATGCCGGCCTTCACTCCCGTTGCCCTCAACCTTTCGATCCTCGGTGGGGGCCTCCTCGCGATCCTTCTCCACCGCACCAGCTCAACATCTCCCGATGCCGCCACTGCCGGATGGTATCTTTCCGCCGGGGTCGCCCTCGGCGGACTTCTCCAACTCGCCCTGACTGCCGGTTCGCTTCGTCGCACCGGATGGCGATTTCGGTTCGATTTGACCCCCGATCCCGCCCTCCGGGAGGTCTGGCAGCTCTTCGCCCCCGGGGTCGCCGGGGCTGCGATTACCCAGGTCAATCTCCTCGTCAGCCGCCTGCTTGCCTTTTCCCTCGGCAGTGCCCCCGTGGCCTACCTCTACCTCGCCGCTCGTTTGATCGAACTACCCCTCGGGCTCTACGCCATTGCGGTTACCTCGGTCTACTTTCCCAAACTGAGCCGCGCTGCCGCCAACGGCGATTTTTCAGCCCTTGAAACGACCTTGCGGGAAGGCCTCGAACGCATCCTTTGGATCACCCTGCCGGCTGCCGTCGGCTTGATCCTGCTGGCCGAACCGGTCGTCGGACTTCTTTTCGAATGGGGACGCTTTTCATCAAGCGATGTTATCGAAACTTCGGTCCTCCTCCGGATCTACGCCTTCGCCCTTCCGGCCTATGCAATCTCCGGCTTCGCCACCCGCGCCCTCCATGCCCGCCGCAACATGCAGGCCCCGCTCAGGATCGCCGGTTGGAATCTGCTCATAAACCTCGGTCTCGGAATCGGCCTGATGCTACCCTTCGGGGTCGTCGGACTGGCCCTTGGCAACACCATCGCCGCCTGGATTCAAACCCGGCTTCTCCTCGGCTCGCTCCACAGTGAATTCAAATCTGCCGATCACCCCCTCGAACCTCTCTTGCCATCAGCCGTAACCACCGCCAGCCTTCTCGGTAGCGCGACATTGGGAGCCGCCGTGGCTGCGTCGTTCGCCTTCCTTCCCACCGGATCTTCAGAAACATCCCCAAAATGGATCGCAGCCCTGCTTCTCTCCCTCCGTGTTGGAATCGGTCTCGCGATCTATTTTGGGGTTTTCATCCTTGTTCAAAAACAAACCCGCACAAAAAAAAGCCGCTCCTTGAAGGAGCGGCTTTGAAACAGTCGGTCTAAAGGAATAACATTCTCAAAGATGATCGTAATCACCCTTGTTGATATTCGTCACTGTCTGGTAACTGACACCCAGCTTGGTCGCCACCTGTCCGCGCTTCTCGCCGGCAGCCAGCAATTCCTTGGCGCTGTCACGCAGCTCTTTTGTTACCCGAACACGGGAACGACGGTTCGCCTGACGACGCACCGTTGCAGGACGGACCCCAAAAAATTCGGTCAGTTTGTCCGCGAGTGCCTGCGGTCCGGACAATCCCATCTGCTGAATCAATCCAAGAATTTCATTCTTGGACTTTTCCTGCTGTTGAGCGGCAGCCAGAAGCTGTTCCTTTTGACGATCAAGAAACGCTTGGCGCTTCTCGAGTTCTTTAAGTTCTTCTTCGATAGTCATAGTTCGAGTACCGACAATGGGATATGCATCAGATTTTTCAATAATAAATTTTAAAAAAATGATTTGGGAATATCCAAAAAACGACAAAGCGGCCGTTCAAACCATCGAAAGGTCACTCTCCGTGTCCAGACTCCTCGCCAAATGCCTCACCACGAGAGGTTTTAAAGATCCATCAAAGGCGAGATCCTTCCTCAATCCCAACCTTGCAAACCTTATCGTCGCGGGCGACATACCAGGCATCGCCGGGGTCGCCGATTTTCTTTCCGGTTTCGAAGGAAGTGTCCTTGTCTACGGTGACTATGATGTCGACGGCCTGACGTCCGTCGGCGAGGTTCGCCTCCTCCTGAGCGCACTACAAATTCCAAACCATTTGTTTATCCCGAACAGGTTTGAGCACGGATATGGAATCACCGCCGAAGGTCTCCGTGACGCTCTCACAGGGAGGTCGATTTCGGCACTCTTTGCACTCGATTGCGGAACCAATTCGGTCCCCCTGATTCGCGAGTACCTCCCTCGAAAGATTCCTATTCTGATTGTCGATCACCATCAGGAAGACAGCGTTTTTGAACTGGAAGCCGATCCAAATACCTATCTCATAAATCCCCATGTTACCGGGGGACCCGAATATTCCGATACCCTCTGCACTGCCGGACTGGTTTTTAAACTCGCCCAAAGGGTTTGTGCGGTCCTTCAGGCCAAACACGACCCCCGCCTCGACGACATTGATTTGGGACGTTTCCTCGAACTAGCCAGTCTCGGGACCGTCGCCGATCTCGTTAACCTCGTCGGCGAAAACCGAATCATTGTAACATTCGGGATTCGCCGCCTCGCCCGCAGCAGCCACCACGGTATCCGCGCCCTGATCAATGTTGCCGGTCTTCATCCCGAGGACGGCTTTGATACCGAGGATCTCGGCTTTCGAATCGCCCCGCGGCTGAATGCCGGAGGCCGACTCGGCGAGGCCGACCTCCCCCTCTCCTTGATAACCGATCCGTCCCCCCAGAGGGCCCTCGAAGTCGCCGCTGAACTCGACAGTCTCAATCGCGAGCGTCAGGCCATCGAGCGTGCATGCTCCCAGGCGGCCGAACCCCGCATCAAATCCCTCGTTGACGCCAACGCCTGCGGGCTGATCGCCTGGGACGATTCCTGGCACCACGGGGTCGTCGGGATCGTCGCTGGCCGTTTCACCCACCAACACCACCGGCCTACCCTCATCCTCGGGCGGGAGGGCGACACCTTCAAAGGTTCCGGACGTGCCCCGGAAGGACTTGATCTGGTTCAAATCCTTACCCACTGCGAGGTTCAACCGGATCGTTGGGGGGGACATCCCGCCGCCGTCGGTCTGACCATCGCAACCGACCGGATCGAGGCGTTCGCAAATGCCTTTCTCGCCGCCGCCGCCGCCGTCTGCGGCGGGTCCCCACTCGAACCCCGACTCCAGTTCTCCGCCCGCCTTCAGGCCGGGATGGTTGATTTTCATCTCCTCGACGATATCGACCGTCTCAAGCCCTTCGGCAAGGGCAACCCAGAGCCCCTCTTCGCCATCCATCTCCCTGGTGGAATCTCTGACCTCCGTCCATTTGGAAACGGCCACCTCCGCGCCCGGATACCCGAACTTCGAACCGTCCCCCACAGTCTCGTCGCCTGGAGCGGTCAGCGCAATCCACCCCCTGAACGACAGGCCCTCGACCTCGCCGTTCGCATCAAGCGCAACCGATGGCGGGGCCGCGAAGATATCAGGCTGGAACTGGTGGACTGGAAACCACGTAGCGATTCGCCATCGAAATCCCGCTCAACATCGCCCCGGTGATTCCCAAAAATCCCTGATCCGTCCCCGTCAGAATGAGGTTATCGAAGCGGTGCCGCCCATCCCGCACCTTCACCGGCGACCCGTAAATCGCCCCGCCGATATGACCGGTAAACCGCTCGACGGTCAAAGGGGTAAAAAAGTCATCGGCAATCCGGCTGCGATCAAACTGCTCAAGATCCACCTTGGGACAGGCCACCCGCAGCGCGTTCTCAATCACCTCGCGGTAGATCCGCTCCTTTTCAACCCGATAGGTCTCGGTTCCGTAACCTATTTCCCGCCAGCGCCGGTAACTTGCCAGGGTCGTCACCCGGAACAGACCCTCCGGCAACTTCCGTCCTCCACTGTACCGATAGTTGTTCGGGGAGCAGACCACCCCGCTGGTCAGATCGACCAAACGGTCCGGATCCCGGTAGGCCATCGGACTGCGCGTACTGAAAAACACGATCGTCGCATCAATTCCCAATTCCTCCGGCTCAGTGTCCAACACCGTCAAGGTCTCCCCAAATGCCAGCGGTCCGGCCAGAGGGTGCCCATCGTCGGGGGTATCGCCCAGCAAACGGTCGGTCTCCAGGCGCCCCGCCGAGGACAACACCCAGTCCGCCCTCAAGACCGACCCGTCCGCCAAAACAACCTCCGCAAGGCGGTCATCCGACCCATGCAGCGCCACCACCTCGGCCCGCATCCGGCGTTCCCCTCCGAGTTGCTTCAACTTGCGGGCGAGAAGGCGCAAAATCCCCTGGATGCCGTCATAGGGCCGCGCAAACCCCTCCAGGTAGAGCGCGTTGAACAGGATCAGGAGCTGGTCCAGATCAATGTCATCAGTCCGCGAACTGCCATAGAAAAACAGCGGACAAAGCAACATCTCGACTAGATCGGGCTCCCCCAGCCGCTCCGTCAAAAAGGCCCGCCCGCTCGTCTCAGGATGCTCCAAACCGAACGGATCTGCCCCCGCGATCCAGTCCATCAACTCCCGAAATCGATCCACCGCCTTCGGGAAAAGCGATCCCACCGATGCCTCGAGCTCCTGCCGGTCATTCGTAAACCGCAGGGTCCCCGCCGGGAAGGTGATCGCCGACCCGGCCTGCTCGGCCAGCTCCAGTTCCTCGTGACGAATCCTCAGTTGCCGCAACAACTTGGTCAGGGGATGCCCGCGCGTCCCCGCCGGGACGTAATTCGTCATCGCATGCAGACCGACGTCAAAGTAGCGCCGTTCTTTGAAAAAATAGCTATTCAGTCCCCCCGTGGCCTCGTGCTTCTCGAGAACGACAACCTTTTTTCCGGCCATCGCGACCCGGATTGCCGCCGCCAACCCGGACATCCCCGCCCCGATTACGATGCAATCATATCTCTCAGCACTCATCTCCGAGATCCCCGATCACCCCGAACCCACGACTTTCTTATCGAAACCGCTAACGATTCGGTGGCTGCGACGACATTTCCGCGCCCACTGCCGACGTGCCGGGACTCCTCCCGCGACACCGTCAGGCCGCAACCCCTTTTTCAATAAACTTCGGGGTCAAATACTCCCCGCAACTGTCGAGGGACGCCAGCTTTGGGTAGTCCTCTTCCGGAACCTCGATGCCGTGCTGCTTGCGCAGCTCCATCACGATGTCCAAAAAGTCCATCGAATCCAGCTCGAGCTGATCGCGAAGCCGGACATCCGACTTGATGTCGCCCAAATCCTCATCCGGGGCGATCTCCGCGATGATATCGAGCACGATTTGTTTTACCTGTTCTTCGGTCATTCCTGAAAGCGTTTAACGATGAGTGCGGAATTGATTCCCAACATCCCAAAGGAACTGTTAAAAATGGCATCGACCCTTTCCGCGTCAACTGGTTTATTTAGAACCAATCCGGGCATTTCGCAAGCCGGATCCAAATCCGTCACGTTAATTGTCGGGTGGATCATTCCGTCGTCAAACGACGGCAGGTTACCCGCCAGCTCAAGGGCCCCCGCCGCCCCCATCGTGTGCCCGATATAGCTTTTCGTGTTGTTGATCCGGGTCGTCCTCGATTTTCCAAAAACCTCGCGGATCGCCTCGCACTCCTGGGCATCCCCGGCCGGGGTTGCCGTCGCATGGGTGCTGACCAGATCAATCTCATCCGGGGTCATCCCGGCCCGCCGCAAACATTCGCGCATGCATTCAGCCTGACGCGGCGCGTAGGGCAACACGAAATCCTTCGCGTCCGAATTCATGCAGTGCCCGGCAATCTCTCCATAAATCTTTGCCCCTCGCGCCAGAGCATCCTCCATCCGCTCCAACACAAACAAGCAACCTCCCTCGCTGACCACAATCCCGTTCCGCGCCTTGTCAAAAGGTCGGCTCGCCTCGTTCGGATCTTCGTGCGCCGCCAGTGCCCCCTGACTGCGGAACCCCGCGAAAATTCCAAAACTCCGGATGCTCTCACTCACCCCGCCCCCGATCGCGACATCCACCTCGCCCAACTGCAACATTTGTAACCCCTGAATAACCCCGGCATTGCCCGCCGCACAGGCCGCCCCGATTGCGAGATGCGGGCCGGTAATTCCGACGTTGACCGTGATTTCCCCCGCCGCGTTGTTCGCCACCGTCCGCGGATTGTGATGGTGTGACCAGTACTTCGTGTCGTAGTCGAATCGCGAAATGTTGTAGACCTCGTTCTCGGTCTCGACGTTCCCGTGCTCGGTCGTCCCGACATAGACCCCGATCCTGTCGCGCCCGACCGTATCCAAATCGATTCCCGAATCGAGGATCGCCTCGTGCGCACAGTAGATCCCGACGCTCCCCGCCCGCGTCCCAACCCGAACCTCTTTCTTCTTCTGATAACGATACGGGTCGAAATCGCAGATCCCCGCCGGCACTTCTCCCATGTACCGGAGATCGATGGTCCCTATCCGCGGCTTACCGGCGAGAAGATTCGCCCGATACTCCTTCAGGTTATTTCCATTCGGTGCGGTCAGACCGACACCAGTGATCACGATCCGAGACAGCTGCATGCGAACCTTTATCAAATAGCCTCCGCGCCGGTCGGCAAGTCAAAGCCAACCTTTCCCGATGAATCCCCCCTCCCCGTCAGCTTCCCGGCTTCGTCACTGGCACCCCGGCCAATTCCGGAGGCAAAGCATCCGCATCGTAGGTCGGGAAACTGAGCGCAACCAGCGCATGCAGGGGAACCCCAAAGTCGACCTCTCCCCCGCTTCGGTCAACCAGGACCGCCACCCCCGCGACGATCCCGCCGTGCTCACGGATGATATCGATCGTCTCAACAACCCGACCGCCCCGCGTGATGACATCCTCGACAATCAAAACCGGCTCCCCCTCGCGAATCCGGAAATTGCGCCGCAATTCGAGCCCTCCCTCCGTCTTTTCGACAAAAAGGTAACGCGCCGCCGCCTGACGGGCGACCTCCTGCCCGATCACCAGCCCTCCCATCGCCGGTGCCACCACCGTTTCAAAGGCGATCCCGGCCGTCTCCCGGACCAGAAAGGCCGCCAACTGCCCGACCCGATCGAGGTACTGACAAACCTGCGCACACTGGAAAAAATGCCCACTGTGCTGACCACTCCGGAGAATAAAATGACCCTCCAGCAAGGCTCCCGATTCCCGGAAGATACCGAGGACTGTTTCCTGCTCGTGCAAATCTAATGGCATCCCCGGAACCTGGCTCCCGAATCGATTCCTGTCGAAAGCTTTTTCGGGTTTTCCATTCGACGGATTCTCAGGTAGGGATATTCGCTTGAACCTCCTCAGCCGCTACGTTTCCCGCGAAATTGCATTCGCCGCCCTCGGTGCGATCGGGCTGTTTATCTTCGTTTTCATGACCGGCAACGCCCTCCGCGATGTCATCGGCATGTTCACCAGCGGACGGATCCCTCTGAGTGCGTTTCTAAACCTTCTCGCCCTCCTCATCCCCTTCGTTCTCGCCTACGCGCTCCCCCTCGGAACCGTCACCGGCATTCTCATCGCCCTCGGAAAACTCTCCGCCAACCGCGAGATCACGGCCATGCGCGGCGCTGGACTGAGCCTTTCACAAATCACCCGCCCGGTCTTTGTTTTCGCCATTCTGATCAGCCTCGGCAGTACCGCTTTCAACCTCTACCTCGCCCCCGAAACCCGTTCGATCTACAAAGCGACCATCCGCAACGTCGTCAGTGCCAACCCGGTGGCCTTCATCCGGCCGGGTGAAATCGTCCGCGACTTCCCCGGCTTCCTGATTTACGTCGATGCACTCGAAGGCGATACCTTTCGGGGATTCTGGATCTGGGAACTCGACCCGGACGGTCTCGCCCGCCATCAGATTCAGGCGGAATCCGGATCCCTTCGCTACGACGGGACTACCCAGACCCTCCTCCTCGAACTACGCAACGCCAGCGCGGAACGGCGCGACCAGCAGGACCCCGGCAGAATCGGCACTGGCGATACCATCCGCCTGACCATGGAGACCCTCCCCCTCCAGCTACCCCTCGACCGCATCCTCGGCAGTAACCGACAGGAAAGGCGTCTGAAATACATGTCCCTCCCTGACCTCCTCGCCGAACGCCGCCTCCTTGAGGAAACGCCCCCGGACGACAAGGACCCCCGCATCCGCCGGTCCCGGATCGACTACCTCATCCACAGCAACATAGCGATGTCCTTCGCGACCGTCTCCCTTGCCCTCGTCGCGATCCCCCTCGGCATCCGCGTCGGCCGCCGCGAATCCTTTTCCAACATCGCGATCGCCCTCGGCCTTGCGATGGCTTACTTTTTCCTCAGCTCCATGACCAGCTGGTTCGAACGCTCCCCCGACCTCTACCCCCACCTCCTCGTCCACCTCCCCAACATCGCCTTCCTAACCCTCGGCCTCCTCCTCTTCCAACG
>CAZFLQ010000069.1:10842-11776 GCA_964519935.1 uncultured Puniceicoccaceae bacterium | reverse complement strand
CTTCGAATCCTACTCGGTAGTCGCCAAATCTCTTGTATGACTTGGCGATTTCCATATTGGCCAAGGTTAGACCAGTTTTGGCCTATGGGCAAGTTGTGTTTTCTTTCGTCGATCAGTGGGTTTTAGTGTATCTTGACGACGGTATCTTTCCCAAACTGGCGGCAAACCGTTCAACCGGGGGGTTGAATGGTTTGTTCGGGAGGCGACTCCTTTGGGTGAAGGTTAGGGTGTTGGTTGGGTGAGGTTGCTCCTACGTTCGGGATCGGACATGGGATGGATTTCGGCGACCTCGGTGAGGGTGACGATCGTTTCGATGTGGCGGGTTTGGGGGAAGAGGTCGAAGGGTTGGATGTGGTCGATGCGGTAGGTGGCGGGGGCGAGGAGGTATTTGAGGTCGCGGGCCTGGGTGGCGGGGTCGCAGGAAACGTAGACGATCCGGCGGGGGGCGAAGGTGAGGAGTTGGTCCAGAAAGGCGGGGTCGGAGCCGCGGCGGGGGGGGTCGAGGATGACGGCGGCTTCGCGGCCGGGGACATTCACGCGGCGGAAGATGTCGGCGGCGTCGCCGACAAAGAAGTCGACGTTTTCAATCCGGTTGAGGGCGGCGTTGCCCTGGGCCCAACGGACGCTGGCGTCGGAGACCTCGATCCCGAGGACGCGTTCGAAGCGAGCGGCGGCGGCGAGGGAGAAGAGGCCACTGCCGCAATAGGCGTCAACGAGGCAGGTGGCCCCGGAGGAGGCGGCGGCCTCGACGGCGGTGCTGGCAAAGTCGGGGAGGACGAAGGGGTTGTTTTGAAAAAACTCACCGGCGGGAAATTGGAAGACGAGCTTGCCGACGCGTTCGGTGACGACCTTGCGGGGGTCGGTGATGATGCCCTCGGCGACGTCGCGGAGGAGGAGGGTGCCGCCGCGGTTGGGGCGTTTGCGCGATTTCGGG
>CAZFLQ010000069.1:0-10832 GCA_964519935.1 uncultured Puniceicoccaceae bacterium | reverse complement strand
TCGGGTTGAGGAGGCGAGTGCGTTCGGTCGGGAGTTCGCGGTTGATCGCGTCGGTTGCGATCGGGCATTGGGGGACATCGAGGATTTTCTGACGGGTTCCCTGAGCGAGGAAGCCGATCGGGTTGTCGCCGTCCGGTCGATATCGGGCGTAGTGGGGGGTGATTTTTGATCGGTAGCCGTAGGTGCGGGGAGAGGGGTGGGTCGGGGCGACGGGGTGGGTGATCCCGCCGATGCGTTCGAAAACGGTGATGACCTGGTGGCGTTTGAGGTCGAGCTGGCGCTGGGAGGTAATGTGTTGATACTGGCAGCCGCCGCATTGGGTAAAGAGCGGGCAGGTCGGGGCTATCCGGTCGGGGGAGGGGGTGAGGATCTCGAGGAGATCGGCCTCGGAGTGGCGGTCGTGGTTCCGGTAGATGCGGGCGCGGATGCGTTCGCCGGGGATGGTGAAGGGAACCATGACGACCCACTCGTCGACCCGCCCGAGGCCGACGCCGAGATTGGTGAGGTCGTCGATGGTGAGTTCGACCTCCTGATGGTAGGTGAATGGTCCCTCGCGGAACGATGGTGGGGCGTGGCGGTGCATAGGTGCCTGTTCAGTCAGGAATCCTCAATCTGAGCAAGGGTGGAAAGGAGCGGTCAGGGCGCGTTGGTAGACCTCGAGGGTCCGGTCGGCGAGGGTTTTGGGACTGTAGGTCGCGAGGCAGTGTCGACGGGCGGATTCGGCGCGGCGGAGG
Source organism: uncultured Puniceicoccaceae bacterium (assembly GCA_964519935.1). Lineage (GTDB taxonomy): Bacteria > Verrucomicrobiota > Verrucomicrobiia > Opitutales > Puniceicoccaceae > DAISIK01. The sequence goes on along the minus strand of CAZFLQ010000069.1, from coordinate 10,098 downwards.
GCGGTGGGGAGATCGGAGAGGATGGTGCGGAGGGCGGCGGCGAGGGAAGCGGGATCACCGGGTTGGAAGAGGGAGCCGTAGGTGCCTCCGTCGAGGATTGCGGGAATGGCACCGGAGGCGGAGCCGAGAACGGGAGTCCCGAGAGCCATAGCCTCGATCACGACGAGACCGAAGGCCTCGTTGCGGGAGGGAACAACTTGGACATCGGCGGCGCGGACGAGGCGGGGGACATCGGATCGGAATCCGAGGAAGTGGACCCGATTGGCAAGGGAGGGGGTCGCGGCGGTCTGGCGGAGGTTGCGGACAAAGGCGGGCTTTTGATCGAGATTGCCCGCGAGGACGATGTGGTGAAGGGGAAAGGTGTCGGCCAGATCCGACCAGGCGGGGAGGAGGAGATCGTGGCCCTTGCCGGGGGAGACCCGACCGCTGAGGAGGATGAAGCGGGTGGTTTCGGGGAGGTTGAGTTCGGCCGCGAGGGCGGTACGGGCAGTCTCGCGGTCGATGGTGGCATCCGGATCGGCGGCGATCCCGGTGGCGTTGGGAATGGTGTGAAAGGCCTCGCTGGTGGGGAGGTTGCCACCTTCGGGCGAGTGATAAAAGGTGGCGGTCTGGGGGGAGTTGGCGATGAGGTGTCCGCCGGATTGGAGGATTTTTTGAAAGACCGGATCGCGGCGTTGGATGCGAAGGTGGCTGACGAGGGCGGAGCCGGTTTGGTGGCGGAGGACGAGACCGAGGCGGGCGGCCTGGGTGAGATGGGTGTGAATCAGATCGATCCGTTCGCGTTCGAGAAACTGCCGCAGTCCGCCGGAGGAGCGCCACCACGCGAGTGGGGGGTGGGCGCGGGTGAATCCGGCCTCTGCAATGATCGAATCGAGCTTTCCGCCCGAGCGGGTGGAAAGAAAGACGGTAATCCCCTCGGTGCGGAGGGCTTCGGCGAGGGTCAGGACGGAGCGCTCGGACCCGGCGAAGTTACGGGAGTGGATGATCTGGAGGACGCGCATCGAGGATTTCGCGGTAGATTGCGCCGTTGCGAGCGGCGGTTTGTTCGAGGGATGCATGGCGGACGATCCAATCGCGGGCGGTCCGCCCGAGGTTGGCGGCGCGGGCGGGGGAATCGAGGATCGAGTTGATGGCGGAGGCAAGGGCGACGGGATCGCCGGGGGGAACGAGTTCGCCGGTGATGCCGGGGTGGACAATTTCGGGGAGACCCCCGGCGCGGGCGGCGACGACGGGCCGACCGATCGACATGGCCTGGAGGACGGCGACCCCGAGACCCTCGCGGTGGGCGGGGTGGACGAGGAGGTCGATCCCCGGAAGGATGGCGGGAAGGTCGTCGCGGAAACCGGCAAAGGTGAAGGCATCGTCGAGACCGGCGGCAGCAACGGACTGGCGGATGAGGGGTTCGAGTTTCCCGCGTCCGAGGAGGAGGAAGTGTGTCCGGGGGTGTTGGCGGAGGATGGCGGGAGCGGCCGCGATGAGGTCGGCATGTCCCTTTCGGGGAATGAACTGGGCGGCCATCGCGATGACGGGAACACCGGGAGGAATGTCAATGTCGGGCGGGAGAGGAGTTTTGTATTCAAAAAATGGATACAATTGGGTGTCAACGCCGGATCGGACAAGACGGATACGGTCGGGTTCGATTCCGAGATGGCGAAGGATTTCGCAGATCGCGGCGGAAATTCCGATAACGGCGCGGGCGCGCTGGTATTTCCGGCGAAGGATGCGGGGGGATTCGGGATTGTCGACCCGTCGGCTGACGAGGAAGGGCCGTCCGCTGTGGCGGGCGGCAAGGGGGCCCCAGATGTCGGCCCCGCGGCGGCTGTGGATGTGGAGCAGGGCGTCGGGGTGGTCGCGGAGCAGTTTGCGGAGGGTGCGGTAAGGGCGGGGGTCGAGTTCGCCGGTGATGGCGAGAGGGTGGATCGCGGTAGAGGCGGGGACGTCGCCGGCAATCTCGCTGTGGCGGTCGCAAACGAGGTGATGCTGGAATGGGGGGCCGAGGTGGCGGATGATCCCGGCGACCTGGTAGGCGCCCCCGTAAAGTCGGCGGCCAGCTTCGTAATGAATGATTTTCATGGCTGGAGGTGGGCGCGGGCGGCCTCGAAAACCCGGTCAACCGTGAGGTTGCGCATACAGGTAAAGGCCCCGTGGCAGGTCGGATGTCGGCGGCAGGGGGAGCATTCGAGGCGGTCGTAGAGAACAGTGCCGGGGACGGGGTCGGTTCGTTCGTAGGGGCAGGTTGATCCAAAGAGGGCGACGGTTGGCCGTCCGAGTCCGAGGGCGAGGTGGGTCAACCCGGTGTCGACACCGATGGCGAGGTCGGCGAGGGAGAGGAAGGCGGCCTTGTCGCGGAGATCTGTATCCGGTCCGGAAATACAAACCGGGGTGATCCGGGCGGCGGCGGCGATGCGTTCGGCAGCGGGGGCGTCGGTGGGGCCACCGAGGATCCAGACGCGGGTATCGGGGAGGGCACCAAGACGGTCGGCGAGTTCAGACCAGAGGGGTTCGAACCAATGTTTTTGGGGGCGGGTGGTGAAGGGGAGGAGGGCGATGGGACGCCCGGGGTGGGTGTTGATCCGGACGCGGAGGGCCTCGATTTTTTCGGGCAGGGGGTGGATTGCCATGCCGAAGGATTTGGGCGGGAGGTCGAGGTGGGTGGCGATAAGTCGGTATTCGCGGCAGAGGGGGCCGCCGAAGCCGTCGGGATCGGCGACGGATTCGGTCATGAGCCAGTGGGCATTTTCGCGGGGGCGAAGGATGACGCGGCGGGGGGCACCGCTGAGGCGGGCCCAAAGGGCGCTCTTGAGAAGACCCTGGAGGTCGATGACGAGGTCGAAGCGTTGGGAGCGGAGGGTTTTGGCGAAATCGCGGAGGGAGGCGACAAGGGAGCCGAGTTTTCCGGTTTGGCGGAGCTGGCGCCAGTGTTTGCGGGGGAGGGTGAGGATCTCGTCGAGGAGGGGGTTTTGATCAAGGATCTCGGCGCCGAGCCCTTCCGTCAGCCAGGTGATTCGCGCCTCGGGATAGCGGGCGCGGAGACCGGGGAGGATGGAGGTGGCCATGATTACATCACCGATCGCGCTAAGTCGGATGATGAGGATGCGGGAGGGCATGGGGGAGGGATGGTGGATTTGGGATTTGGAAAAGGGGGTTTATTTGCGGAGGGCGGGGTTAAGGGCGGGGTCGTTATACATTTTGAACTGGAAGTAGACTTTGAAGCGGCGGTGGCCGGAATTGCAGGCGGTGAGGAGGTCGAGAAGGGCGGTGCCGAGATCGGTGCGCTGGGAGCGGATGACGGCGAGTTTTTGGGCGCAGCGTTCGCGGTGGGCGGAGTCGGCATCGGGGCGGACGGATTCTTCCTCCATGTGGTATTCCTTGAGGGCGAGGATCGACATGCGGTCAAGGATCATGCCGGGGGTTTCGGTATGGAGGGGGGCATCGGGGTTGAGGCGGATGGATTCGATGAGGAACTGGTCGATCCGTTCGATGGCGTCGTTGCGGAGTTGGTTGTGGTGGTCGATGGTCCGTTTGGCATCACGGATAACGGTGGCATCGACATCGGTCCGGCGGGCCTGATCCTCCGCGTGCCAGAGAGAAAAGTTGTGATGGTGGTTGGTGGTGGCGAGCCCTTCGAGGTCGGGAGCGGGTGGAGTTGGGGTGGAACGGTGCCAGTCGGCGGTCCACTCTTGCTGGAGTCGAAGGATCGCGGCAATACGGTCGGTCAGTTGCGTCATTGGGTGCAGTGTCGGGAGGGGGTCGGGGGGCTGCAATCCCTTTTCGGATTGTCGGGGGTGGAAGGATCGACAGGCTGGTGGTGATGCGACGATTGCTCGTGATCAAACCCTCTTCGCTTGGCGATGTTGTCCACGGCCTGCAAGCCCTCGCGGTGTTGCGGGCGGGGCAACCGGATTGGCATGTGACGTGGGTGGCGAAGATTGCCTACGTTGAGCTGATCCGGTCGAGCGGATTGGTCGATGCCTTAATCCCTTACAACCGTGAGCGCGGGGCGGCGGGGTTGGCGGCGACGGCGTTGGCGGTACGGCGTTGGAAGGGGGACTGTGTCTGGGATCTGCAGGGGCTGGCGCGGTCGGTAATCTGGACCCGGGCGGCGCGGGCGCCTCAGCGGATGGGGCGGTCGGATGCGCGCGAGATGGCAGGCTGGGCCTACACCGAGAAAGTGCCGGTACCTGCAGGGGGGAATCGTGCACATGCCCTCGAGATCTTGTTGGAATTTCCCCGGAGGATGGGGGTGCGGGAGTTGGCGGTGCCGCCACTGCGGTTCCGGGCGGAGCGGATGGAGGCGGAGTTGGAGCGTTATATGGCGGAGAACCGAAGGGCGGTTCTCGTTTTTCCGGAGAGCCGGAGACCAGAGAAGAGCTGGCCGGGGTTTGAAGAGCTGGTCGGTCGAATGGTTGGGGCGGGGATACCGGTTGCGGTGCTGGGCTGTGAGCGGGGGAGAGCTTGGGGGCTGCCGGGGGTTTACGATGGACGGGGGCGGCACCGGATTGAGGAGATCTGTCATTTGTTTGGCCCGGAACGAACGGTGATTGCGAACGACAGCGGTCCGCTCCATCTAGCGGCGGCGACGGGAGCACGGACGATTGGGTTGTTTGGGCCGACGGATCCGGGACGGTATGGTCCGTGGGGGGGCAGTGACGGACAGCACCGTGTGCTCCGGGCAAAGGATCACCGGATGGAGTCGATTTCGGTGGAGGCGGTGATGGGAGCGTTGGGAGGTTGGTTTCCACCGCCTATCCTGCGAGGGGCGATGGAAGGGTGAACGCGCTGGGGGCGTTGCTCCTCTGTCACAGATTGCTACATGCTCGATCGTCGCGCCGTGTCCATGCCGGCGACGAAAATTACGGCGTCCTGTACACACTGATTTTTTTCCAAGCCCTTAACTGGCGTAGGGTTTTTGGGCACGGACCTGGACGAAGCGTAATTCGGGGAGGATGCAGGCGGTGAGGAAGCCACCGTAAACGCAGCCGGTGTCGATGCCGATGGCGAAGTGTTGGCGGTCGACAGCGAGTCTCGGGGTGTGTCCGTAGATGACGGTTTCGGGGCCGGGCCAGATCTTTGACCAGTGGAGGGGTTGTCGGATGAGGTGGCGATGGGATTCGGGAACGTCGGAGGGGACAATTCGCTTGGTGTTGGTGAGGACCTCGGCGCTGAGTTCGGCGGGGTCGGTGCCGGGTGGCATACCGCCATGGACAAGAAGGTGTCCGGAAGCGGGGAGGCGAATGTAGGTTTCCATTTGCCGAAGGTATTCCCAATCGGGTTCGGTGAGGGCATCAATGGAGGGGCGGTCGTATTTTTTGAGGATGCGAGCATCTTCGGTTGCGTTGAAGGTCAGGAGGCGGAGTTCGTGATTCCCGAGGATGGAACGAAAGCGATTCTGGCGGGCGATCTCGACGACGCGCCCGGTGTCGGGACCGCGATTGACAAGATCGCCGAGGAGAATGACGGCATCGTCCGGGGTCGGGGCGATCTCGGAAAGGAGTTTCTCGAATTCACGGGCGCATCCGTGGATGTCACCGATCACGATGGTTCTGGCGGGCATAGATCGGTTGTTGTTTCATCATCAGGGGGCGCATGCAAGAATTGCCTTTCAGGGAAGAAGGATTGACGCTGGGGTTCATGGATTGGCAGATCGGCACGGCAGGACGGCGTTCGGGCGCGGACGGGAAGAGTTTTTCTCCGGGTGAGACTTTTGTGAGTTTGATCTGTTTAGGGGAGAAGGGAGAAATCGAGCGAATCGACCTGCGGCCGGATGAGGTGAAAGGATTCGTCTTGCCAGGGACGGTTTTGGGACGTTGGAACCGGGTGATGCCGGAAAAGGGGGAGGGTAGTGAGGCGGCGAAGGCTCCGCTGGGGAATGCAGAGGATTTGTTCTTTGCGATGATCGGGGCGGGGGATGCTGATTCGGAAGGGTTGGACGGCGAGGGGCGGGAGGCGCGGGACCATTTGCTGCACTTGCTGGGACTGTATCTCGAACGCCGAAAGGTCCTTCGTCCGGTGGGGATGCGCGGAGAGGGCGGGGGACAGCTCTACCGTCACCACGCGAGTGGGGCGGAGTACCGGGTCCCGGTCCCGGCAATGAATCCGGCGGTCCTGATGACGCTCGGGGATGCTCTCACCAACCTCATCGAAGGCGCTTGATCCGGGAGCGGGTTGTGGTTCTTATGCGGGGTCAAAATAGCAATCGGATGGGTAATCACATGTTTAGACAATGGAGCACGTTGATCGGTCTGCTTCTGGTCCTGTCGGGCTGTACGGCCTTTAAGGAGGAGTTTGGTCTCGCGGAGGAGAATACGGCTTGGCTGGAAATTTACCTCGAGGGCGCGCCCTTCTCGGAGCGGGTCGCGACCCGGAAATACATTCTTCCGGTCAGCGGTTCGGAGATTCAGGTCTTTGACCGGCCGGTTCTGTCGACGAAGGAGTTTGTAACGGTGCGTCTGGTCGAAGTGAAGTATGGATATGCGCTGGAGCTGATGACGACGAATCACGGGCGGCATCAGCTGGCGCGGACGACGGGTCAACACCTCGGCTACCGGCTGGTGCTGGTCGTGAACGGGATCGCAATCGGGGCGCGCCGGATCGATGGAATGTTGAATGACGGAGTGCTTTATTCGTTTGTTGAGGTCGAGGACGAAGAGCTGGATGAGTTGGTACGGAAACTGAACCACACGATCCGATACGCGGCGCGGAAAGGAATGTAAATGGTTCGGGTGTTCATTCGATGGGTGGTCGGGATGGCCCTCGGGTTGCCTGCAATCGCGTTTGGAGGGTTGGAATTGCCGCTCGTCTGGCCGACGCCGAACCGGGCGTTTCTGGAGGGACGGGCGCCGGATGAATACCTTCAGCCGACGGCCTCGGGGCGGTTGGAGTCAGCCCTTTGGGGCTGTGTTCGCAATGGGGGGACCCGGTTTCACGAGGGCCTTGATTTAAAGCCGATCCGACGATCAGCAAATGGGGAGGCGGCCGATCCGGTTTTTGTGATCATGCCGGGGACGGTGGTGCATGTGAGTACGGTTGCGGGGCGGAGTTCCTACGGGCGGTATGTGGTGGTTGAGCATGAAGTCGAGGGGCTGCGGTTTTACACCCTCTACGCCCATCTTGCGAAGGTGCGCGACGGCATTCAGCCGGGCGTCCGGCTGCTGGCGGGGGCCGAGTTGGGGACGATGGGTCGATCAGCGGCGGGTTATACCATCCCGAGGCATCGGGCGCACCTGCACCTGGAGATCGGGATGCAGTTGTCGGGAGATCGGTTTGATGCCTGGTATGGTACCGCCGGGTTTGGGTCGGATAACTATCACGGCCCGTGGAATGGAATGAACCTCGTTGGGTTCGATCCTCTTGATTTCTACAAGAAGGTTATGGGAGGACTTGCCAAGGGGGTAAGTGATTACCTCAGTCTGGAGCCAGTGGCGGTTGAGGTCCGGTATCACACGCGGGTTTTTCCGGAGTTTCTGAAGCGCAATCCGGTCTTGATTCAAAGGAATCGGGCGGAGGGAAACCGCGTGGCCTGGGACATAGGTTTTACGAATTACGGGTTGCCGGTTCGTTGGACGGCGCGGTTCGATAGCGAAGGGTTTGAAACGAAGCGGGGTGGAACGCTCGAGATCCTGAAGATCAACAGCGAGGCAGGGCGGGAGAATGGATGCCGGAAAATGCTTGAAAAGGTCGGAAACGGGTATCGCGTGGGTGAGAACCTGAAGCGTTACATTGCGATACTTTTTTCCTGAAGGGCGGGTTCTTCGGCGATGGGAGTTGAAGGCATCTGTGGGGTGAGTGAGTCGGCTTTGCGTCGATATCTAACGGGCAGATCAAGAAGAAGGGTGTAAACGATTGATTCGTCGGGGTGTACCTGACTGCGGATGAGCTCGCTGCTGCCGAGAAAGCGGGCGGGAATCACGGCGGTGATGCGGCCGCCAATACGGGCGCGTTCAAGGGTACGGCGAAGTCCGGGATCGATCGAATCGAGCCGAAGCACCATGTCGGAGGAGATTTCGCCGGTGGGTCGTCCAGTCTGGTCGATAAATGCGGATGTGAACCGGACCTCGATCGAATCGATCTCCGGTGGGAAGGGATCCGAGCCAATGCGGAGGTTGTGGGCGTAGGAACCTTCGCGGTAGGCGTCGAGGAGTGGAGCGAGTGTGGCGGGGAGCTTTTTGGAGGCACCCCGTTCGGGGTGCATTTGATCGAGGACCCGCTGTTGGAGGTCGGCATATTCGGATGGTTTTCCGGGAACGAGGGGACGTTCGCGACGGAGTGAGTCGCGAAAGCCGCTGACAAAATCGTCAACCTCCGAATGAGACCAGTTGAAGCCCTTGAGTCCGGCATCCTCGGCAACAGAGTAGCCAATGGCGTAGTGTCCGGAACTGTTGGGGGGGACACGGGTTGGTTCGGTGGAAGGAGAGGTTTCGCGAGTGACCGCTGCATCATTGTTCATGCCGAGGGTCACAAGGTAACCGGCGTAAAATCCGACGCCGAGGCCCAGAAAGAGAAAAATTGCTGACCGAAGGTTTTTCATCGGATAAAATAGCTCCTACCGAGTTGTTGGTATCATTAGCAAACGAAAGCACCGCCAGGGGGGAGTTATTCGTTTCGATTTACAAAATTGTCATTTTCGATAAACAAACTTATCAGTTGAAGGGTTTAGAAACCGGCGCGGATCGCGGTCCAGAGGTTGGAGTTGTCTTCGAATTGTCCCCAAAAGCTGGATTCGTCTGATCCGTTGAAGAGGTTGGCCCCGGCGGAGACCGTCCAGATGTCATCAATTTTATAGCTGAGATTGGGACGGGCGTAAAGATCTTCGTCGGTTGGGCTCCAGAAAACGAACAGCGAGAGGGTGAGGTCCTGCCGGAGGGCAAGTTTGGTCAGGCGAAGGGTCAGCTGGTGTCGCCATTGATCGGGAACGGGAAATCCACGAGGGGTTTCCTGGCGGAGGGGGTCGTAGTCGAGCTTTTCCTCGACATACCATTGGAGTCCGGCGGTGAACTCGGGTGCAACCTCGCGTTCGTAACCGACAAGGTAGCGTCGTTCGGAGTTCGGGATGAGGGGATCTCCCCCGTCGGAGTCGTCCCGGCTGTGATACCAGCCAAATTCGGCGTGGGCGATGCCGCCCCCGAGGGGGCCGCGGAGGCTGGCACCATAAACATTGAGGGCGGTAAAGGTTGGCTGGAGGGTTCCGTTCGGGAGGGGCTGGAGGGCGTTGGGGCTTTTCCAGAACCCGAAGTAGCCGTAGACGGCGGTTTCCCAGGACCCGATCAGGCGATAGGCGCGGAGGGCGAGTTCGGGATCATCGGGTATGTCGGCGCGAAACCGGGCGGATTCTCCGACAATCCCTCCGTCGGCGGGGTTGTAATAGGAGAGGCGTTCGCCGTCAATGTAGCGGTCGGGGTTGAAGCGGGGTGAAACGACGGCATCGAGGTTGAACGGGGAGGCGTAAAATCCGGCGCGGATGGAGTCGGAGGGGGCCTTGAGATATTCCTCGTCGCGGCCAATGAAGAAACTTTTGAAATCCTTGGGGAAGAGATCATTGATGAAGACGAGATCGCCGGTACCCCAGGTTGCGATTTGCCGTCCGGCCCTGATGTCGAATGAAGGGCTCCCACGCCAGTAGGCGGAGATTTCGCGGAGATCGATCGGTCCCTCCCCGAGGCGGAGGTCGATGGATTCGCGATCGGTGACGGCATCGGCGACGAGGTCAACGGTTGTGCGGATGCGAACTTTGCCGAGGCGGGGAGACGTGGAAAGTTGGAGACGGGCCTCGCCGATGGTGGCATCACCCTGATCGGGGGTGGAGGCGGTCCGGATCCCGGCGCGGGTTTCGGCAAATCCGCGGATGGAGATCGGTGGAAGGGTTTTGTTGTCGAGTGGTGGGGGTGGCGAGGGGGAGTCGGGGGGTGCCGGGGTGGCCTCGGTGGCCGTCCCGAGACCGGTGGGAAGGGAGGGTTTGGAGCCGGAGGAGGGTCCACTCAGCCCGGGTGAGAGGGCCGGGGTTTCGGGGGAAGAGACCGGTGTGGCGGGTGGGTTGGCGGTAGGTCCGAGTCCGGCGGGCAGAGGGGGTGGGGCGGCACGGACGAGGGAGAGTGCTGCGGT
>CAZFLQ010000068.1:0-11810 GCA_964519935.1 uncultured Puniceicoccaceae bacterium | reverse complement strand
TGATTCCGGGATTGAAGAAGACGACCGCAAAGTCGTTGGCCTGCACTTTCGTCGCGCCCGGGATCAGGCTTGCGAACGAATAGGCCCAATCCAATTCTATCCGGATCAGGATGCCTGAGCCTGATCTCAACTCGGCGTTCCGGTACTCAAAATCCGCCTGCGTCCTCGATACTCGCAGGCACCGCCCGGCCGAAGGAAATCGTGATCTATCGGCGCGGGGCGGATTGATCTATCGCTCGCAGACCCTCCCCGTCGTGAACCCCTCCCTACTGGCAAGCTTCGCAAGTTCCGCCGTTCATCATAGCGTCAATCGAACAGGCCTGCTTCTCCTCTTCGGTATAGAGCCTGGCTCCGTTCCCCGAGGCCACGCCGCGGACTTCCTTTTTCACACTGACGGTGGCCTTTTCAATGTTGGACGCCCCCAGCGAGCGCAGATAATAGGTCGTCTTTAACCCTACCTTCCATGCCTTTCGGTACATGTGACTGAGAGTCTTCAGGTTCGGCTCGGCAATAAAGAGGTTCAGGGACTGCGCTTGGTCGATCCATTTCTGGCGACGCGCCGCCGCGTCCATCAGGCTATCGAACGGTATCGCAAAGGCGGTCCGATACTTTTCCTTCAGGTCGGCGGGAATCCCCTCAACATTCTCGAGTTCCCCGTCGAAATATTTCAGTTGGTCGCGAAGTTCCTTTGACCAGAGACCGAGTTTCTTCAGATCGCGGACGAGGAATGCGTTCAACATGATGAAATCACCCGAGAGGTTGCTCCGCACAAACATGTTCTTGTAGGCGGGTTCAATACAGGGTGACGAGCCCATGATGTTCGAGATCGTCGCGGTCGGGGCGATCGCGAGGACGTTCGAATTCCGCATTCCCTGCCGGGCCACCTTTTCCCGGAGCGGTGCCCAATCAAGCTTTCCGCCGCGCTCAACTTCGATATCGACACCCCGTTCCGCCTCCAACAGCTCCAGCGTGTCTTGTGGGAAAAGCCCTCGGTCCCACTTCGAACCTTTGTAAGAACTGTAGGTTCCGAGTTCGGCTGCAAGATCCGAAGATGCCTCGTAGGCATAGTAGGCGATAGCCTCCATAAATTCGTCGTTGAACGCGATAGCCTCGGCCGAATCGAAGCGCGCACCCCGCTGGTAGAGGGCGTTTTGCAGACCCATGACGCCGAGGCCGACCGGACGGTGACGCTGGTTCGCCCGGCGGGCGGCATCAGTCGGGTAAAAGTTGATATCGATCACGTTATCGAGAGCCCGCACCGCCACCCGAATCGTCGCACGGAGTTTCTCGTGGTCAAGATTGCCGCTCGCATCGAGGTGTGAATCCAACACAACCGACCCAAGGTTGCAGACCGCAGTTTCGTCCTCGCTGGTGTTTAGGGTAATCTCGGTGCAAAGGTTGCTCGAGTGGATCACCCCGACGTGATCCTGCGGGCTACGAATGTTGCAGGGATCCTTGAAGGTGATCCAGGGGTGGCCGGTTTCGAAGAGCATCTTCAGCATCTGTTTCCAGAGGTCGATCGCCGGGATTTTCTTCCCAAAAATCTCCCCGCGTTCAGCCTTCGCCTCGTAGGCAACATAACGCTCCTCGAAGGCCTTGCCGTAAAGGTCGTGCAGGTCGGGTGCATCGCTCGAACGAAAGAGAGTCCAGTCTTCACGGGATTCCATCCGCTTCATGAAGAGGTCTGGAATCCAGTTCGCCGTATTCATATCGTGACACCGGCGACGGTCATCCCCCGTGTTTTTTCGCAGCTCGAGAAAATCGAGTATGTCGTTATGCCACGTTTCGAGGTAGGCACAACCCGAACCCCGCCGCTTGCCGCCTTGGTTCACCGCCACAAGCTGGTCGTTGTGGAGCTTGAGAAAAGGAATGATTCCCTGGCTTTCACCATTGGTGCCCTGGATATAGCTGCCAGTTCCGCGAACCGCGGTCCAACTTCCGCCGAGACCACCGGCCCACTTCGACAGGAAGGCGTTTTCGGCGATTCCTCGATACATGATCGATTCAATGCTGTCATCGACTTTGTAGAGGTAGCAGGAGGACAATTGCGAATGCTTCGTCCCCGCGTTGAAGAGGGTCGGGGTCGATGAGCAAAAGCGACGGCTCTTGTAGAGACCGTACAACTCGATAGCATGGGATTCGCGGTCATTTTCCTCTTTCAGGAAAAGCCCCATCGCCACCCGCATCCAGAAAAACTGGGGAACCTCTAAACGGCGGTTTGGCTTCACCTGTTTGTCGATGATCAGGTAACGGTCATAGAGGGTTTGAATCCCGAGGTAATCAAAATCGAGGTCCGCCGACGGGTCGAGAGCCTCCGCGATCGCGTCCGTATCATAGTTCAACAGCTCCGGATTGAGGCGGTCCAGCTCCACCCCGCGCTTCAAATAACGGCGGAAGGCTTTTCGGTGCGATTCGCGCAACCCCTCGATCCCATCCCGCACGATGTCCCAGCCGAGAACCTCCTCGTAGATGTAGGTCAGGAGAATCCGGCCCGCAAAACGCGTGTAGTCGGCGTCATTTTCGATCATCGCCTTCGCATTCAGGATGATCGTCTTGCGGAGATCCTCGTCCGTCATTTCGGGGTAGACCGAACGGCGGAGAGCCCGCTCCATCTCTTCGGCACTGTCGTCAAGATCGAGGCCGATCCGCGCAAATTCGATCCGCTTTCGCAGATCGATTCCATCCCAAAAATAGGTTTCTCCCGATCGGCGGCGGACCACGACCATTGATTCCTGGGTCGCCTCGGGTTCGTCACCAGGCTCCTCCTCCAGACGCTGGCGGGCACGGTTGGCCCGATAAAGGATGTAGGCCTCGGCCACTTTGTAGTGCCCCTGGCGCATCAATTCCTCCTGAACGATGTCCTGAAGGTCTTCGATGTGAACAAACGAATTGTCCATTCCAAGAATCCGTTCGACCGCTCCGTAGGCAACTGCCACTGCCGGGTCCGAATCAAGGCCGAGAGAAAGGAACGCCTTTCGGACCGCGATTTCGATCTTGCTCGTGTTCCACGGAACGACCTGTCCGTTACGCCGAATCAGTCGGATCGATGAGGTGTCGGGTGCCCCCGGGGTGGCACTCCCAACGTCTCCGTCGACGTCACCGCCCCGTCCAAAGATCAAGCTTTTCGCGACGTCAAAGGCCTCATTCTCGATCAGGGCCTTTTCGATCAGAAGATCGAGATCGCGTTCGCTCAGGAAAAGCTCCCGCCCCTCCTCCAGTTGCCGCTTCAGTTTTGCTGCGACCGATCCGGTAACCGAGGCCACGAAGGCTTGATTCGTTTCCGTGAAGATCACCGATTCTTCACGGGACAACAACAGATCCGTCAGGGCTCCACCAATTCGGTCGGCGATTTCGGCAATGTCGAGGTCGCGGACGGTGCCGCCGTCGCCCACCTTGACCTCAGGTTGACGGTCGCGTTCGCCGTTCAAGGCATTGGCCCATTCGAAACGCGGCTTTTCGTCGCGGGGGGTGTTTGCAAAGCGCTTCAGCGCGATGTCTTGGTCGAGATCGATTTTTGAAATCATGGGAGCGGTTTCTGGTTTGTGGTTGGCTGGTTCGGGGGGATCGGGATACTAAAGCTCGTCGTCGTCGACCGACGCGAGGGAGGAGGACTTTTGGTATTCGGTTACACGGCCTTCGAAGAAATTTTGCTCCTTGCCGATGTCCATCAGCTCAGCGAGCCAGGGCAGCGGGTTCGAGATACCGGGGTTCAAAGGACGCAGACCAACCCCTTCAAGACGACGGTCGGCAATGTAATCGATATACTGGAGGAACTCCTCCGCACTTAGCCCGAGAGCGTTGACGGGCAGACAGTCGCGGATAAAAGCTTTCTCCAGATCGACTGCCTCGACCATCAGTTCGGTCAGTTCATTTTTAAATGCCTCCGTCCACATCGACGGGTTCTCATCGACGAGATCCATCAAAAGATTGCGGAACAGTTCGATGTGATTCGACTCGTCCCGCAAAGTGTACCGGAACATTTGGCCAATCCCGGGGAACTTGTTCTGCCGGTAGAGACTGAGAACCATTCCGAACAGCCCGTAAAACTGGGTGCCCTCCATGCACTGCCCGAAAACGAAGAGATTCTTCGCGAAAAGCTGCTGGTTTTCGACTTGGGTCAGGTCAAGATTCCGGCGGAGTCCATTCGAGGTACGTGTCACGAACTCGTTCTTGCGTCGAATCGTTTCGATCTGCTCAAACATTGCCTCGCACTCGTGCGGATTTACCCCTAGCGAGCTGATCATGTAAAGCAGGCTATCCGCGTGGATGTTCTCTTCATGCGCGTGCCGACCCAAAACCAGCTTTAGCTCCGGCGCAGTCACCATCTCGCGGACGACATGGATAATGTTGTCGCCGACAATCCCCTCCGCCGCCGAGAAATATCCCAGGCCCATCATAATGATCCAGCGGTCCACGTCGGTCAGCTCATCGGCCGAACGCCATTGTTCGACATCCTTTTGCATTGGGATATCTTCCGGCTCCCAATGGTTCGCCTTCATCGTACGGTAGAGTTCATAGGCCCACCCGTATTTGAGCGGGAGGAGGTTGAAGGTCATCGTTTCGCGGCCGTTGATGATCCGCTTTGCGGCAAAGGCTTCCTCGGCCTTTTCTTTGTCGAGAACGAAGGTGCGGTTGCCGATTGTGTAGGTGGTTGTCGCCATGGTGAGTGTGTGAGTTGTTTTTCAGGTTGAAGGTTTCAGTTGTCGAACTGGACGGGGGCCTTCGAGACACGATCATTTTCCCGACAGCGAGCATCGCTGCCTTTAGGGTGTTTTTCTCCTATTCCTCCCATCTTTCGAGAAGAAGAAAACAACGGAAAGATCAGAACTGTCAAGCCAGATACTAGATATTGGGCTGAAAAAAATTCAAACCACTAGATTTAGTGTCCGTGAATACTTTGCGAGCAAACTGGGAACAACTGGCGAATAAGCTCTGATCCATCTGTTAATCATCCATTTAGCAGAATGCCGGAACTCCCGACCTGCCTCACCCCAACGGTTTCTCAGGCGAAGAAGGGGTTGTGCTGCAGCTCTTCGCCCACTGTCGTGATGGGCCCGTGACCCGGCAGAATCACCGTCTCAGTCGGCCCCGAAAGCACATGCTTGCGGACACTCTCCAGAGATGCCGCAAAATCTTCGATTCGACCCGTCTTGATAGCACCGATCGAACCTGCAAACAGCGCATCACCCGCCACAATCAGAGGAACGCCGAGTCCATCGATCCGAAAGACAAGCATATCATCTTTGTGTGCGGTCCCCGCGAGAACATCCAACACCAGCCCCCCGAAGACCTCCTGATCCCCCGGACAGATCCTCCGGTCAGTTTCCACCGGACAATTGGGATGGGCAACCACCTCGACCCCCGGCAACCGTTCCCGCAACCACTGGATCTGGGCAATGTGATCGCGATGTCCGTGCGTCAAATAGATCCGCTTAATTCGAAGGTCCTGCCGCACGAGGAGACCGTGTAAAGCGTCCACCGATGTGCCGGTGTCAAAAAGACAGCTTCGCCCCGTTGTTGGGCAGGTCAGCAGAAAATGATTAACGTGAAAGTCGGAAAAAGGAGTCACGAATTGCTCCACTCCTCGAATCATCCGCCGTTTTGGTAACCAGCTCGCCTTGCAAGACTCCTTCAAGGCCTCGGGATTCAGACGCAAAACATCGGAAAGCCGTTCGATAACCGCCGCCTGGGAATCCGGGTCGATCCCTGAACGCAACTCCCGCAACTCCTGAAACGGGATTCCGATCGCGTCCGCCAGTTCACGGGTCGATACCATCCAACCGATCTGAGCTTTCTGGAGCACATCCTCACAGGGATCAATCAGCTCTTCCAGCCAATCTGCGTTCATCATTCTCCTCCCCCGGCTTGCCTCACCGGTAAACCCGGTTCCGAAGAATGACTTCTCCGGAACTGGTAACGGTTTACGTCCTGCAGGGAAAGGTCGGGAGCATCCGAACCGGAAGCGGCATCATAATCGGGCGCCCACCAATCCACAAAATCTGAAAAGGTCGCGTTCCAACGTCCCGACATCGGCAAACTAACCACGTCAGCCGCCCCAATCTCAACCGATCCCGCAGGGTTTTTCAAAAACAAGGGTGTCCCGAACCGGTCCTCAACCGAAAAACGCCCGTCCTTTTCGTGCAGATTTAAACGGCTCGTATACCTCGAGGAATTCACCAGCGGGTTAAAGGTCTGATTTGCGCTGTCCTGCAGACGCGACAAGGTTTCGAGGGCTTTCCGGTCGCTCCCCCCCCGAAAAGGCGATTGGTCTGGCGACTGGACGTCAAATCGCCCCTCAAACATCGGCAGAGGGGCTCGATCTGCTTCGCTGCCCCACCGTCTTTCAACCCCAATATTCCGCACCCTTCCGTCCAGTGGACAAAACATACCAGACCCCAGAAGCAGGGTTATCAAAACGAAAATCTCTCGACTCAGCATCAAAACCCCAAAACCATCCAGAAATTCATCCCGAAACTCAAGCCTGCACCTCTCTCTCATGCAAACCTATCACGAACTGGTTCAGAAAATCATCGACGAGGGCGACTTTCGCGAGGACCGCACCGGTGTCGGCACCTGGTCGATCTTCGGCGCCCAGCTGCGCTTTCCCCTCGCCGATGGATTCCCTCTCATCACGACCAAAAAAGTCCATCTTCGCTCAATCATCCACGAACTCCTCTGGTTCATCCGCGGTGACACCAACGTTCGCTACCTCCGCGAAAACAAGGTCACGATCTGGGACGAATGGGCCGATCCTGAGGGGAATCTCGGTCGCGTTTACGGTGCCCAGTGGCGTTCCTGGCGGCGACCTGACGGCTCCACCGTCGACCAACTCGCCAACGTCATCCGGTCACTGCGGGAGAACCCCGCCTCCCGTCGTCATATCGTCTGCGCCTGGAATCCCGGCGAAATCGAGGAAATGGCCCTACCCCCCTGCCATGCTCTCTTTCAGTTCCACATCGCCGGGGATCGCCTCAATCTTCAGTTGTATCAGCGCAGCGCGGACATATTTCTTGGCGTTCCTTTCAATATCGCCAGCTACGCCCTCCTCCTCCTGATGACTGCACAGGTCACCGGGTATCAGCCCGGCACTTACGTTCACACCTTCGGGGACGTCCACCTTTACCGCAACCACCTCGAACAGGCCCGCGAACAACTCTCCCGCCAACCCCGCCCACTCCCCCGGATGCGTCTCAATCCGGAACGTCGCGAGATCGATGAATTTGTCTACGACGACTTTAAACTTCTCGATTATGATCCCCACCCCGCAATCTCGGCCCCCGTCGCGGTATGAATCCCCACCCCCAACCCAACCTCGCTGCCGTCGTCGCAATGTCCACCAATCGGGTGATCGGGCGCGATGGAACCCTCCCCTGGCACCTCCCCGAAGATCTCCGTTGGTTCAAACGCCTCACTACCGGTGGGACGGTTCTCATGGGACGGAAAACGTTCGAGTCCATCGGCCGCCCCCTTCCCAAACGTCGCAACCTCGTCCTGACAAGGAGTCCCGGGTTTCACGCCGAAGGAGTCGAGATATACAACTCGGTTGACTCCCTCCTCGAACACATTGACGCCCGCGAGGACACTTTCGTGATCGGAGGTGCCGAGGTCTACCGCGCCCTCCTGCCCTCGTGCTCAAAGGTGTTTCTCAGCCTCGTCGAAGGCGAGATCGAGGGCGACACGTACCTCGACCCCTTCGAAGCCGACTTTCCCGCCTGTGAGGAACTCTTTCGTTACCCCGCCTTCGCGATCTTTGTCTATTCGCGAGCCAACGGTTGATCGACGGAACCTTCCCTCAGTGCTGTTTTTTGTTTCAAGATAGCATCCAACCCCGAAACGAGCTCCGGATGCTCCGCCGCGATATTCCTGGTTTCCCGTTCAGGAGATTGGTGGTCGTAGAGCTCATAATAGCCGTTCTTGTGTGCAATCAAACGATAGCGTGGCGTCCGCACGGTTTCGGCATTGCGGAAATACGAAACCGCTTCATAGCCCGGGGTTAGTGGATCTGCCAACTGCGGCAAAAGCGACGGGCCATGCAAGGAAGCGGGAGTCGGCAGACCCGCCAGGTCGCACAGGGTTGGATAAATACTTAAGGTTTCGACCACCGCAGCACTCGAATGGCCGGGCTCATTCAAATCGGGAGCTTTGATGATGAGCGGAGCATGCAGGGACTCTTCAAACAGCGAGTGCTTGCCCCAGATTGCATGTTCACCGAGATGCCAGCCATGGTCCCCCCACAACACGACGATGGTGTCGTCCTCCAAGCCCTCGGTCTCCAGCATCGCAAGAACCTGTCCGATTTGTTCATCCACGTAAGTGACACAAGCCGCATAATGCTTACGCATCTCCTCGGCGTGAACCGCGTCTTCGCGCGGATCCTTGCCCCAGTGGTTGTATTGAAAGCACTCATTGGATTTGTGCCAGGTTGTTTGGCCTTCAGGCTTATCGGGATGAGGGATCGGAGGTAGTGCGCCGTCCGCATAGGGTAAACGATACTTCGCAGGTGCCCCCAAAGGCAGGTGTGGTCTGATGAAGCCGACAGCGAGAAAGAAGGGCTTTCCCTCCTTTCCAAGTTCAGCCAGTTCCTTCAAAGCGGCTTCCTTGATCAGGCCATCCGGGTAGATCGTGTCTTCCCCTTCGGTCGATTGGAAAACATCCATATCGCCAGCGTTTTCACGAATTTCTCCCTTCGCCAAACCATGCATGACGCCTCGTGGGTGCTGCCAGGGCCCCGTCGGCACGTAGCTGCGATCCCAGGAATTCGGCACCTCCTCGTGGTCCGGATCCGCCCAATTTCTGCCACCAAGACCGCCGGGGTAATGGCTCACCTTGCCAATCGCAACCGTCGTGTAGCCATGTTCACGAAACCACTCCGGCAAAGAAGGCGAGAAGTCGACCCCTTTCCGTATCGCATCCGCACGGGCCGCGAGAGCACCGTTGTCGGAAGGTCCGTATTGGCCCGTCAGGAGAGTGTAGCGTGAAGCACCACAAGTTGGAACCTGCACATAATGGTGGGTAAACATGCGACCTTCTTCAGCAAGGCGGTCTATGTTCGGGGACTGAATGTAATCAGCACCATAGCAGCCAAGTTCGGGCCTGAGGTCATCAACGCAGATCAAAAGCACGTTTGGGGGATCTGCCTGCAAGAGGGAGGGAAGGACCAGGCAGAGCGGTAAGGACCAGATACAACTGATTCGATGAAGGATGGTTTTGCGGAGTCTAGACATATTCCAAGCCGGTGATGTATGAGTTGTTTCGATAAACCCTACCGGATCAAGTTGGTAATTTCTGTAGGTTTGGAAATCACCACGCTGCCAGAGAACGATGCGTTTGTTCCGGTTACGAATGACGGCGGGACGGATGTTGCGGACGGGGGAGTCCTGCATCTTGGCCGTGGCCCTCTCAAATCGAGAAGGAAAGGGCCAGGCAGTAACAGTTCTGAAACACTCGATTCTTCGATCTTGCCTGAAACACACCCGTCAACGTTTCTCACTTCATGCAGGTTTCGAGTTCAGGATTGGAGCGGGCAGGGGATGATTTGTTTCCCGCCAAGGCTGAGATCGAGCCCCGGTTCCCGAGTCTGGGAGAACTCGAGACGGCGAAGGGAGAAAGTGCGCGGTTCTTGCTCGGTAGTTTGCTCCTCAAGGCAGCCGAGGAGGGATGCAGTGATGTCCATATCAGCGGTGGAGAACGCGTTTTCGTGCGCCGCAACCGGACCCTGAGCTACCTCTCGGAAGAACCGCTTTCGACGAGTGCCGCCGAAACCCTCAGCATGTCGGTCCTGACCGAGGAGCAGGTTACACTTTTTCTCGATTCCCCGGATCTGGATTTTGCGCTCGAGCTTCCCGGAGGAAACCGTTTCCGGGTCAACGTCATGCAGCACAACCGCGGTGTCGGGGCGACGTTTCACATTGTCCCGGCGAAGCTGCGGACCCTCGACTCTCTCGGCTTCGACGCAACCGCGCTGGTCACTCTCGAAAAGCTCCTGACCTACCATAACGGCCTGATTCTCGTAACGGGTCCGGTAGGATCTGGGAAGACCGTGACCCTCGCGGCGATGATGGAGCAAATCAACCTGCACCGTCAGGACCATATCATCACGGTCGAGGACCCGATCGAGATTGTCCTGCACTCAGGAAAATCGCAGGTGTCCCAAAGGGGCGTCCGTTTTCATACCGAGTCCTTTCGCCGCGCTCTAAAGGGTGCCCTCCGGCAGGATCCAGACGTCATCGTGATCGGAGAGATGCGCGACCTTGAGACGATCGAGATGGCGATCACGGCCTCGGAAACCGGCCACCTTGTGATTGGCACGATGCACACCAGTGATGCCGCGACGACCCTGAACCGCGTGCTCGATGTGTTCCCTCCGGAACAGCAGCCCCAGATTCGGGCGATGGTCGCGGAAAGTCTTCGCGGAATCGTTTGCCAACGGCTGCTCCCGACGGTCGACGATCAGATGGCCCTGGCGTATGAAATTCTCCTGCGCAACCCGGCGGTTTCGGCGATGATTCGGGAGGGTAAGGCGCAGGGTCTCGGCAATGTCATCGAAACGAGCCGACGAGAGGGTATGCAGTTGATGGATACGTCTGTGTTCGAACTGTGGAAGGCTGGTCGGATCAGCGATCAAACCGCCTTGCAGGAGTTGCGGGGGGAACCGCTCCGCCAACAGGTCCTCGCAAGGCAAAGAGCTGCTGAATTGCCGGCGGCCCCAACCCCAGGGCAGTCCGAACCGGAGGACGGGAACGGAGAAAAGCCGGTCGGGAAGAAAAAGCGTTTTTGGAAATGAGGTCGGGTGATGTTGGAGATTGAACAGTATCTTAGGGCGACGCTTGCGCAGGGCGGGTCCGATTTGCATATCGGGGTCGGAACGATGCCAAAGATCCGGGTCTCCGGGAACCTGATTCCCTTTGGTTCCCGGCCAATGGCGACGCGGGAGCTGGTCGAACTGCTGCGGCCGATCGTCGGCGAGGAGCGTTGGACCCGTTTCGAGCACAGCGGTGACCTTGACTTCGCCTACGAGATTCCGGGACTGGCGCGTTTCCGCGGAAACTACTTCCAGAGCCATTGGGGGCTCTGCGCGGTTTTCCGTCAGATCCCGGTCGAGGTGCTCAGCTTTGAAAAACTTGGACTCCCGGAGGTCCTCCGATCGGTCTGTGAATACCGCGAGGGACTCGTCCTCGTAACCGGACCAACCGGAAGCGGAAAGTCAACGACCCTTGCCGCCATGATCGATCTAATCAACCGAACCCAGTGCAAGCACATCATCACACTGGAGGACCCGATCGAGTTCGTTCACGCCCACAAGAACAGTGTGATCGTCCATCGAGAGATCGGACAGGACTGCGATTCCTTTGCCCGTGGAATCAAGAGTGCGATGCGCGCGGACCCTGACATCGTGCTGGTCGGCGAGATGCGGGATATCGAGACGATTCGGATGGCACTTTCCTGTGCGTCGATGGGAATTCTCGTCTTCGCAACCTTGCACACCAACAACGCCCCGAAGACAGTCGACCGGATTATCGACGCATTTCCCGCCCGCGAACAGACGCAGGTCAGGGTCATGCTTGCGGAGTCCCTCAGCTGCGTGGTCTCCCAATTGCTCTGCAAGCGGGCCGATAAGGGCCGAATCGCCGTTCATGAAATTCTCCTCAAGCACGAAGCACTCCCCAACACGATTCGGACCGGAAAGACCTCCGCGATCCGCGCCATCATTGAATCGAATACTGCCCGCGGGATGCAGCAGATGGACCAATCGATTCGAAAGGTCCTCAAAGAAGGGCTAATTACCCCGGAGGAAGCCTATATGAAGGCGA
>CAZFLQ010000067.1:0-11822 GCA_964519935.1 uncultured Puniceicoccaceae bacterium | reverse complement strand
AAAGCGGTGTCGGCGCTCGTTCCTCGCTCTGCCACCGCACTCCAAAGGAGGGGGGGTCAGGCTTCTTCGGCTTCTACCTCGATAACCTTGCAGATGCCGACGAGGCGGTCGTCTTCGGCGAGGTTGATGCAGCGGACACCCATGGTGGTGCGGCCGACGATGCGGATGTCCTTGACGGGGGATCGGACCGCCTGGCCTTTCTCGGTGAACATCATGATCTCGTCATCCTCCATCACCGACAGGGCCCCGGCGACACCCTGGGTCTTGATCGCGATAATTCCGGATCCGCCGCGGGTCTGCAGCCGGTATTCGTCAAAGGCAGTTCGTTTACCCTGACCATTCTCGCCGCAGATGAGGAGGAGGGCACTGGGATCGACCACCTCGACTGTTTCGACAAAATCATCCTCGCGCTTGAGGCTGACGCCGCGGACTCCGCGGGCGGTTCGTCCCATCGGGCGGACATCAGATTCCTTGAAGCGGATGGACATTCCGGCGTGGGTCACGAGGACGAGTTGGTCCTCCCCGGAGGTCAGTTTGACACCAATGAGCTCGTCGCCGTCGTCGATCGAAATGCCGATAATGCCGCCCTTGCGGAAGTTTCGGTAGTCGGAAAGGGCCGTCTTTTTGACGGTGCCCTTGCGGGTACACATGAAGATGTTTTGTTCGTCGGTAAAATCCTGCACGCAGATCATTGAGGCGATTCGTTCACCTTTCTGCAGTTCGAGAACGTTGGCGATCATGCGACCTTTGGAGATGCGGGTTCCCTCGGGGATCTCATAGACCTTTTCGACGTAGACCCGACCGTTGTTCATGAAGAACATGATGTAGTCGTGGGTGCTGGCGGTGAAGAGATGTTCGATGAAGTCGTCCTCATACTGTCCAGCTCCGCGGACGCCCTTGCCGCCGCGTTTCTGGGAGCGGTAGGCACTGACAGGGGTGCGCTTGATGAAGCCCTTGTGGGAAACCGAGATGATGCAGCCCTCGTTTGCAATGATGTCTTCCATCCGAAACTCTCCCTCTTCGGGGACAATCTGGCAGCGGCGTTCGTCGGCGTACTTGTCGCGTACCTCAACCAGTTCCTCCTTAATAACGGTGAGGAGGCGCTGTTCGCTGGCGAGAATTTCTTCGAGAAAGGCGATTCGCTTAAGCAGTTCGAGATATTCGGCCTCGATTTTTTCGCGTTCCAACCCGGTAAGTTGGTAGAGGCGCAGTTCGAGGATGGCGTTGGTTTGGCGTTCGGTTAGAGGGTATTTCGCCATCAGGCGGGTCCGGGCCTCGTCGCGATTAGAGGATGCACGGATGATTTTGACGAAATCATCGAGGTTGCTGAGGGCGATTTTGTAACCTTCGAGGATGTGGGCACGGTCGCGGGCCTTCTTGAGCTGAAAGAGGGTGCGGCGGGTGACGACCTCGCGGCGGTGTTCGATGTAGCAGTCGATCATCTCGCGGATGTTCATCTGCTTCGGGCGGCGCTGGTCGAGGGCGAGAAGGATGACGCCGAAGGAACTTTCGAGCTGGGTGTGTTTAAAGAGTTTGTTGAGGGTAACGCGGGGAACTTCGCCGCGCTTCAGTTCGATTACAACACGGGTATTTTCGTCCGATTCGTCGCGGAGATCGCTGACACCCTCGAGGGTTTTTTCGGAGACAAGTTCGGCAATCTTTGAGACGAGGGTAGATCGATTGACGTTGTAAGGGATCTCGGTGATGACGATTTGTTCTTTGCCGTTGCGGATCTCTTCGAGGTGCGCTTTGCCACGGGTACGGACGATCCCGCGTCCGGTTTTCATGTAGGATTCGATCCCCTTCAAGCCGATGATCTCGCCCCCGCCGGGGAAGTCGGGACCGGGGAGGATGCGCATGATCTCGTCAATCGATATGGTCGGTTTGTCGATAATGGCGCAGACGGCGTCGATCAGCTCGCGGAGATTGTGCGGGGGGATATTTGTCGTCATCCCGACAGCAATGCCGGTCGAACCGTTCATCAGAAGGTTCGGAAGGGAGGCCGGAAGCACGGAAGGCTCGGTCGTGCTTTCTTTGTAGTTGGGGACAAAATCGACGGTGTCCTCGTCGATGTTGCGGAGCATATCCTCGGCAATGTTCTCGAGTCGGCATTCGGTGTACCGATAGGCGGCGGGGGGGTCACCGTCGATCGATCCAAAGTTGCCCTGAGGCTGGATCAAGGGGTAGCGCATGACCCACTTCTGGGCCATCCGGACGAGGGTATCGTAAACGGAGGAATCGCCGTGGGGGTGGTAGTTCTTGAGGACCTCACCGACCACCCCGGCGCATTTGTCGAAGGATCGGTTATGGAGGAGTCCCTCGCGCTGCATGGCGTAGAGAATCCGGCGCTGAACCGGTTTGAAGCCATCCCGGGCATCGGGGAGTGCCCGCGAGATGATGACCGACATCGAGTAGTCGATGTAGGCGGTCTGCATGATCTCGGTGATGTTGGTCGGGATGAGTTTTTCTTTGTCGGTATACATTCAGAAACGAAAGTTGGTGTGAAAAGGAATCAGGACGGGGAACGGGTCCGCGTCTCAAACGTCAAGGTAGCTGACATTGAGGGCGTTGTCCTCGATAAAAGCACGTCGGGAGGGGACATCCTCGCCCATCAGCATGGAGAACATCTGATCGGCGGCGACGGCGTCCTCGATGTCGACCTTGAGGAGGCGTCGGTGCTCGGGATCCATCGTGGTTTCGTAGAGCTGTTTAGGGTTCATTTCGCCGAGCCCCTTGTAGCGCTGAATGGTCAACCCCTTGCGCCCAAGCTGCCGAATGGTTTCGGGTATCTCCATCACGGAGTGGATCTCGATGACATTCTCCTTTTTGTCGTTACCCTTGTTTTCAACGAAGTGGTAGCGGGGTTCCTCGGAGGTCGTGAACCGGTTGATGTCGAGACCCTGTCGGGCGAGTTCGAGGAGAATTTTGGTCATCTCGGTGGCCTCGTGGATCTCGTAAACGGCAATCCGCTGGAGGACCTGTCGCCCCTCGAGTTCGACCTCGCGGGTGAACTGGCTCTCGTAAAAGTCCTCCGTGATCTCCATTTTGGCAAAGAAGTGGTACCGTTCGTCGTCAGTGAAGATAAATTCGAATTCCTCCTGATTGCCGGTTCGGGTACGTGCGAGGTAGCGGGGTAGTTCGTAGGTACCCTCGCGGTGGTGGTCGAGGTAGTGGTGAAAATCACAGCCGTAGCGGCTGACCCCTCCGCCGAGAAGCTCGAGACGGGTCAGTCTCTCGACGATCTTGTCGAGCCTCGTGCCGGGGAATTCGTGTTCATCGCGCAACCGGATCAAAGTCATGTCCTCACTGCCGAGTTCGATCAGGATCCGGTTGAGCTGGGCATCGTTGTCGATGTACTGTTCGCGGCTGCGGCGCTTGATTCGGTAGAGGGGGGGCTGGGCAATGTAGACATAGCCAGCCTCGATTAGACCGCGCATCTGGCGAAAGATAAAGGTCAGGAGGAGGGTACGGATGTGAGAGCCGTCGACATCCGCATCGGTCATGATGATGATTTTATGATAGCGACTTTTGGTGACATCGAAGGCACCGTCTCCATCGGTCCCGATGCCGGTCCCGGCAGCGGTGATGAGGGCGCGGATCTCGTTGTTGTTGAGAACCTTGTCGAGACGGGCCTTTTCGACATTGAGGAGCTTCCCGCGGATCGGGAGGATCGCCTGGTAGCGGCGGTCGCGTCCCTGTTTGGCGGAACCACCGGCGGAGTCACCCTCGACGATGTAGAGTTCGCAGAGTTCGGGATTCTTTTCCGAGCAATCTGCCAGTTTACCGGGAAGGCCACCGGAGACAAGGGCACTCTTGCGAACGGTTTCGCGGGCCTTGCGGGCGGCCTCGCGGGCACGGGCGGCACCGATACATTTGTCGATCATCCGCTTGGCGACCTTCGGTTCGGTATCGAGGAAATACTTTAGCTTTTCCCCCATGACCCGCTGAACGATGCCATCGACCTCCTGATTGAGCAGCCGGTCTTTGGTCTGGTTATTGAAAGACGGGTTCGTCAGACGGACCGCAATGACGGCGGTGAGTCCCTCGCGGACGTCGTCGCCGGTGATGGCGGGATCCTTCTCTTTAACGAGATTGTTGGCCTTGGCGTATTGGTTGATGATTCGGGTGAGGGCAGTGCGGAAGCCGGAAAGGTGGGAGCCACCGTCACCGTTGTGAATCGAGTTCGCGTAAGCATAAATCTGCTCGGTGTAAGAGTCGTTGTATTGCATCGCGATATCGACCACGACCGGATCGACCTCCTCGGCGTTCTTGCCCTCGGGGACCATTTCGCCCGTAAAGTGGATCGGATCCCCGTGAAGGGTAACTTTACTGCGATTGAGCCAGGTGACATACTCAGCGGCACCATAGTCAAATTTGAAGGTTTCGCTGCGGTTGGCGCGTTCATCGCGGAATTCGATGCAGACACCGGGATTGAGAAAAGCGAGTTCGCGGAGGCGTTTGGCGAGGGTATCGTATTTGAACTCGCTCTCGGAGATGAAAATCTCGAGGTCGGGGAGAAAGGTGATCTTCGTTCCGGTCGCTTTGGTTTTTCCGACCGCCATCAGGGGGTCGGTAACAGTGCCGCGGGCAAAGGCCATCCGGTGGACCTCGCCGTCGCGGCGAACCTCGACCTTAAGCCATTCGGAAACGGCATTGACGCAACTGGCCCCGACCCCGTGGAGACCGCCGGAGACCTTGTAGCCTCCCTGTCCGAACTTGCCCCCGGCGTGGAGTTCGGTCAGGACCATCTCAACACCCGGTTTGCCATATTCCTTGTGTACCTTGACGGGGATGCCACGTCCGTCATCCTCGACCGAGCAGGAGCCGTCGAGATGGATTGTCACGGAGACATTATTACAGTGTCCGGCAAGGTGTTCGTCGATCGAGTTGTCGACAATTTCGAACACGCAGTGGTGGAGGGCGCTGCCGTTGGTCGGGTCGCCGATATACATGCCGGGGCGTTTGCGAACGGCCTCAAGGCCCTCGAGTTTGCCGAGTGAGTCGACATCATACTCTGTGGGTAGTGTCGATTTCTTGGGGACGGTTTCTTCTGACATTGAAAAAGGTTGAGAGTATCGATTCGCGGGGAGTTGGGAAACCTTTTTTTTGGAGGATGAGACTTTTGTGGTCAAAGAGACTGATGGAATACCCCGAAGGCAGCGATTTAACTTGATTTCGACCGAGGTGGCTGATTGTTTCCTCCCTTTCTCAAATGCAAAAGACCAAGAAATCCATCGCGAAGCGGTTCAAGGTTACCGGGACAGGAAAGCTCCTGCGTCGGAAGCCGGGGCATCGCCACCTGTTGCGCAACAAATCGACCAAGCAGCTCCGTTCGATGACCCAGGATCAATCGATCGGGGCAGGACAGGCCGCTGATCTCAAGCGCGCGATCCTCTAACCGCTTCTCCAACCGAATATTCCGATCCGGGTAAAAATCAGAGCGCGACCCGGAAGGAAACGAACCTGACAAGAAAGACACAACATGCCTCGAGCCACCAATGCACCTGCCACCAAGGCACGCCGCAACAAAGTCCTGAAAAAGGCAAGCGGCTATTTCGGTAATAAGAGCCGTCTCTTCCGCTATGCGAAAGACGCAGTCGACCGGGCGGAAAAGTTTGCCTACCGCGACCGCCGGAAGAAGAAGGGCGAATACCGCAAGCTCTGGATCGTCCGGATTAACGCTGCTTGCCGCAACAATGGCGTATCCTACAGCCGCTTCATGGCGGGTCTGAAGGCCAGCGGCATCGAGATGAACCGAAAGGTTCTTTCCGAAATGGCGATCCATGACCCCGAGTCCTTCAAGGCACTCGTCGAGAAATCAACGGCGGCCCTGAAAGCCTGATTTTCTGAAATCTGAAACGGCCGCAGACTCCTGCGGCCTTTTTTTTGTTATGGAAGAGCAACTACAATCGATTTTATCCGAAGCCCGCGAGGGAGTTGGGACTCTGAAATCCATTCCCGAACTGGAGCAGTTCAAGGCCCGGTTTATGGGTCCACGGGGGAGCTTTACAGGCATCCGCAAGGAAATTGGGAATCTCCCGAAGGAGGAGCGTCCAGCCTTTGGGAAACGGATCAACGAGGTCAAGACGGAGCTGGAATCCCTTTTCGGGGGGACCTCGGAGCGGCTGGAGGCGCTCCGTTTTCAGGAGCGTTTGGGACCAGAGGTCGATCCGACCCTGCCCTCACCGGATGCTCCCGCCGGCGGCACTCACCCTCTTTCGCAGGTTCGGGAAACGATCATCTCGATTTTCCGCCGGATCGGTTTCGTGGTTGCTGATGGAACCGAGGTGGAGACGGAGTTCTTCTGCTTTGACGCACTGAATACCCCCCCGGACCATCCGGCCCGTGATTTGCAGGATACCTACTACGTAAAGCCGGAGTCCCGTTTTGCGAACATCTCGCCGCGCGATGGGGAACGTTACCTCCTGCGGACCCACACCTCGAGTGTGCAGATTCGGACGATGTTGGCAGAGAAGCCACCGGTCCGGATTCTCTCGCCCGGTCGCTGTTTCCGGCGGGATACGGCGGATGCAACCCACAGCGCCAACTTTCATCAGATCGAGGGGCTCTACGTGGACAAAAGCGTCACGGTGAAAGACCTCAAGGCAGTCCTCGATTATTTCTTTCGGGAGCTTCTTGGTTCGGATGCGAAGACTCGCTTCCGCCCCCACTTTTTCCCTTACACAGAACCGAGCTTTGAGGTCGACCTGTCAGCGAAACACCTCGGCAAGGTGGGTTCGGACTGGATCGAAATCATGGGTTGCGGGATGGTCGATCCTTCGGTTTTCGAGGAAGTAGGATACGCCCCGGATGAGCTTACCGGTTATGCCTTTGGAATGGGGATTGAGCGGATTGCGATGATTCTGCACGGGATCGACGATATCCGGTATTTTTACCAAAACGATCTGCGCTTTTTGCGGCAGTTTTCCTGAATTGCCCGGCGGACCGATTTGGCGGGTTAACCCTTTGAAGTGGATACGACACGATGAAAATTAGCCTGGAATGGTTGAAGGATTATTTGAAACGCGACCTGTCGGCGGAGGAATCTTCGTTTGCCCTGACACAGGTCGGATTTGAGGTTGAGGGGATCGAGACAGTAGGCGTGCCACCGCTCGATAAAGTGGTCGTTGGAGAGATCCTTTCGCGTGAGCCCCATCCCGATGCCGACCGTCTCGGCGTTTGCATGGTCCGGGTTGAGCCGGATGGCGACCCCCTGCAAATCGTGTGCGGAGCGACCAATTACAAAGTGGGAGATCGGGTGCCGACGGCCCTCCAAGGGGCGGTGCTGCCGGGCGGGTTCAAAATCAAGAAGTCAAAGCTGCGGGGGGTTCTCTCGAACGGGATGTTGTGCAGTGGACGCGAAATTGGTGTTGGCGACGATCATGAAGGACTCCTGATCCTCGATCCGGAAGCACCGGTCGGTACCCCGATCAACGATCTCTTTCCCGAGCCGGTGACGGTTTTGGATATCGAGGTGACTCCGAATCGGCCGGATTGCCTGAGCCATCTGGGGATCGCCCGGGATCTGGCGGCATGGTTTCGGGATGAACTCGAGTATCCGGCAATTGTCCGGGTGGGGGAAGAGAAGATGACCCGGGATGGTGAACCGCTCCTCCGGAAGGTTGAGGTCGAGGCCCGCGATGCCTGTCCACGTTACGAAGCCTGGTCGATCCGAGGCGTCAAGGTTGGGCCGAGCCCGGACTGGTTGCGTCGCCGGATCGAGGCAATTGGTCTCCGGCCGATCAACAACGTTGTTGATGTAACCAACTATGTATTGCACGAGCTGGGCCAGCCATTGCACGCCTTTGATTCAGCGAAAATCGGAGGGGCGGAGATTCGTGTTCGCTATGCCTACGAGGGGGAACGCATCCGCACCCTCGACGGGAAAGAACGGGAGTTGATCCAGACGGATCTCGTGATCGCCGATGCGACCCGGCCGATTGTGATTGCGGGTGTAATGGGGTCGGCTGATGTTGAGGTCGATGAGGCGACCACCGATGTGGTTCTGGAGGCAGCATATTTTGTCCCGCGGGGAGTCCGGCGAACCTCGCGAAGACTGGCCTTGAGCACCGACAGTTCCTATCGCTTTGAGCGGGGGGTTGATCCGGCGGGGATAACCTTTGCGGCTGAGCGGGCGATCGACTTGATTCTCGAGACGGCGGGCGGAACCCTCATGCGCGGGCGGCTAGAAAGTGGTTCGGCCCCAATTACGGAATCGGAAATCCGGATTCATCCAGAGCAGATTCGCGAATGGCTTGGCTTTGGTCCCGACAACGAGGAAATGCGTTCGATCCTCGAAGCGCTGGAGTTGGCGGTTTCAGAGAACGACGACACGGGCGAGTGGTCAGTGGCAATCCCCTCATTCCGTCAGGATCTGACCCGTCCGGTGGATTTGCTGGAGGAGATTTTGCGAATCCATGGATCGCACCGGATTCCGGATGCGAACGTAACCGTTCCGGGACATCATGCCAGGGAGTCGTCGGAGACATCTCTTCTCAGAGGGGCCGGATCGACGTTGGCGGCGCGCGGATTTCACGAAGCCTTTAACTACACCCTGCGGACGGTTGAAGAAGCGGTGAAGTGGGGTGGAGCCTCGGCGGGGGCAAGTCTTGCGGTGGCCAATCCGCTCGCCTCGGATCAAAGCAATCTCCGCGTTTCCCTTCTGCCAGGCTTGTTGGACGTCCTGCGTTACAACCAGGCACGCGTTGACGGCGATTTCCGTTTTTTTGAAAGGGGACGGGTTTTTGTGGAACGCAATGGTAGGCTTTTCGAAACGGTTGCGGTTGGATTCGTTATTCTGGAGGACCCGAAAGAGCGGAGGTGGAAACGACGGGAAGCGTCCGATTTCTACACGGTCCGGGGAATCCTCGAGCACCTTGCATTGGAAGCCGGGATTGAACTCAAACTCGCTGATTTCAGCCCGATGGGGTCAGAGGATCCCGTTTGGATGGAGGGGAGGGCGGCGCAGTTGGGCGACCTTCTTTCCGGGGGCATGGAAATGCGCTGCGGATTTCTCCGCCCTGACATCGTACGCGATTGGGATTTGGCTGAGCCGGTATTGGCGGGAGAGTGGATTTTTACGCCGGAGTGGATCCGGGGAATGGAGACAAAGACCGCCTATCAACCGGTGAGCGTGTTCCCGGCATCGGTGAAGGATATTGCTGTTATGGTCGATCTGGCATCTTTGGCCGGGGACGTTGCTGGACGGATTGCAGACCTCGCGAAGCAAACCGCGGGTGAGGGGATTGCGGTAGAAGATGTTACCTGTTTCGATGATTACAGGGGCGAGGGTTTGCCCGCTGGACGTAAGAGTCTCGCCTTTAGTCTGCGCTACCGTGCAGCTGATCGGACTCTTTCCGAAAAGGAGATCAATCAGTCTTTTGACGGCCTCCAAAAAGTGCTCGGGGAATCGACCGACTTTATTGTTCGGTCGGGTTAGGGTCCTGTCTTCGCCAGGGGCAGGCTCGACACCATCAAGAAAACCTCCCGCTTGACTTTAAGGGGTCAACCTGAGTCTTTCCGAGATGTTGTTGAGAACTTCAAGTCAACTTTCCGAATGTCCGAAAAGCTCTTTTTCATTAGGAGGTTTTCGCGAAGTTTTACCTCACAAATTCATCCAGTTATTTCTGATCGTTGCCATAGTGATTTCCAGTGTGTCGCTGATTGGTTGCAGATCACACCGAAATGACCCGTCCGTAAGGGTAACCGTTGATCGCACTTGGTTCATCGCCGAGCGGCCGTTTCCTCCGGAAACACCCCACGCCTTTGGTTACGCTCTTAGGATCCAAAATGACAGACCGTATCCGGTGAAGCTCATGACCCGGGAATGGGTCATTAGTCATAATGATGACCGGATCGAAACCCTCGGATCATTTGGGAAACAGGAAGGTAACGGCTACCCGCCCTCCAAGACCTTCAGGTCCCCCATCGCTGCTTTCGGCGTAGTATTTGACGCCTACTCCTAGGCTGACCAACTGGCCACCAAAATTAAAGACCTTGGAGAGGACGCCCACGACCGGAATCGACCATTGCTCGGCATTCCAATCGTAGGTGGATTCGGTTTGCAGGGTATAGGACACCGCCTTCGGGGTGGTGTAAGTAATAAAGGGTTGCAAGAGGCTCGCACTGACATCGGCGCGGCTGTCCTCCCCCGCTACGGACTCGAGGTGATTTCCGAGAAAGCCGTAGGTCAAGGGACCGTCCTGCTTGAGGGCCACGGCGGTGGGCCCGATGGCCCATTTATCTGCCGTCAACAAGTTGTCGGTGCCAGTTGGAATCAGCGCCACGGGTCCCACGCCCCAGATCCATCCAGAGGCGGTGGGAGCCTTGGGGGAGAAAAACAGACTCTGGACTACATCGCCGACGCCGGACTGACTCCCCGCACCGGGGAAGATATCCTCCTGATCAATTAGCGGAATGATCGTCCGCGAGATTACATTCCAGTTGTCATTCAACGAGAGGGGAATGACCGGCTGAATATTCAGCGAAATACGCTCACCCTCATCGGTCGGGCCGATATCCGCATCGTAGTTGAATTGCAGCGGCACGCTGATCAATGCAGCGATCGGGTTGGCAAGCTTTTTGGCCAGATCCTCGGCACTCGGGGTCTCCTGCGCAAGGGCAGAGGCGCCCGAAGCCAGGATGAGGGCCAAACCGGCAATAGCCCGAAGATTGAAGATTGACGCGTTATTCCTATTCATGCCGAAACTCCTCGATCAATTTATTTAAAAATGGAAAACTGCGGCTTCATTGCGCAGGTGTCATGTCGAGAATGTCCTGTGATTTCTCCGGATCGATCGGGAAAATCTGGACTTCATCCAACTCGGAGAAATCAATCCGCTTCAGGTCAACCTCACGCACCCGGCGGTTGTGCATGGTGTGAAACTGCATCACGCGATTGCCGGTGTCATAGGCCGTCGTGAGAAGCGTAGCACTCCGCATGCCGTCCAGTTTGGCCTTGTCCGCCTCGCCCTCAGCTGCGCCGAGGGGGACGTTGAAGTTATCAAGGATTCGAAAGATTTCATACATCGTCTCAGGTCCCGTGGGGGTGGACCGCGCGGTTTTGGAGAACGCGACGGCGCGCACGAAACGCGACGGCGGGGTGAAGTCTCCGGGCAGTCCAATCATTCCACTGCCGCCACCGAGAGGGGCAAAATTCAATTCGTCAATTTCCTTAGCTGGCAGACCGACGGGGGAAAGATTAATGTAATTCCGGAGATTGGTCATATGCCAGTCGTAGGAGGGCGCGTTCGTGATGACCCCCAGCGGGGCATCGTGAATTTTAACCTCGCCCGCCGTAAACTCGATAACGATGGCCTTTCCTCCCGGTTCCGTCACGATGAAGTGAACGTTCGGAGCCATCCCGATGGCTGGCTCCATGACCCCGACCACCGTCAGCCCGTCAAGGGCTTCCTTGACCTCGTCGACAGAGGCGCAGGTTGACAGGAGATACTGATTCAAATCCATCGAGGAGATCGTGCTCTCGGCGCTGCTCGGATCGTATTCGGGGTACTCCGAGTAGCCCGGATGGTAGAACAGGTTAACCGCGAGGCCCTTTTCGTTCATTCCGTCAAAAACCTGCTTCTCCAACAAATCCAGCCCTGCGGCGCCGTGGATTGACTGCCAGGAGAGACCGGGATTCCCATCGGGCATGACCGACGTAAACGATTGACCCCGAGGAAGGATGAGAAGCCGGGAAAGCAGGTCAAATGATCCCCACTCCAACGTGCGCCCAAAGACCACCGTTCCATCCGCCGCTCGTAATGTAACCCCTGTGCAAGCGTGGGCCTGCGGCGTAAATAAAAGGCCCATGGCCGAGATCA
>CAZFLQ010000066.1:0-12995 GCA_964519935.1 uncultured Puniceicoccaceae bacterium | reverse complement strand
AGTCGGGTATCTCCGGTCTCCCGGGTTGCGGATTGAGAAGCATCAGAATCGCCCGGGCTTCCGGATGTCATTCGATCCCTTCGCCTCTCCCCGACCAGGAACATGGCTGCATTTACACTGAGTAGTAAGGTTGGCTTACCGCCTTACAAAGATAGGTTCAGGCTTAAACGGAGCCCTTTTGCCTGCGGCACCACATCGACGAAGTTCGTCTCCGCCTTGTAGGCGACGTAGAGTTTCAGGGACTCTTCCGCCACGCATTCGTCGAGGGCGAGCACTTCTAGACGGAACGCATCAACGGGGCTTCTGTTTACGAGCCCTTTCGATCAGGGCCTTCTTATTTTTGGAGAGTCCGGTCCGCTCGTAGAGGAGGCTACCGATCTGACGCTGGAGCTGGCGCTTGGATCAATGCACCTTGAGCAAACATCGCGCCGTTGTCGTGGCGCGGCGTGGCGGTGACATCGATCTGGAGAGAAAGCTGGTGGTGACGCTGAGGCATGCGGTGGTGGATGTCTTCGATGCTCTTTGACTTTTCCGTAAAAATGTAGCCAAGTAGGCGATATATGATTTCATCAACGATTTCCCACACAAAAAACCATTTTAGCGAACTGATTGCGAGTGTCCGTGGCGGGGAAACCCTGATTATCATGGACCGGAAAAAGCCGGTTGCCCGCATTGAACGGATCGAGGTGTCGGAGGATCATCCTCACTTGAACCCTCCGAAAGAAAGTTGGAATCCCTCGCGAATTCTGGATCTTCCGTTGGCGGATTCTTCGGTTGTCGAATATAGATTGTCAGGTGCGTTGGCAGAAGAAAGGGAATCCGGGTGGTGAACTACTGGGACAGTTCCGCTATCGTCCCCCTCTTGGTGCGGGAACCGGACACGGAACAGCGGGAGGGGGAGCTTCGTGAGAGCGGCCCTTTGGTGACCTGGTGGGGAACCTCCACCGAACTGACCTCAGCTCTCGCCCGACGCAATCGTGAGAACATTCTCGTCGGTCAGCAACTGGATCGAGGAAAGGCCCGTCTGCGGGCTCTCCAAGCGCAGTGGATTCGCGTCACGCCAGTGGAACCGTTGTCGCGCCGAGCAGAGCGACTCCTGTGGCTGCACCCTTTGAGGGCGGCGGATGCCTTCCAACTCGCCGCCGCCCTTTTGGCCTGCCGTGAGGACACCCAGCAGTGTGTTTTCCACTGCGCTGACATCCGTCTTTTGGAAGCAGCCGGACGGGAGGGATTTGAAATCAAAGGTCCTTCGCTCGCTCGTTGAAAAATACGTCTAAAATAGGAACACTCGGCGAGATCCCAAGGGTGCCGACTTCAGCAAAAGTAGTAGAAGCGGCATCTTGCCACTTTTACGATCCATTCAGGTCCTTAAATGGGTGTGATTCTGGCACTGTCGGGTTGCATGTATTTGGTTTTGTCGAGGATCAAGGCGTCTTTTGAGTGTTGTGGGTAGGCTGAAGCTTCAGCGAGGCCATCCTTTTTCCGGACCGAACGAAAACATCGAATCGGATTGTTATTGCCCGCGAATTGCGCAAGGCGGCAGTGATTCTCCGTAGACAGAAGTTCGCCGTTTCGGTAACTCCCGGACGGATCGTTCTGAAAGTCGAACTCAATATGATCGGGCAGGTGGTCAAACGCGGCCTGTTGAGGGTGTGGACTGGCGATGTTCCGGAAAGTTTTAACTTCACGCGACCATCGCTAGTCGCAAGAAATCGTCCCGGATCGCCACCCACAACCCCTTCCACTTCAAACACGTAGTCCCCAACATCGAAATCCTGATTCCATGCCCCTTCTTTGGCTGTTCCTTTGGTTGGAAAGAAGCGGCGAGGCTGTCGTTCCATACGGCATCGCGCTGTCTGGCGGGCCAGTAGAAAAGAACGCCGTTTTGGGACGAACAACGCCGGTGGATCATTCAGAATCGGCCAATTGCATTGGGTAGACTTGGGTCAAAGTTCCCGCCGACAGTCGGATTGAAAACGCTCTAAAAAGAAAGCTCTAGGCCTCCATACCAGAAGCGGCCTTGACCAGGCCGGGGGCCGTGCGGAAGCCGCGAGGCAAGGTACTCCTCGTCAAGGGCATTGTTGACGCCCACGAGGAACGAAGTGTTCTCGTTGACGGCATAGCGACCGCTGAGATCGAGGAGAAAATAGGCATCATTTTTGCCGAACCGTGCATCAGGAGTGCCATCGGGACGGCGTTCATCGGACACATTGCTGGCGGTTCCAAAGGTTGATTCGACGAAGAAGGCGTCGGCAAAAAGACCAATCCGTCCCCACTCAATTCCCGCACCGAAGGAAATTTGAAACTCGGGGATGTAGGGAAGTTCTGCTCCCTTGCGTCCTCCCGCGAAGATTGATTCGACCGCGCCCCCGCCGCCCCCACCTGCGTTAACATCGTTGCGCAACTCAGCGTCGGTGTATGTAAAAGCAACGTAGGCGGGTGTCCGCACCGCCCAGTCCGACGCGAAACCGTGATCATAGCTTAGGGACAGTTCAATTCCCTGGGTTTGGGCTTCTCCAACATTCTCGGTTCCATCACCAGTGCCGGCGCCGCCGATGTTGTCCGGAACGATCAAATCATCAAACTGGGTCAGGAAGAGAATCGCCTCGGCACGGAGAGCTTCATCCGCATTGTTGTAGCGGTAGCCGACTTCAAAAGCGTTCGAGGTCTCCTCGCCGATCCCATCATTGACAACTGCCGAGGGGCTCGGAAGAGCGAAGCCCCGGAAAGCGTTTGCAAAGACCGAATGGTTCGTCGACAGATCGTAGAGGACACCGATCCCGTATCCAAAGACATTGAGCTGGTCTTCGCCGCTTGTTCGTCCCGGGCGGCGGTCTTCGTTTTCGTACCAGACATTCTCGTATCGAAGACCAGGTGTCAGGGTCCATTGGTCGTAGGTGACCGTGTCGCTGAGAGAGAGCGCTAGCGCGGTGGCGGTCCCGCGGCGGTTGTCTTGGGATCCGGGGGCACCCCGCTCAATACTGGTTATGGCACCATTGCCGGCCTGGTTGTAGACATCCTGATTCTGGAAACGGTCCTCGTAGTCCTCGTGAAGCCGGAGGCCCAACTCGACATCGTGGCCAACCTCGCCAGTTTCAAACCTGCGCTCAAGGAAGGTTTGAACGCCATACGATTTGTAGCTGCGGGCATTGTTGCGGACCCGGAAACTACCGGCACCTTCCCCTCGCAGAACCGCAAGTTCCGAACTTTCGGGACTGGCGAGGGCTTCCGAAAGCGAGGTATTCCCACCGCCACCGTTGACGTCATGGGTCTTGTACCACGCCCGTTCAAAATCGTTGTAGTAGGCAGTTGCACTCAACCGGGTATCAACATCAGGCTCGATACGATAACGGACGTAGGTTCGGTAATGTTCGGTGTCGATATTGTCGAAACGCGTAGAGGCGTATCGGCGAAACGGATCTACGCGAAAATCCTCGGTCGTCAAACCGAGATAAGTCTCGTCAGCATCACGGTCTGTGTAACCGAATTTAACCTCGACCCGTTGGAAGGTCTCGGTGCGCGGCTCCCAGTAAACTTTCACCATAGGTTCGAAATTAACGAAGCCAGTCTGGTCACTCGAAGAACTGGCCCCGGTTCCATCGATGGTCTTGAATCCGTCCGCGCGGCGGTAATAAATTTCCGCAAGATATCCGAAGGTTCCGTTTTCGGTCTCGATCCGGTTACCGTCCCAGACATGAGTTCGGAAATCGTTCTCGCTGCCGTACACTGCCTTCGCATAGCTCTCCTTCGTCTCCGGGATCCGGGTTGAGCGGTAGTTGATGACTCCGCCGGTGATTTGAGGACCGTAGCGGACCTGGCTCGAACCTTTAATGATTTCAATCGCGCTCATGCGGCCAATGGTCGGAGAATAGTAGGCCGCCGGGGCTGCATAGGGAGCTGGGGCGGAAAGGATCCCGTCCTCCATGATCGTGACGTTCGACGAGCGCATCGTACCGACACCGCGGAGGCTAATGTTCGGGAAAAGCCCAAATCCATCCTCGGTGCGGAAGTAGACTCCCGGTACCCGCCGGATCACCTGATCGATGTTGTCGTAGTTGAACGAACTGATCTCGCCCAGATCAATGAAGGTGGCGGAGCCTGGTATTCCCAGAGCTTGCTCTTTGGATCCGATGACCTCAAAAGGATCGATCGAGTAGATCGGGGTGGACTCTGCCTCCTGGGCGGAGACCCCACCTGCGATAAAGAGGCCGAAGTAGAGGATGCTGCGTATATGTTTCATTATTGAGACCGAATCTTATTCGCGTTAGCTGCAAGGATGTCAAGCGTTTATTGGACTCATTCTCACTGAAAAGAGGCATCAAGTTAGCGGCGACACGATCGACCCCTTTCGCAGTGCCCCGGAGTGGCAGATTGTCGACTCAGCTAAATCCTCGATCTTTTTGGGGCCGGGGTCGAACGTAGTTCCACTGCCCTACGCGACGAATTCGGCAAGACGTGCGACCGAGGATACTGTTCTGTTTCCGGGTTGCACGGGGGAGGCATTGGGGAAAAATGATGGTCTGTCATGGGCCTCAAACGAAAAGCGAGTCGGCCGAACCTGGGCTTTAAGATTTCAAGGATTGGTCGGATCTGCGGATTCCTTTTCGGGATGGCGGGGCTGCTCGTCAGCGTCGCGGGCGGGGTTGAAGTGCCGGAGGTTGAGGATAGGGCGATGGTGGAAGAGGGGAGCGTGGTCATCGTGTCGTGGAATCTGCGGAACTATCTTGCGATGGATCGGCGCACGGAGGATGGATTTCGTCCGGATTATCCAAAGCCGGAAGCGGAAAAGGAGGCCTTGCGGGGGGTGTTGATGGCGTTGCAGCCGGACATTCTCTTCGTGCAGGAGATCGGTGGACCGGGGGAGTTGTTGGAATTGCAGCGGGATCTGGCAAGGGCGGGGCTGGAACTGCCCTATGGATCAGTGGCGGACAATGCCGATCCGGTCCGGCGGGTCGGCTTTCTGTCGGGGATCGAGCCAGTTGCCGTTGGGGCGGTCGGGGATCTCGATTTCGCTTACTTTGGGGGGCGTGAGGTGGTCAAGCGGGGGGTTCAGGAGGTTTGTTTCCGGATCGGCGGGAGGGAGCTATGGATCTACAATTTGCACTTGAAGAGTCGTTACACGGATCGGGGGGATGATCCCGAGTCCGAAATGCGTCGAACACGGGAGGCGGAGGCGGTGCGGAATTACATTCTTGATCGGCACGATGACCCTGAGGGTCGACGCGGAGATGGCTGGTTGGTGGTGGGGGATTTCAACGACCATCCGCGAAGTTCGGCGGTCCGGCGGTTTTTAACGAAGGGGAGCCGGGAGATCGGAGTTTTGATCGAGGCGGAGGATTCACGGGGCGAGCGGTGGACGCATCGCTACGATGCGCATGACGCCTACACGCGGGTCGACATGCTGGTGGCGGGGGGAGGTTTTCACGAGGTTTGGGAATGGCGGGCGTGGCTGGAGGATGCGCCAGAGGTTTTGGTGGCGAGCGATCATCGGCCGGTGGTGCTGGAGGTCGGTGAGTCGGTGAGTCGGTGAGTCGGAAAGTGGGGAGGTGCGGCGGAAAGCGAGCCCGGCAGGGCATCTCCACGCGGGCCGGGATGGCAGACCGATTCGACCCGTGGGGGCAGGGAGTCATTTCCGTTTTCCGCGTGACGAGACCTCGTCAAGAAACAGCTCCGCGAACAGCTCATAGACGCTGTTCCTCGGTCCGGCGAACAGGCACAGGATGACCCGTTCGTCGGCAATGGCGGTCTCGCGAAAGACCACCCGGTGTTGACTGACCCGCAGACGTGAGTAGCCGGATAAATCGTCCTCCAGATGCCGGATTTCGGGCGGATTCTCTCGCCCGTCCCAGTCCGCCAGTGCTTTGATCGCGCGCAGCAGATCGCGTCTGGGACCGGGGGCTTTCCCCTTGAGGTAATTCTCTACCTGCGCGGACCAGGCGACCCTAGAGTTCATCCGGAACGGGGGAAAATTGGACCGTCCCGGCCTTATCTTCACGTATCAAATCGATCAGTCCGGCGTCTTTTTGCAACTCCATGGTCTCCAACAGGGCCGCGAGTTTCTCCCGCGACATGAGAAAGGCCACCGTCCTTCCGTTACGGGAGATCGGCACAACGCCTTCCTCTTCGGCTTGCTTTACAAGACGGGAGGTCTCCGCTTGAAGATCGGCGATACCTGTAACTTTCATGGGAAAAATAGATAGAATTTTTGGAAAGCGAGTCAAGTGGCATTCATGAGGTGCGGCGGAAAGCGAGCCGTGCGGGGCATCCCGATGCGGGCCGGGAGGGGTGGCTGTCTTTTCGGTCGATTTGGAATTGAGAAATTTTGGGATCGGGGGTGGTATCGGGGGTTTATGATTTCTGTAGAACTGCTTCGCAATGATCCCGAGGGGCTTGCCGCCGCGATTGGTCGGAAAAAATTCAAGGTGGACTTGGAGGTGGTTCGCGAGTTTGATCGCGTACGCCGGGAGA
The DNA here is from genome assembly GCA_964519935.1 of uncultured Puniceicoccaceae bacterium. Taxonomy (GTDB): domain Bacteria; phylum Verrucomicrobiota; class Verrucomicrobiia; order Opitutales; family Puniceicoccaceae; genus DAISIK01. The sequence goes on along the minus strand of CAZFLQ010000066.1, from coordinate 6,527 downwards.
CTATCGGGCGGGCGGAGGCGCGGCGGGCGGATCAAAAGGCGGCGAACGGAGAGATGGCCCAGTTGCCGAAAGGGTCGCCCGAGTTTTTGGCCAAGGTGTCGGAGATGAAGGCGATCGCGGTTGAGGTGAAGGAGCTGGAGGGGGCGGCGCGGGAGGCGGACAACCGGTTCCAGGCGGCCTTTCTGGAGATCCCGAATTTGCCGGATCCGCTGGTTCCGGACGGACGGGGCGAGGCGGACAATCGGGTGGCACGAACGTGGGGGGAGGCCGAGGTCGACGGGATGCCGAGGGTGGCGCACTGGGATCTGCCGGGTTTTGACCGGTTGGTCGATTTCGAACGCGGGGTCAAGGTAGCGGGGGCAGGTTTCCCTTTTTATATTGGGGCGGTGGCGCGGTTGGTTCGGGGACTGGTGCAGTATTTTCTGGATCGGGCGGGGGAGGCCGGATTTGTCGAGATGCACACGCCGGTTTTGGTAAATACCGCGAGCGCGACGGCGACGGGACAACTCCCTGACAAGGAGGGGCAAATGTATCCGACGACGACGGACGATCTTTATTTGATCCCGACGGCAGAGGTTCCGGTGACGAATTTCTATCGCGGGGAGATTCTGGCGGAGGCGGATCTGCCGTTACGGCACTGTGCGTGGACCCCGTGTTTCCGGCGGGAAGCGGGGAGTTGGGGGAAGGACGTGCGGGGTCTGAACCGGTTGCACCAGTTCGACAAAGTGGAACTGGTCTTGTGGGTCAAGCCGGAGGAAAGTGGAGAGGCCCTCGAGGCAATTGTCCGGCACGGCGAATTGCTCCTTCAGGGGTTGGGTCTGCCGTACCGGGTGTTGGAAATTTGTGCGGGGGACATCGGATTTCCGCACAGCCGCCAGTATGACCTCGAGGTGTTTGCGCGCGGACAGGGGCGTTGGCTGGAGGTTTCGAGTTGCAGCAATTTTACCGATTTCCAGGCGCGGCGGGCGAACATCCGCTATCGCGGGGAGGACGGGAAACCGGTTTTCGTTCACACGCTGAATGGATCGGCGTTGGCGATTCCGCGGATCCTCGCAGCGTTGCTTGAGAACGGATATGACGGGGATCGGGTGGTTCGTCTTCCGGAGGTTCTCGAGCCTTACCTCGGGGCGGATGGACTGTTACTGAATCTGCCCTCATGATGCGGATGATCGGGCAGCTACCGGAATGAGCGCGGATCATTTCGAGGAAGCGGTTGATCGGATGCGGGAGCGGTTTCCGCTAAAGATCGCCCCGCCCGAGGTGCTGGAATGGATCGATTCAAGTCCTGAGGATGCGCCTTGGGCGGTGGCTTGTTCGGGTGGGGCGGATTCGACCTTTTTGGTTCTCTTTCTAATCGGACATTTTCCGCTGCGGCGACATCGCATTCACATCCTCCATTATGACCACGCGACGCGGGGCGAAGCGCATGTTGCCGAGCGGGCACAGGTTCGCGAGATGGCGGATCGGTTGGGGCTGCGATTTCATTCGGAGACGCGGGCGGGGGGCGGCACGGACGAGGGAAGCCTGCGCAATGCGAGAGAGGATTTTTTTGCCCGGGCGATGCGCGAAAACGGGTGTGCGGGACTTTTTCTCGGTCACAACCAGAGTGATATTGTCGAGACGATCCTGATACGTTTGGCGAGGGGGGCAGGGAGCGAGGGGTTGGCGGCACCGCGGCCCTGCTCGGGGCGGGGCGGACGGTTTTCCCTGCGGCCCCTGCTGGGGCTGGATGGGGCGCGAATTCGCGATGCGCTGAAGGATTTTGGAATTCATTGGATGGAGGATAGCAGCAATGCGACCGGTCTCTACCTGCGTAACCGTCTGCGCAATTCGGTCATGCCGGCGTGGGCCTTGGCCGATCCGGATCGGGATCTTTTTGCAGCGGGAGCGCGGAGCCGTCGTTTGTTGGAGGAGGATGCGGGTGCCCTCGCCGAGTGGACAGAACGGGTTAGGGCAGTCGCCGACAAAGGGGATAGGCTGGAGATGGGGGAAGCTGTACGAACGCTTCCGCGGGCGATCCGGCGTCGGTTGATTGAAAAATGGATGGCGCGGGGCGGATACCTCGAGCGTCTCTCGGCGAGTTGGGTTGAGGGGGTTCTCGACCGGATCGAGCGAGGGCAGGAGGACCGCATCAGCGCGGGTCCGGGGTTGTGGGTGGAAATCGGACTGGGTGGATTGCGCCTCTGTCGGTTTGCGGCGGTTGAATCCGGATGGTCGTGGCAGCCACTCGTCGATGGAATCCGCTGGCATCTTCCGAATGGGGCAATTCTGCGGGTCGATGGGCCACGGAGAATTGAGGAGGCTGACCGGTTGGCCTGTGAAAACAAGGCGGTCGATCCCCGCCGGGAAGTGATTTTGGCATCGCCGGAAGGTTTGTCTGGGGGCTTTCGGAACCGTCGACCGGGGGATCGCTTCCATTCATTGGGTGGACCGGGAAGCCGCCGCCTGCGGGATTGTCTGGTTGATCTCGGGGTGGCTTCGCACGAACGTGCAAGCCTGCCGGTAATCGGTGTCGGTCAGACGGTTTGGTGGGTGCCGGGTTTTCCTCCGGCGGAGGCCTGTCGGGTTGGAGAGGGAACCAAATCGGTTCTTCGATTGACTTACGAAAAACCCTAAAGGACTTTTCATAAATAGGTTTCACATGTCTGAGAATTCGAAAGGTAATCCATCCCCGAAAACGCCGCCACCGGAAAAGTTTCAGCCCAAAGTGCTGATGATCTGGATGTTCATCCTGTTGGCGATCGTCAGTCTGTATTATATGAGTCCGCGTCAGAGCGGAATGGTCCTGAATCTCGGGATACAGGATGTCGTCGCGGCGGTTGAGCAGGACCTCGTCACGGAGGGGTCGATCAAAAATGATCCGAGCGGGGGTAAGGACTGGTATGCCCTGACGGGCAAAATCCGGAGTGATTCGGATGTCGTCCGGGAGAATTTGAGTGCGGCACGGGTGCAGGGAGAGGTCCCCGAATTTGTCGGGTTTACGGCCAAGGGTCGGGTTCCGGATGAGGAATACCGTGTCTTGCGGGGGGTGTTTCGGGAGCAACCGGCGAATACCCTTTTGAGCCAGTTGCTGATATCGATCCTGCCACTGCTCCTGATCATTGGCCTGCTCTATTTTCTCTTTGTTCGTCAATTGCGGAACGCCGGAAAAGGGGCGATGACCTTTGGAAAAAGCAAGGCGCGGATGTTGTCGCGGGACCGGGATAAGGTTGTTTTTGCGGACGTCGCGGGTTGTGACGAATCGAAAGAGGAGGTTTCGGAAATCGTCGACTTTTTGAAGGATCCGAAGCGATTCCAGAAAATTGGGGGAAAAATTCCGAAGGGGGTTTTGATGGTAGGGCCTCCCGGAACCGGGAAGACCCTCCTCGCGAAGGCGGTGGCGGGTGAGGCCGACGTACCCTTTTTCACGATATCGGGTTCGGATTTTGTGGAGATGTTTGTCGGGGTCGGTGCGGCGCGTGTTCGCGACATGTTTGAGCAGGCCCGGAAGAACGCGCCGTGCATCATTTTTATCGACGAGATCGATGCAGTTGGGCGGCAGCGCGGAGCGGGTTTGGGCGGCGGAAACGACGAGCGCGAGCAGACCCTGAACAGTTTGCTGGTTGAGATGGACGGCTTTGACGGGCACGAAGGTATTATCGTGATCGCGGCAACCAACCGTCCTGACGTTCTCGACAAGGCACTGTTGCGTCCGGGTCGGTTTGACCGGCAGGTGGTGATTGATCTTCCCGATCTAAATGGGCGGGAGGATATCCTGAAGGTGCACGCGAAGAAGTTTAAGCTGACCGAGGACATTGACCTGCGGTCGGCGGCGCGTGCGACCCCGGGATTTGCAGGGGCCGATCTGGCGAATCTCCTGAATGAAGCGGCCTTGATCGCAGCGCGCTATCGACGCAAAGCGGTCAGCAACGCGGAGATCAACGAGGCGCGGGACAAAATCGCCTACGGTCGGGAGCGGAAGCGCCTGATGGATGACGAGGACAAGCGGATCACGGCCTGGCATGAGAGCGGGCACGCGATCATTCAGGCCTTGATCGACGATGGTTACCTGCCGATCCACAAGGTTACGATCATTCCCCGCGGGCAAAGTCTCGGGAGTACAATGTTCACGCCGACGAAGGACATTTTGAACCAGAGCCTGAAGCGTCTGCGAAATCAGATTTGCTGCGCGATGGGTGGCCGGATCGCGGAGGAAATTACCTTCGATGAGATCACGAGCGGGGCCTCCGGTGACATCCGGATGGCGACAAAGCTGGCCCGGCACATGGTTTGTGACTGGGGGATGAGTCCGCTCGGGCCGGTCGCCTTCGGTGAAAATCAGGACCATGTTTTCCTGGGGAAAGAGATCACCCGCAACCAGAACTACAGCGAGGAAACCGCGCGGGAGATTGATGCGGAAATCCGAAAGATCGTTCAGGAGCAGTTTGAGCGGGCGAAGGACCTCCTCCTGAAAAATCAGAAGGCGCTTGATGTTTTGGCCGAAGCTCTCCTCGAGCACGAGACGGTCGAGGGCAAGCACGTAAGGGAGATTCTGGAATTTGGGGAAATCCGCAGCGAGGTCGTCAACGTGGCGCGTCCGCCGGAGCCGACCGACGAGGAAAAGACAGGAGAGCCCGTCGGGAAACCGGACGAAGAAGATGTTCTGAAGGCGGGCGGAGCCGAGCCAGCGGCGAGTCCGGCCTGATCTGGGTCGATGGATGCGGGCGGTTGTTCAACGGAGGGCTGCGGGCGTTGGCGGATGCCAGCCGAGTGGGAGGCGCACGCCCGTTGTTGGCTGATCTGGCCAACCCGAGAGGACTGTTGGATTTACGGTAACGGGAGGGGCGATTTTGAACGTATCCGGGATTGTTTTCTGGAGGTGGCGAGGGCGATCAGTGAAACCGAGCGATTGGCGATAGTGGGGCCAGTGGAGGCGCGGGCGGAGGTCGTTCGACGGGTCGGATCCGAGGTCGACTGGTTTGAGATCGAGTCGGATGATGCCTGGGCGCGGGATGTTGCCCCGACCTTTGTGAAGGACGCGGAAGGGAGTGTTTTCGGCGTGGATTGGGTCTTTAATGGTTGGGGGGGCGTTTTCGAGCCCTATGACCGGGACGCGGCTTTGGCGGGGCGCATTCTGAATGAAATATGTATCCAAAAAGTGGATACAAAGATTGTGACGGAGGGTGGGGGAATTCACGTTAATGGAGCCGGTCTGGGACTGGCGACGGAGGCGACACTGCTGGGGTCGGGGCGAAATGGACCGGATAGCCGGGGTCGGATCGAGGATGAGTTTCGGCGATGCCTTGGGGTCGACGAGCTGATCTGGCTGCCGGAGGGATTGCCGGGGGATGACACAGGTGGCCACATTGATGTGGTCGCGGCGTTTCTTGAAACGGGAACGGTCGCGTTGGCATCACCGGGGAAAGCCCGCCCGGATTGGGAACGAGGCTACCGGGGGGCGAGGCGTGCCCTTGATCTGGCGGCCGGGGGCGGTCTCTCGGTGGTTGATCTACCTTTGCCTTCCTGCGCGGGTTCGGGGGAGTTTCCCTACAGCTATCTGAATTTCTATATCGCAAACGGGGCGGTTGTGATCCCACGTTTCGGGGCGGATGAAGATGCGTCGGCGGCGGGTACGATTGCAGAGTTTTTCCCGGAGAGGGCGGTGAAGACAATTGATGCTCGGCCATTGTATCTTGGTGGGGGCGGGATTCATTGCGTGACGCAGCAGGAGCCCGCGAGCGAAAAAAGAGTGTGACAAAGCGGGTAGCAGGCCGGTTTTGGTTTGTTGCGAAACGCTTGGGTGGTTCACCTTTCGGTGATTGAAACCAGCCAAGTCCAACCCTCTCGAAAACCCAATGAAATACCAAAATCTTCAAGCTGCCGTTTTTGATTGGGCGGGAACAACGATTGATTTCGGCTCATTTGCGCCGATGGGTGCCTTGATGGAGACCTTTGCCTCATTTGGGGTGGATATTGGGATTGAGGAGGCGCGGGCTCCGATGGGGATGCGTAAGCGCGATCACGTCGCGGCGATTCTGGCGATGCCGCGAGTGGCGGGGGCGTGGGAGGAGGCGCGGGGAACAGCGGTTGATGAGATTGCGGTGGATGCTGTCTATGCGGCCTTTCTCCCGCGTAACCTCGAGGTGGCAGCAGCCTATGGAGATCCGATTGAGGGAATCCCGGAGGTGATCGGGCGGTTGAAAATGGACGGCTTGAAGATCGGATCAACGACGGGTTACACCCGAGAGATCATGGAACGGGTACTGCCGGCGGCAGCGGCGGCGGTATCGCCGGCGTCGTCCATATTGACGACGGCAACAGCGGCGAGGGGGGGTTCCGAGGTGTAGAGAAAAATGAGGGCGGAAACTGTCGCCATCGAGCTGACGAAAAAATACATCGCGATCTCGAGGATCGCCATGGTTCCGTAGAGGCTGTTGAAGGGATTGGCAAAGGAGAACCCGAAAAGCTCGAAAGACCCCTTGTTGAAAAAGAGGATGTAGGCGAGGCCGATGACCAGTCCGGGGAGGGCAAGAGGGATCGTCGCGAGG
>CAZFLQ010000065.1:0-13163 GCA_964519935.1 uncultured Puniceicoccaceae bacterium | reverse complement strand
ATCGCCTCGTTGAAATAGATCCGCGCGGCATCATCGTTCTTTGCGTGTACGTAAAAATACTCTCCGAGAACCAATTTGCTCCTTGCATGAATATCGCGCACTTTGTCCAGACCCTCTTCCGCCGATTCCACGTATTGGCTCTGAGGAAACAGAATCAGGAAGTCCTGATAGTAGTTCATCGCCTCCATCGTTGATCCCTGATCGTAAAACGGCCCATCAATCAGGCTCGCAAAAATCTGGGCCATCGTGAAATAGGCATCCGAGGTCAAAACACTCCGCGGGTAAAAGGTGATCAGCCGGTCGAGGGCATCGATCGCCAGTTCCTTGTCGTCAATACTCTCCGAAATCAGAGCGATGTTCATCAGACTGGTCGGCGCAAAAGGGCTGTAAGGCGCGTTGCTGATGATGATTTCGAAGTACTCAATCGCTGAGCGCGGTTCCCGAAATCCCGGAAACAGAAAAAGAAATCGTCCTCGCTCCCCCTCCATAAAGGAGACCGCGATCGAGTACTGCGCCTCAATGACCTCGTCAAACTTCTCATGCCCGGGATATCGATTCAAAAGCGTCTGGAAGGTCTCAAATGCCGCCTTCACAGACCCGGTCTCCTTCAAAAGCGACGCCCGCTGAAATAAAGCCTCCGCCGCTTGAGGCGTATTGCCATGGTCCTTAATGATCCGATCCCAGCGGGATAACGCCCTCTTGGACTTGCCCTCCTCGACCGCTTCTTTCGCCTCCGATAACAACATCTCCGCCCGCGCCAACTCCTCCAGGGTAGGCTCCGAAAAGTCCTCCGCCTCGTCGGTGAACCAGTTTAAGGGATTCAGACTCACGGCCGACAGAAAATTCAACGTGCCGAGGAACAGGGCTAGAGTGGCAACATGTTTGATCTTAACCATTGAATCCCTTACCTAAAGACAAGAATCCCTCGTCCGTCAAACCCGCCTTTTTCACTGAACAAAACTCCTTCAACCCCACCTCAAATCGAGCCCACGTACCCGGACATGCCGCAGGAAACCGGTGGATACGCGGACTAGGAACTCTTCGGATTCGTTTCCGTTGGAAAAAAGATCGGCGAAACCGTTCGCGCCTTCTCCTCCCCCTCAATTCCCCGCGCCCGCAAACGCGGAAACTCCTCCCGTTGCAATTCGTCGATCTTCCCGTCAAGCCATGAAATCCGATCACGCAGAACGGCTGCATCCTCATACCGCTCCGTCCGGATCGCCAATTCCATCTCACGCAAAGCCGCCGCCCGCCTTTGGACCAACAGGTCAGCCGAAAGCGCAAACGAGGGGATTTTTCCGAGATGCTCCCCACCCCGGTGCATCCGTCTCAACATCCTCGGCAGTCCATCCGCAAAGGTTTCAAAACAGGTCGGGCATCCAAATCGACCCGAAGCCTCAAACTCTTTGCGGTGACGCCCACAACCCGGACAACGGATGATTCCCTTCCCCGCATAAACCGCCCGGTGCTCACCCTCAGGAATCAGGCTGTAACCCTTTTCGGAAAATAAGCCTCCCGCGACCGCCTCTCCGTGCGTCATCTTGCCATGGAAAATCTCATTGCCGATGACCTTCGTGATGTAAACCGGACCGCCCTTGGATTCGGAAAGACTCTTTGGATTCAAATTCTCCACGTGTAGAATATGGGTGGGAACCTTCCTCAAAGCAAGCATCTCGCCGTTCCTGTCGAAACAGGACCCCCCAACCGGATCCCTGTTTCCAATTATCCTCATCCTCAACCCTCCCCTAATCCTGACCCTAATCGTAATCTTACCCCTCAATCCTGCTCCTCAGAATCCTCCGGGAAGGAAAAACCCATCTTCCCGACCAGCGATTAAGATTCGGACCTTGCCGAGGGACACCCAAATTTTGACTATTTCACTGGTAGCCAAAGACTTCACCCTTCATCCTTCACTCCGTTGGAAGATCAGGCGGAAAAAATAAAGTTTTCTCAATTTTCCTCTTGCTTGCGCAGGAAAAATAGAGAGACTTCCCAACATAAACGACTTTCTCCCACCAAGTGGGAGTTTGGGGTAACAGAATAAAGCAGAAAGCAACTGGGGCGCGGTCTTTGGGGTAGACCGCGCCCCTTCTGTTTTCCAGGCATGGGCTCAGTCCCAATCAACCATTCCACCCGGCTGACCGTCCCGGAATCCCTGCCCGGATCCCGCCCGGTCCGACCTGACCCGTGGAAAACTCCAAAAACGCGCCGGGTAGACCAACAGAAAGGGATGAAACTCCGCGTCCATCAAACTGCCCCGCGTTCGATTTTCCCAGACCACCTCCCACTCCCCTTCCCTCAGACCCGTCTTCACCTCGAAACGCATCGTATCGACGACATCGCGGTCGATGAAATAGACCGCTTCACTGCGGAAAACCTCATTGCTACCCTCCCGCTCCAGTATGTAATAGACTGGCCAGTACAGATGCCCCGGCAATGCAATCCTCCGAAATTCAACCGTCACTCCCGGAATCGAATCAGCCACCGCAATCCGCCGGTCCGCCTCACCGCACCCCCCCAGGAACAGGGTCGACACTAAGAGCACCCCCAAACCCGATACCAGCGAAACCCTCTTCATCAGCTCGCCCGAGGTCCCTTCATCCCTCTCCACCCGACGTGTCTCCTGCCTTCGTCGGGTCCACATAAATCGAAACCTTTGCCTCACCGTCGCCGATCAACGCCTGCGCCCTCCGCATTGCCTTCGCCGTCGACAGGGTTGGATTGACCGCATCTTCCCGGAACACGTTCTCAATGCCGATTTCCGCCAACAGCCCCGAGGCGGAAAAAATTTCGTAGATCTCGTCCCGCACGCCGCTCACCACCATCATCCGGTCCATTTCGTTCATGTACCGGACCAGCTCAAACAGTGCAAAAACACTTGTTGCATCGAGTAGTCGGACGTTCTTCATCCGCAAAACGACGATCCTTAAATTGGGCTCGCCACAAATCCGCCGCATCTGATCACGGAACAACTCGCTCGCCCCGAAAAACAAATCCCCCTCGACGTGCACGATCGATACCTCGTGCACCGAACGCTCAGCATCCTCCCTCCGCGCCGCCAGCTTTCCGTCCGCATCGAAATCGTATTCCACCAGTTCAGGACGGGCTGCCCTCCTCAGAAACAGCGCAATCGCCAGTCCGGTCCCCACATAGATCGCGCTGTCCAAAGGTTGAATCATCCCCACAATCACGGTCGTCAGAAATACCGTTCGGTCATCCGGTGTCGCCTTCAGTACCAGCCGGATGCTACGCAAGCTGAACAGGCTGATCCCGATCATGATGATCACCACCGCAAGGGCTGCCTTCGGGATATACTCCACGAATCCTCCGATCAAGACCGCCCCAACCACGACCAGCAGCCCCGCCGCCAAACTCGCCACCGGACTGCTCGCTCCACTGTTGACGCTTAGAACCGAACGGGTCAGCGAACCCGAAGCCGGCATCCCCGAGAACAATCCGCATCCCAGATTCGCAAGGCCCATATTGTACATCTCCTGATCCATGTCCAGTCGCGCACCCGTCCGCGCTGCCAGCGACTTTCCTATCGAAGCCCCCTCCAGAACGCTCAGGAGGGCAATCGCGAGGGCCGATCCTGCCACCGCCGAGATCAAGTCAAAATCGAAGGGTGGCAGTGTCAGACCGAAATCCGAGACTTTGACCGCATCCAGATACGCCAAATCCCAACCCGCACTTTTGCCAAAATACCCCACTACCCCCATCACAACGAGCGTGAAAGCGACGTTTGGCAGTTTTTTAAAAAAACGATCCACAACCAGATACACGACCAACGTAACCAGCGCCACCCCAACCGCCAGTCCATCTGTCTCCGCGAGGTGTTTCGCGGTGTAGTATAGCACGTCGACCAGCGTCGAGGCGGTCTCCTCCTCTGTGAACCGAAACCCCAACGCCCCCCGAATTTGATTCGAAATGATCAACAGTGCCGCCGCCGAGACATAGCCAATCACCACCGTTCGGGAGATATACTGAATAAAGTTCGATAACCTCAGGAAAGCCCCCACAATAAGAAAAAGACCCGACAAACAAACCATCAGGGGCAGAACCACCACCCGCTGTTCTTCCGGCAGACCCAAACTCGCAAAGGCGCTCAGGAGCATCACGGCGGTCGCATTCGTCGGCCCCAACATGATGAAATGGTCCCGCGCAAAAAACGCTCCCACCAGACTTGCCACCGCCGAACCGAAAATCCCATAAGAGACCGGAATCCCCGCGATCAACGCATAGGCAATTCCTTGCGGAAAGGCCAAAAGTGCCACGTTCAGCCCCGCCCGTAAATCGGGACCGAACTGCGCCCGCCGATACGAGGCTATCATTCGTGGAAACGGAAATGGATCAACCGCCCCTCGCATCGGTAAATGTCCAAAAGCATTGAGGGATTTCCAGAGAGGTTTACTCGCCACGACCCAAAAGCCACCTCATCAAGGCCTTTCTGGCAAGCACGGATTCCTTCCGGGATCAGTTAACGTCCCCAAAAAATGCGTCCCACTCTGCCTCTCGAAAGCCCGTCAATCCCTTGCCTTCACCGAGAACAAAAGGCCGCTTCACGAGCATTCCATTCTCCGCCAACATCGCCAACAACTCCCCGTCGGCCAGATTCGGTAAGCACTCCTTCAACCCCAATCTCCGGTAGTCCATCCCACTCGTGTTCAAAATCCGGCTTCGACTTCCGAGCAACTTTAGCATCGCCCCCAGCTCCTCCACCGAAGGCGGCCGCTCGCGAATATCAACCCATTCCGCCGCAATCCCACGACTCGCCAGCCATTCCGCCGCTTTCTTGCAGGTTCCGCATTTTGGATGGTGATAGATCCGTTGCCTCGTTGATTCGCCTTCTGCCGGAACCGGCTCCAAACCTCCCCGCAGCTCCGAACCGACTCCCTCGACCCTCGCCCGAATCGCGCCTTTTGCCAGATCGATTCGCACCCGCATCCCCGGCCCCACCCCTTCCGCCGATGTCACCACTCCGCCGCCTCCTTCGACCCGCACCACCGCAAACCCCCGCCTCAGCACCCGCCGCAGACTGGTTGCCTCCAATCGCTGCCCCCAGGATTCAACCTGTTCCCTCGATGCCATCAACTCGCTCGCCAGACCCCTTTCGATTCTCCGCCACATTTCCTTCAGGCCTTCGCGCTCATCCGCGATCCGCCCTCCCGGATCCAGCCGACCCAGATAATTTCCCAGGAAATCGAGGTGATCCCGCTTCCGCCGAATCGCCTCCCCAATCCGCTCGTTCAGGATCCGCTCGAACTCATCCAACCGCTGCGCAAATGCCTCCACCTGACGCGACGGGACCAACCCCCGCAGCCGCTCCTGAAAAAGATCCAGCCCTCCCCGCCACCCCATCAAGCGATCCCCGGCCACCTGCCTCAGGCGGACCCTTTCCCGCGCCAGCGCCTCCGCGCGCTCGACAAATGCACTCGTGATCAGCTCCGCCGCCGCCGTCGGTGTTTCCGCCCGACGATCCGCCGCAAAATCCGTTAAAACCACATCCGTCTCATGCCCGACCGCCGATATCACCGGCACCGGGCAATCCGCCACCGCCCGCACCACAGCCTCCGTATTGAATGCCCACAGATCCTCCAGGCTCCCCCCACCGCGGCCAATGATGACCGCCTCCACCGATGCACCCATCGACGCCACCCGTTTGAGTTGCCGGACCAGACTTGGTCCCGCCGCGTCTCCCTGCACCGCCGCTGGCAGGATCAGGAGCCGGCCCCGCCAGCCCCTTCGCCGAAAAACGCTCAACATATCCTGTATTGCCGCCCCCGTCGGCGAGGTAATCAATGCCACCGAACGCGGCAAATCCGGAATCCTCCGCTTCCGTCCCGGATCAAAAAGGCCCTCCCGCCCCAACCCCGCCTTCAAGCGCAAAAACTCCCGCTGCAGACGCCCCTCCCCTGACTCAATCAAATTCCGCACAATCAGCTGATAGCTCCCCCGCGGCAGATAGACGTCAAGATCCCCCTCCGCGATCACTTCGATTCCGTCAGCCGGATCCATTTCCAACCGGATCGCATTTCCCTTGAACAGGACCGCTGGAATCTGGCTCCCCGCATCCTTCAGCGAAAAATAACAATGCCCACTGCTCTGCCTCCGAAAATTCGAGATCTCCCCCCGCACCCGCACCGCCCCGAAGCCGCTTCGCAACGCCTCCTGAATCGACAGGGTCAGTTCACTGACGGTCTGCACCGGATCCGTCGAATCCATGACCCCGGGTTGCTTCATCCCCGGATGATCCCGGGGTTGGACAGCGCGATCAGTCCCGCACACCAGAGCACCAGACTTCCACTCATCAGGTGCAACTCCCAAAAGGTATGCGACGCGAAATAGACGAGGGTTCCCCCCAACATCAGGGTCGACAGCCGCCACCACCGAATTCTCCAGACCGCGTTTCCGATCCAGAAAAACACGACTCCAACCAGGGGCAAAACCCCGTATCGACCCAGCTCCGCCAACAACTGCAGGGGGTCATTGTGCGCCGCTACCATGTGCGTCCGCAAATAGGGGTCTCTTTTGCGGTTTACCTCGTACCCGATCCGCAGTTGCTTGATGAGGTCCTGGTGTAACGCGATGGTATGCCGGTAACTGTCTGCCCCCCAGCCAAATTCCGGGCGTTCCGTATGCAGGAACCAGGTGTACTCGTTACCCCGCAATCGACCGAGGCTCGACCGGTCCTCCCCGATCCTCGTCAGATCGTTCCACCGCTTCTCCAACATCTCGTGATCGAGACTATAGGCCAATAGCCCTAACCCCGCAATCGGTAGGGTGATCGCGATCAACGTATCCAGCCAGTAACGCTTCGCCCCGCCCGCAAAAATCCGCACCAAAACCCCCACCAGGAAAACACCGAGAATCAACGCCGTCCCGATCCACGCCCCCCGCGACAGGGACGATACCGCCGCCACCGCCGTCACCACCCCGATCAGAAAAACCACCAGCTTGAACCCAAAATCGTCGAAAAAGCGCAACCCCGTCAGGCGACCATCCGCCAAATAGAGTGTCAGGACCACACCCAGATTCAGATAGAGAAAGGCCCCGCCGTGGTTGCGGTAGTAAAAGGCTCCGCTGAAATCCCTCCCCTTCCAGGGACGGCTCCAGAGCACGTCCTTCGCCCCGTCCAGCTCTTGCACCAGCGTCACCGAAGCGTAGACGAGGGCATTCGCCCCGAGGAACAAAAGGATCCATCCCAGCATCTCCCGCCGCCGAACCCCCAACCAGATCGCACACACCAAAAACCACCCCGCCCCATAACGCTGCAAAAACGAAACCCAGTTTCCCCGCGCCGTCGGTGCCTCAATCGAGGTCGGACGTCCCTCCACCGGACTCAACCCCTCATTCGTCAGCCACCAAACCGTATTCCCGCGAATCTCCCCCTCGACCCATCGGTAATCCGGATTCTGACCCTGCACATACACATAACCAAACAGTGCCAACCCAAGCCAAAAAGGTGGGAATAACCCAAGGCGCCGCCACCGCCCCAAAGCCACCCCCGGCCACAGCAAAACCACCCCAAAGGCAAACCCCGCCGCCAACAGTTGCCAGGTCCGCGTATCCACCTCAACCCCACCAAAACTCCAACTCGCCAAAATCAGGACCCCCGCAATCAGGCTCACCACGATCCACTCCCGACCCGTCAAAGGGCTTCCACTCCCTAAACGTCCCCCCTCATAGGCATCTGTTCGCTGACGCAATTGCTCCCCCACCATGATTCAAAAAACCCTTATCCAAATGTGTATCCAAAATCCTCTTACAAGATTCTTCACCCGTCCAATACGCTTCACGAAATGAACCTACCCGACGACGTCGTGCATTCGCAAGATCCCCGCCAACTTTCCGACATCGTCCGTCACCGGCAAGACATAGACCCGCCGGGAACGCTCCATCGCATCGAGCGCTTCTCCGAGGGTCGCATCCTCCCGCACCACTTTCGGGTTCGAGGTCATCACCCCACGAATCGGTACCGCCGGATCCGTCCCCGCCAAAAACGCCCGCCGGACGTCACCTTCGGTCAAAATCCCCACAACCACCTCCTCCGCATCAACCACCACCGCCGCCCCCAGCCCAGCCGCCGCCAATCCCTCAACCGCTTCTCCCAACGTCGCCCCCAGACCGACCCGCGCCGCCCCCGCATCCAACATCACATCCCGCACCCGATATAGCAATCGCCGCCCGAGAGCGCCTCCCGGATGAAACACCGCAAACTCCTCTTCCGTGAACCCCCTCGCTTCGATCAAAGCCGCCGCGAGGGCATCCCCGATCACCAGCGCTACGGTCGAACTCGTCATCGGTGCCAATCCCAGTGGACACGCTTCCGATTCCACCGACCCATCAATCCAGCAATCCAATGCCCGCGCCATCCGCGTCTCCCCACTCCCGAAAATTCCGATCATTCCCGCCCCGATTCGGCGGATCGCCGGCACCAGGCGCGCCAATTCCGGTGTCGTTCCGCTTTTCGACAGCATCAGGACAATGTCTTCCGGCGCGATCACCCCGAGGTCCCCATGTAAGGCCTCACCCGCGTTCAGGAACAACGAGGGCGTCCCCGTGCTCGCAAAGGTTGCCGAAATCTTGTGACCGATGATGCCCGATTTTCCGACCCCCGTCACAATCACCTTCCCCCGGCATCCGAGGATTCGCTCCACCGCCCCCGAAAAACCCGGCTCCAGCCGCCCCAAAGTCCGCTCCAGCGCCACCCGCTCGTTCTCAAACACCCGCCGCGCCGCCCCCGAATAGTCTCTCTGGATTCTTTCCATTCTAGTGTCCTGTCTCGCAAATAGGCTTAGGAAATGCGCGAGGAATTTTTCCCATTTTCAAGGCGCGAGGAGTGATCTGAGCGACCTCAGTGACCGACGAGCAACGCAGAAGATGGGGAAAAGGCCCGCGTTCATTGGAAAACCCGACAAGCCCCTTGGATAAACCGGCTATTATGGGACTAAACATTTACAAGCTTTTTTGTGAGACAGGACACTAGGTTCGCCTCACCCGCCGACCGCGCCGCACCGTCGCTTGCTCCATTCCTAACGATAGCGACACCAATCCATTGATAACACTCAGGCCCCCCACGCCCACACTCAGTGCCCGCACAACCTGCCCTGCCAACCGATCCATCGAGCCACCCGCCGCCTCTGACGCACTCCCCGCGAACGAACTCACCCCAAAAAGCATCACCCCCAGCACCAGTGGCCCCGCCCACGAACCTACCCGGTATCGCCGCGAACCCGGCTCATAGGCCTGGCCGTGCGAATGAAACCGCGGTGTCAGACCCCCGTAAACATAGGGCGTCGCCACGATGCCCGATATCGCCAGTAATGTGATAGGCATAATCAGCAGGACGTCGCCCGCCACCACCGCCCCCAGAAACAGCGACCCCCAGAAAATCGTCCAAAAGAAAGCTCTCACCATCGTCCCCACCCGAATCCGGTATCGCGACAAACGCTCGCAATACGGACAAACGTAGATCCCGTCCGTTGGCAGAGAGATCAGGAGGCTGTATCGTGCCGGTCGGCGACAATGCGGACAATCGCTCACCGCCGACCCCTTTCTGCCTCCAGGAGCTTTGTCACTGCCCGCGCCACCGGCAGGCGACCGTCCTCCAATTCAGCCTCCACCCCTTCGCGCAACTCGCGCATCCCCGCGATTTCGTTAAAACGGTCCCAGATCGCCTCCCGCAGCAGCTTGCGAAACCAGGCCACATTCTGCTGCCCCCGAATCGCCTCAAAGATTCCCCGCTCCTTTAAATCCCCGACAAAACCCTCCACTGTTTCCCAAACCCGGTCCAGCCCCGTTCCCTCCATCGCCGAACAGGTCATCGCGACTGGCCGCCATCCCTCCGTATAAGGACTCAGGTAGTGCAAAACCTGCTCATACTCGCTCCGCGCCCGCCGCGCCCGCTTCAGGTTATCCCCGTCCGCCTTATTCACGACGATCGCATCCGCCAGTTCGACCACGCCTTTCTTCAAACCCTGCAACTCGTCTCCCGCCCCCGCGATCTGCAGCAACAGAAAAAAATCAACCATTGTTCGAACCGCCACTTCGCTTTGCCCGACGCCAACCGTCTCGACCAAAACCCGCCGATAGCCAGCCGCCTCCACCAGGCAGATCGCCTCCCGCGTCCGCGCCGCCACCCCGCCAAGGGTCTCCCCCGCCGGGCTGGGCCGAATAAAGGCCCGCCGGTGCCTCGAAAGGTCTTCCATCCGGGTCTTGTCCCCGAGGAGGCTCCCTCCGCTCCGCGAACTGCTCGGATCGACCGCCAGGACCGCCACCCGGTGCCCCTCTTCACATAGCCGTAACCCGAGGGCCTCGATAAACGTACTCTTGCCAGCCCCCGGAACTCCCGTGATCCCGACCCGGAACGAGTCCCCACCGTGCGGCAGGCAGCGCTCCAACAGTTCCCCTGCCAACTCCCGGTGCTCCCGCGAACGGCTCTCAATCAGGGTGATTCCCCTCGCCAGATCCGACCGGTTCCCCTCCCGGATGCCTTCGTAGAGGGCCTCCACATCGTAGACCGGCCGCTTCCGCACGCGCCGCGTCGCCACTGCCGTACTCCCCTGCCCAGACACCACAAATGACGCAAACCCCTCCGAATCGGCGTCTTGCGGAGCCCACTCCGGGCGATGGTGATGGTTCGATTTCAATCAAATAGTATGGGAAGATCCCCCCATCAATTTCCATCCCGAAATGTGTCAAAATCGAAAAAATCCCCCCTCGTTCCAAAACTTCCGAACAAGCATCCAGCCACCCCGACCCCGAACATCTCTCATCCGCCGTCCCACCGCGCAAACCGCACCTCCGCCACAAACCGCTCCCGGCCGACCAGAAAATAACGCGCCCGCGCCATCGCATCCGCCGGAAAGGCATCCACCCCGACAGTATAAACGCCCTCTTCATCCTCTCCCAGCACTGCAAACCCGGTATGCTCAAAACCATCCCGCATGATCCTCGATTCGATCCGGGGCTTCGAAACCACCTCGAGGCGATCCGCCCGGACCAACTCCCAATCCCCACCGGATTCACCCGCACCATCATCAACCCCCCGCTGCATCCGAATCACCGCCCCTCCATCTCCCCGCAAAAGAACAACCTCCCATTCGTCCATCCCCTCGATCCGCTCCCGTTGCGCCCTCCAGGGCTCCCATCCCTCCGGAATCGGCCCCGAAACGGCATCCACCGGGACCCCGATACGTTCAACCAGAATGGCCTCCTCCGGCGACATCGGGACACTCTCCCGCGCCACCCGGATAAACATCCAGGCCGCAATCAGCGTCCCAATCGCAAAACCGGTCAAAAACACCGGCAAGCGCTCCCGCAGTGTGCTCACTTCCCACCCCCCGAATGATCCTCTTCCGCCAACCTTGAACCCTTCGCATGCCCCAGCATGAAACACCCGACGATCGCCAGGCCCAAACCCCACATTCCCCCGAAAATCAGCCCTCCCTTTACCCCGACCCATAAAGCCTCACCGTAGCTCCGGTCCGGAAAAATCCCCGGTCCGAGAATCGCCATCATCACCGATCCCACCAGCAACCCCACCAGCAGCGCCACCCCCAGCACCAGGAAAAAACGTTTCAGATAATCCATCAACCCAGAGAATCACCCTTCTGCCGCGCTGCAACGCTCTCCGCAACCTTCGCTTCCACCCCCGCCGGATTCGCCGACATCTCCTCCTTTGCCTTCTTTGCCAACTCCGCCTTTGCCGTCCGCGCCCGGATCTCATCCTCCCGCTTCATCCGCGCAAATTCCCGCATATCCACCGCCATGTCATCGTGCTCGAAAATCTCCGCTCCCAAAATCGTCTCCATGACGTCCTCCAGCGTCAAAACTCCCGACACCGAGCCAAATTCGTCCACCACGACCGCAATCTGCTGATTCTTTTTCAAAAAGGTCTGCAACGCGTCGTGCGCCGAGGCCGCGTCCGGGACAAAAATTGCATCCACCGCCAGATCTCCGATCCGGGTATCCTCCAATCCCTCCGCCGCTGCCCCCAGAATGTCCCGGCGCCGCACAATCCCGTAGGTATCGTCCACCTCCTCCCGATAGACCGGCATCCGCGCAAAGGGAATGTTCCGGAATCTCGCAATCACGTCTCCAACCGTTGAATCCGCCTCCAGTGACGTCACCACCGTCCGCGGCGTCATGATCGAGTGTACTTGCGTCTCGTCCAACCGCAACGCATTCGAGACCATCTCGCGCTCACTCTCCGAGATCTCCCCCTCCTTGGCACTCATCTCCGCCAACAAAATAATCTCCTCGTCGACCTCCTGCGCGTCTGGCCGATTCGAGAACAACAACCGCACCGAGGATTTGCAAAGAAACGACAACGGCTTCATCAGGATCCGGATCAGGTGCAGCGGAAAAATCAACACCGGCTGCAGACTCCGACGATAGAGCACCCCTGCATTCTTCGGGATCACCTCCGAAAAGATCAAAATCGTCAGGGTCAATCCCAACGAGAACACGACCACATTTTCCTCCCCCAGCGCCACCCCCGCGAGGGCCCCGCTAACACTCGCCCCCGCCGTGTTCGCGATCGTGTTCAATCCCAGAATCGCCGAACTCGTCTCATCGATATCCCTTGTGAACTCCAACAACTTCCCCCCCCGCCAGGAATGCTCACGACGCAGCTCCTCGATCTCCGACGCCTTCGTGCTCAGCACCATTGCCTCGAGGATCGAACACAAGGCCGAAACCACAACCGTTAACCCCACCGCCAGCAACAACAGCCCTAGCATCGTCTGACCTCCCGACCCGTCCGAACGCTTCCCCGCCGCTCGCCATCACAACCGTTTATGATCGCATTACCCGGTGACAACGCCACCGGACGACTCTCTCGACCCTCATCGTCTTCCGACGACACAACCCGTTTATTTTTCATTCAGCCCAAAATCGATACACCAGGCGCCCCCCTAACGCAAGGCCGATCCCTCCACGCTCCGGGTCGCCCGGACTGACACCCAAAAACTCGATCCCACCATCAACAACGCCGCCACCACCGGATGCAACTGCCCCGCCGCCGCCAGCGACATCCCGATTGCGTTGTAGAACGCCGCAAACCGCAGATTCCCCCCGATCCCCCGATGGATCGAACGACTTACCGCGATCAGTTCGGGCAAAACCTCCCACCGCCCTCCCACCAGGACCGCATCCGCCCG
>CAZFLQ010000064.1:7559-13204 GCA_964519935.1 uncultured Puniceicoccaceae bacterium | reverse complement strand
CGGAGAATGAGGAAGGTGTTGATTCGTTTGCGAACCGGTTGTTTCATCATTGGCGAGGGTGATGGTAAATCCGGCGAACGCGGGAGGATATTCCACAGAGACTTTCCCAGGGGATGGTTCCGGCGTCGGCGGCAAATTCGTCGACCCCGATGTGGATTTTGCCGGACGTTCCGATGAAGGTAGCGACAGAACCAGGGACGGGCAGGGGATCGGGGTGTGAAGACAGATCAACAATGGTTTGGTCCATCGTGACCCGTCCGATAATGGGGCAGGGGCGGCCGTCGATGAGAACCCGGCCGCGGTTGCTGAGGGCGATCGGAATTCCGTCGGCATAACCTGCCGTAATGATGGCAACAGGGGTATCGGTGGTTAGTTTCCGAGTGCGTCCGTAGCTGACGGTTTCCCCTGCCGGGATGACCTTGACCAGACTGATCCGGGCATGGAGGGAAAGAACCGGACGTACCTGAACGGAAGGATTGAGTCCAGTCTGGGGAACCCCGAACTGGAGAAGACCGACGCGGGCGGCGTTAAAGGGCGAAGCCGAATCACAGGTTTCGACCCCGCCACTGTTGTCGGCATGAATGAGGGGATTGGGGCGACAGCGTTCGATCACCGATGGGAGGGCGGCAGTGAAGCGCAGACGTTGGCTGTGGGTGAACTCCGGATCGGCGGGAGCGTTGGCGTAGTGGGTGTAGGTTCCTTCCAGTTTGATCCGGCGGGCGCGGCCGATCGTGTTGAGGGTTGCCTGGAGGTTATCATACCAGACCCCGAGACGCCCCATCCCGGTGTCGATCTTGAGATGGGCACTGAGGGTAGCCTTTGCGCGGACGAGTTCGTGATCGATTCTTTCGATCTCGTCTCGATCGGAAAGGGTTATGACGACATCGAGCTGGGCGGCGCGGGTGGCCTCGCCGGGTAGGAGGGCACCGAGGAGGAGGATGCGCCAGCCCCTTCCGAGCTGGCGGAGGGTGTCGGCCTCGTCGAGGGTCGCGACCGCAAAATCGTCGACCCCGCCCTGGAGCAAATGGGTCGCGAGCGGAGCCAGTCCGTGTCCGTAGCCGTTCGCCTTGAGGACGCTGATGTAGCGCATGTGGGGAGGGATTGCCCGGCGGATCGCGCGGACATTGTCCTCAATTGCGGTCAGATCAATCTCGGCCCAGCATCGGAGGTTGTGGGGTTCAGTGGTATGTTTGGGAACCTTGACAGTCATCCGGAGTTGCGCGGGATCCTTACCGATGACGTTGGCCGATCCAAGGCTGAAAAGCATCGGGTGCGGATTGGGAAGTCGCGTCGATCGGATGGAGGCACTCGAGAACCGCGTGGCTGGAGGGATCGAGATCTGCGAGCGGGAGATGGGGGAGGATCTTCCAGTGCGGGGGGGGCGATGGACGAAAACGTTCGGCGGATCCGAGAGCGAAAACGGGGAATTGCTGATCGACCATGGTCGGGTGGTCGGATGGCAGAATCCCGGGGGGGATGGGGTTCCCGGTTGAATCGATTCCGCCGGCGACAACGCGGGATCGACCGCGGGGGGCGACGACCTGAAAGGGCGCGGGCGTGCCGAGATTTTTGAGGATCGCGGTGGTCAGGCGGATGCGGTCAAATCCGAGAATAGAGAGTGTGGGGTGAAGGACGGCCAAGGCGTTGACGGTTGCAATGGCGGAACGGATACCGAGAACAGAGCCGGAGTCGGAGGCAGTGCAGATGGTTGCGATCTCAGAGAAGGATGGGATGGCGTTGGCCTTGAGGGATTCGACGATTAAGGGCGCGAGACCTTCGAGGGGCGCTGTGTCAGAGGATCTGTAGAACAACGGGCTTGGGGGTTGGCTGATGGCGATGGAAGGGTGTTCGCCGCCGGCATCGATCCAGAGGGACGGGTGGTTAATCGTGATGGCGACGTTTTCCGTCATCAGGAATAGCGTCGCCGCAGGTTGGTGGGGAGGATACCGATTTCCTCGCGGTATTTGGCGACGGTGCGTCGGGCTACCTTGACTCCACGTTCCTCAAGTATCCGGGCGATTTCCTGATCGCTGAACGGTTTGGCGGAATCCTCCCCTTCAATGATCGTGGCGATGGAATCCTTGATGCTTCGGTTGGAGAGGGCCTCTCCGCTGGAGGAATTGAAACCGGCCGTGAAGAAGAACTTAAACGGATAGACGCCGTATGGGGTTGCGATGAATTTGTTGGCAATCGCCCGGCTGACGGTGGTTTCATGCACTCCGATCTCGAGGGCGACCTCGTTCATGGTGAGCGGGCGGAGGCGGGAAACCCCTTCCTCGAAAAATCCTTCCTGGAATCGGAGGAGGGTGCGGGTGATTTTCTCGATCGTCTGTTGCCGCAATTCGATCGAGTTAATCAGGAATTTCCCGGATCGAATCCGTTCCTGAATGTATTCGCGTTCCTTGCCGCGGAGGCGTCCCTGGGCGAGGAGTTCTTTATAAGTACTGCTGATCTTGAGCCGGGGAATGTAGTCGTTGTTGAGGATGACCTGCCAGGAACCATCGTCGTTGCGTTCGACGGTTACGTCGGGTTCGACAACCCGGTTGGCGTCGTCGGCAAATGGAGCGGCGGGGGAGGGGTTGAGGGTGGCGATTATCTCGATGGCGTGCTGGATCGATTCGGGATCGACCCCGGCCTTGCGGGCGAGTTCCGGTATCCGCCTCCGCAGGAGGAGGTCGTAGTGGGATTCGATGATCCGGTAGGCGAGACTTCCCTTGCGGTCACGGATTTCAAGTTGGAGGAGGAGGGAGTCGCGTCGGTCGCTGGCACCGATTCCGGGCGGGTCAAAGGTGCGGAGCAGTTGGACGGCGGCCTGGATGTCGAGCAGAGAGGCACCTGCCATCAAAGCGATGTTCGCGGGGGAGTCCTCAAGAAAACCGTCCTTGTCGAGGGATCCAATGACATAGGGCATAGCCTCGGTGATCGCGGGAGTGGTGTCGGCCATCCGGACCTGTTCCATGAGGTGTTCCTGGAGGGAGGTCTCGGTCGTGACAGAGTCAAAAAAATGCTGGCGGCGTTCGGCATCCTCGGCGGTGTAGGACTGCCCACCGGCCTCCTGGGCATAGTAGTCGCGCCAGTCGTCGTCGAGGCGGTTGAGGATTTCAAAATCGTTTTCGTCGAAGGAAAGTTCCTCCCCGCTTTCGTCGGGTCCGTTGTCGGTGGAAGAGGAGTCGTCGATTGAAATGCTGTCGATCGGGAGTTCCTCGAGAAGGGGGTTGATCTCAAGTTCGCCGAGGATGGCAGTCCGGAGATCCATGGCGGGAGCCTGAAGGATTTTCAGGGATTGCCGCAGTTGCGGAGCGAGTACGAGCGACTGCGTCTGCTTTTGTACCTGCTGAAGACCCTGTGTTGCCATGAGATTAATTCCACCCTGCAAACACGCTGAAGCAAGGACGATTTTTGAAATTGTGCATGATTCCTGCTTACTGGCTCCGTCCCCGTTCGAACCAAAATCGGAGATTTTGGTACCGGACCATCGGAGATTTTGGTACCGGACCGGGGATTGGCTCGCTCGTCGCGGTGCTCCTCGTCTCGGGGCTGGGCCCCAACCCTGCGGGTTGCCTACCTATGGTCGCGATGCTCCCTTCGGTTCGAACCCCTGCGGTGTTCTCGTCCCCGTTCGGACCAAAATCGGAGATTTTGGTACCGGACCGGGGACTCGAACCCCGAACCAATTGATTAAGAGTCAACTGCTCTACCGATTGAGCTAGTCCGGCACGAAAAGGGAAGGAGGTTGTTTGTTTTGGGGGTTGGGGCAAGCGTAAAATGTTTTGGAATCGAGGGTGACTGCTGCGGGTTTCGGGTTAGTGGCGTGACATTGCTTCGAGGGATGGGGGACGGTGTTTTGGTTTTATTTTTTGCCGGGGTTCGGATTGTCTGCGGGGATGAGTATTGTTCCGAATGTGTTGGCCGACCGCTATGCCTCGGCGGCGATGCGTGAAATTTGGTCGCCGGTTTCAAGGATCCGGACTGAACGTGAGCTGTGGTTGGCGGTTTTGAAGGCGCAGGCTGACCTCGGTTTGCCAATCGCGGAAGGGGCGGTGGCGGCCTACGAGGCGAGTCTGGAGTCAATTGATCTGGAAGCGATTCGCCGACGCGAGGCGGAGACCCGGCACGATGTAAAGGCAAAGATTGAAGCCTACAACGCGGTGGCGGGTTTTGAGGAGATCCACAAGGGGATGACGAGCCGTGACCTGACCGAGAATGTCGAGCAACTGTTGACGTGGAAATCGCTTGGGGTGGTGCTTGAGCATGCGGTCGCGGCCTTGAGACGAATGGTGGCAAAAGCGGAGGCTTATGGCGAGCTGATGATCACGGCGCGGACCCACAATGTGCCGGCCCAGCCGACGACGCTGGGAAAGCGGATTGCAATGTTTGCGGAAGAATTGGAGATGGCGATTGCAGCGGGGCGACAGTTCCGGGACAGCTTTGCGGTTCGGGGAATCAAGGGCGCGGTGGGGACGCAGTTGGACCAGTTGACCCTTTTTGGGGGGGATTCGGAAAAGGTGGCGGAGCTTGAGCGAAGAGTTCTCCGGCATCTCGGGATCGGGAAAGTGTTTGAGGCGGTTGGACAGGTCTATCCCCGGAGTCAGGATGCCGCCCTGGTCGGGCAGCTTCTTGGGCTGGCGGCGGGACCTTCGAATTTTGCCCGGACCCTCCGCCTGATGGCGGGTCACGAAACTGCTGGGGAAGGTTTTGCGAAGGGGCAGGTTGGGTCATCGGCGATGCCGCACAAGATGAACAGCCGCAGTTGTGAACGGGTGAATGGCTTCATGATCCTGTTGCGTGGTTATCAGACGATGGCGGCGGGTCTGGCGGGGGATCAATGGCATGAGGGGGATGTTTCGTGTTCGGTCGTTCGGCGGGTGGTGATCCCGGATGCGTTTTTCGCGATCGACGGTTTGTTTGAGACGTTCATCACCGTGCTTGATCAATTTGTGGTGCACGAGGCGTTGATTGAGGTCGAAAATCGGCGCTATCTGCCCTTTCTGGCGACGACGACTCTGCTCATGCGGGCGGTCCAGGCGGGGGTTGGCCGGGAGACGGCGCACGAGGTCATCAAAGAACATGCGGTGGCGGTTTCACGGGAGTTGCGGGATGGGTCGATTGCCGATAACGACCTCGTTGACCGCCTCGCGAAGGATGGACGGCTGGGTCTGGACCGATCGGAGATTGCGGATGTCGTTGCCGAGGCGGGGGAGCTGGTTGGCCGGGCGCATGAACAAATCGGGTCGGTGGCGGCGCGTCTCGATTCCCACCTCGGGGCCTTTCCGGGGGCAGCGTCCTACGAACCAGGAGCGGTTCTGTAGAAAAATGACGGATTGGCTTGAAACATTCGGCAAGTCGCAATGTCTTTGGATCTACCATGACTAAACTCACGAAAGCTATCGCCCTCTCCTTTGCCCTCGCGTTCTTCAGCGCCACTGCCTTTGCAGGCGGTGCTTGCTGCCCAGCAGGCGGCAAGGAAAAGAAGGACGAGAAGAAGGAAGAAACCTCCGCTCTGGTCATTGCCGGTTCCTGCGGCAGTTGCTGTCCGGCGGATAAGGGCGACAAATCTGAAAAGAAGGAAGAAAAGACCTCCTGAGCGAGATCTTTCCCGACTTCGAGACGAGTCCGTCCCTCATTCTGGGGCGGACTTTTTTTTT
>CAZFLQ010000064.1:6168-7459 GCA_964519935.1 uncultured Puniceicoccaceae bacterium | reverse complement strand
TTGGTTTTTTGGCGATGCTGATCCTTCTCCCGTTGACCCCGCTGCTCCAGCGTCAGGTTCTGGGGAAGTTGCGAAGAGCCTGTGACCGCGCGGCGGCAGCTGGTCAATGATCATGGGGGAATCTTCCCGAAGCAGAAGGCGGTCGCAACTGCGAGGAAGAAACCAATAAGGAAGGGGAGGATTGGGTGAAATTCTGGAAGGGGGTTGTCTCGAATTCATCGATTGGTTTTATTTCAAAGACATGCGGGATTTTACGATTCCAGGATCGGTCGAAATGCCATGGACAGCTCATCCGGAAGGGGGTGCTTTTCGGGAGGTTTTCCGCTCGGAGGCATCTGTCAGGAGGCAGGACGGGATGGGGCGATCTGCCTTAACGCACATCGAATTCCGGCTTGAGGTCGGGGAATGCAGCCAGTTTCACCGGGTCATGGCCGATGAGGTTTGGAACCTTTACGAGGGGGCGGTCCGTTTGTGGCTGTGGGATGGGGGCGAAACAGCGCCGCAACCGGTGGAGCTATCGGGGGTGGCGGGTCGTTACTGCCTGATTGTGCCCTCGGGTTGGTGGCAGGCGGCTGAGCCAATTGGCGATGCGGTGCGGGTAGGTTGCTCGGTTGCGCCAGGGTTCGAGTTCGAAGACTTTACCCTGATCGCAAAAGAGCCCGGATTGCGGGGCAAACTGCTTGCACGCAATCCGGGCTTAAAGCACCTCTGTGGCGAAACGACCGGATAATCCGGCAGGATTTCTCCCTGATTAACGGGACGCAGGGCGCCGTCCGCCCTTGCGGTTTTCGGAAAAGGGTCCTGAAGGGCGACGTTTTTTGCCCTGGAATCCGCCCTTGAAGCCACCATTGCCGGGTTTTCCGCCACGGGGGGATCGTCCGCCTCCGCCGTTTGCGCCGGGGGATCGGCGACGACCGGCAATTGCGGTGGAGTGGTATTCGTGGGCCTCGTCGACCGGAACGGGTTTCCGAAGAACCTTTTCGACGGCGCTGAGAAGACCGAGCTCATCAGCGGCGCAGAAGGATACGGCGCGGCCACTGGCTCCGGCACGGGCGGTCCGTCCGATCCGGTGGACGTAGCTTTCCGGTTCGTTTGGGAGGTCGTAGTTGATCACGAGGGTGATGTTGCGGACATCGATCCCACGGGCAGCGACGTCGGTTGCGACGAGGACAGGAGTGCGTCCGTCACGGAATCGGTCGAGACTGCGCTGGCGGGCGGCCTGGGTTTTATTGCCGTGGATGGCATCGGCGGGGATCCCCGATTTTGACAGTTTAACCGCCAGGTTGTTGGC
>CAZFLQ010000064.1:3714-6158 GCA_964519935.1 uncultured Puniceicoccaceae bacterium | reverse complement strand
GTCGCGCATCCGTTCTTCCATCATGTTGAAGATAAGGGATTCCTTTTTGGCGCGATCGACGAACCGAACATACTGATCGATGTTCTCGGCGGTGGTGCCGTCGGGAACGAGGCGAACGATCTCGGGGCGGTCGAGCCAGGATTCGGCCAGTTTCGCGACCGGCGGGGCCATCGTGGCGGAGAAAAACAGGGTCTGCCGCTTGGTTGGGAGGGTTGCAATGATCCGTTTGATGTCGGGGACGAAGCCCATGTCGAGCATCCGGTCAGCCTCGTCGAGAACGAGGTGGCGAACGCCGGAACCATCAAAGAAGCCCTGTTGGGTCAAGTCGATGAGCCGACCGGGGGTGGCCACGAGCACATCAAGACCACCGCGGAGGGCCTTCTCCTGTGGGCGTTGGGAGACCCCGCCATAGACGAGTCCGACGCGAATCCGGAGATTGCGACCGTAGGCCTTGAAGCTGTTGGCGACCTGGACGGCGAGTTCACGGGTCGGCGTGAGGACGAGGCAGCGGATCTCCCCCCGGTAGGCACCGTCATCGCGCTGGGCGAGATGATGGAGGATCGGGAGAGCGAAGGCGGCGGTCTTACCGGTGCCGGTCTGGGCGCAGGCGAGGAGGTCGCGGCCCTCGAGGGCATAGGGGATGGCAAGCTCCTGGATCGGAGACGGCGTGGTGTAGCCCTTGGCCTGAAGCGCTTTCTGGATCGGCGCGCAGAGGGGCATCGCCTCAAAGGATGAGGTGGTGATTTCGTTCATATCGGTCAGCGACACCATTTTTGCCAGAGGCCGACGGATGTCTTCGCCGTTCGATGAGGATTGTAGTTTAAAACCTGATACAATCGCTCATCGATAGCGGACCGAATCGGGACAAGGTTTTTGCAGGATGCATAACCCAATGAAAGTCGAAAGCAAGACGGTCGAAGGGTTGGAATGCAAGATAAAACCGCAATTAATTTTCAATTATATTTCGTCGGGCAGGAGGGGCCAGTCAACGGGGGGTGGGATTTGGAGATGGGGCAGGTCAAGGGAGGGGTCGGCGATACGCAGGCCGCTGGCGTGGAGGTAGAGCCGGTCGGGAAGGCCGGTCCGGGAAAGAATGAGACGGCTTTGGCGGAAATCACCGTAGGTTCGGTCACCGAGGATGGGGAGTCGCCGGGCGGCGGCCTGGACGCGGAGCTGGTGGGTTCGTCCGGTGTGGGGCTGAAGTTCAAGGAGGGTTAGCGGAGCGGGTCGACGGGTCGAGCGGAGGCTGTGAACGGCGGTCACAGCGGTCAATCCGGATGGGGCGATCCGGATGCGAATACTTTTCCCGGAGGTGTTGCGGCGGAGACTGTCACGCCAGATGCCCGGCTCGACCCGAACTACCCCGAGGACGATCGCGTGGTAGGTCTTTTCAACTGCCCCGGCAGCAAAGGCCTCGCGGGCGCGGGAAGCAAGGGTAGGGTCCAAGGCGAGGAGAAGGAGCCCTGAGGTGGGGGAGTCGAGCCGGTGGCAGAGCCAGAGGCGGGAACCGTCGGGGAGAATGTAGGCCTCGTCAGTGGCATCCCAAGGGGCGTTGAGGATGGAGTGGGCCCGTTCGGTGGCGGTATCCGCGTTGGGATGGGATTGGAGGCCAGCCGGTTTGTAAATAGCGAGCCAACCGTTTGCACGGTGACAGACGTCGACACCGGGATTCCAGGGAAGAGGCATGAGGAGGGCGGGGAGAAAAAAGGTGGGAAGGTGACAGGTCTCTATCGACTCCCGCTTCGGGACAGTTTGATTCACGTAATCGTAAATTAGATTGTCTCGTCATCTTTTGGGGGCTCGGAGAGAAGGGTTGCTATGGTGGCGGTGGCGGCGGCAAGGGGGGTGGTCCGGGAGGTTTCGTCGTTGCCCGAGCGGATCTGGACCTGATCGGCGGCGAGTTCGTTTTCACCGATTACGGCGACGAAACGGGCGCGGGATTGGGAGGCCTCTTTGAACTGCTTGCCCATCGCGGCGGTTTTGAGGGAGTAGGCGGTGGAGATTCCGGCTGCGCGGAGGTTGGCGGCGAGGCGGATGGTAGCGGCGCGAACCTCGGGAGCGCGGTCGCTGACGATGAAAACATCGAGGGTTGCGGAGAGGGAAGGGAGGCGGTTTTTTTCCGAAAGGAGATCCATCAGGGTGACATCGCCCATCGCCATGCCAACCGCCGGGGTGGGAGCACCACCGAGTTTGGCGACGAGATCATCATAACGTCCGCCCCCGGCGAGGGCGCGCCCGGCGCCAGTGGCCTCGAAGAGTTCGAAGACGAAGCCCGTGTAGTAGGCGAGACCGCGAACGATTCCGAAATCAATTTGAATGAAATCGGCGAGGCCGGCAGCGTCGAGGCCGTCGAGGAGTTCGTCCCATTCGGAGAGACGGGAACGGATGGGTTCGAGACCTTCGCGGTCTCCGGTGAGGCTGGTGAAGTGACGCGCCATTTCCTC
>CAZFLQ010000064.1:0-3614 GCA_964519935.1 uncultured Puniceicoccaceae bacterium | reverse complement strand
AAGGCACGGAGGGTGTTGAGGGCGCAGGCGATGACCTCAACATCGGCGGATGGACCGGGAATTCCGAGGAGATCGAAATTGAACTGGTAGAACGCGCGGAGACGGCCTTTTTGGGGGCGTTCGAAGCGAAATTGTTCGCCGATGCTAAACCAGCGGATGGGCTTGGGGAGGGTTTGGGCCTGGGCGCCGACAATCCGGGCGAGGGTGGGGGTCATTTCGGGACGGAGAGCGACCGCACGTCCCCCCTGATCCGTGAAGGAAAAAAGTTGGCCGACGATTTCGGGACCGGATTTTTCGACGAAAAGTTCAAGTGGTTCGAGGATGGGACCATCGTATTCGGCAAAGGCGTGGAGGCGCGCGGTTTGGCGCCAGGTGCGAAATATCGCCTCGCGAAGGTCACATTCAGGGGGGAGAAATTCCCGGAATCCGGGGAGACTCTTGAACATCGGAGCGGTCTACCGCTCTTGCTCGAACTGGTCGAGGTCTAAATTTTTGAGCTGCAGTTTGAGCTCCTTGCCGGCCTTGAACTTGATGGTTGCGCGGCGAGGAATCATAACGTCTTTTTCAGGGATGTTGGGGTTGCGGCCGACGCGTTCCTTGCGGACCTGGATCTGGAAAACGCCGAAGTTACGGAGTTCGACGTTGCGACCCTCGACGATCCCAGCGGCAATGGTGTCAAGGGTGAGTTGGACGACATCACGAATATCTTTCTGTGGGACGAGCGGCAAATGGTCGCAGATCTCGAGGACGATGTCGCGTTTGGTCAGGTTCTTGGACATGATAGACCTTGAGGAATGGGAAAAGACAGCTAGGTTAGGGAGACGAATCGCTAAATCGATGTCAACGAAGTTTATATGAGCAAATCAGATGAAGAAAATCCGCTGGAGGAAATCCAAAAACAGCTCGACCGTCTCTTTAAAGGAGGTCGAGTCAACATCCGTCCGATGGGTTTCCAACCGGGGGTGCAGCCATCGGGTTCCCCCGGTTCAGGGGGCGAAGGCGAAGGCGATCCTGACGCAAAGGAAGCGCGGGAAGAGCGTTTGCGCCGGATTCGCGAATTTTCGGCGCGTCCCAGGGAAATTACGGACTATTTGAATCGGTTCGTTATCGGACAGAGGGAGGCGAAAAAGGTGCTGTCGGTCGCAATCTGCGATCACTACAATCATGTCCGCAGAGTGATCGACGAGCCGGAACTCAGCCGCGTCGAATACCACAAGCCGAATATCCTTTTGCTTGGGCCGACGGGGGTGGGGAAGACCTACTTGATGCGGAATATTGCAAAATTCATCGGGGTCCCCTTTGTGAAGGCGGATGCGACCAAATTCTCGGAGACGGGCTACGTGGGCGGTGATGTTGAAGATCTTGTGCGCGACCTGGTGAAGGCAGCGGGAAATGATATCGAGCTAGCTGAGTATGGAATCATCTACATCGACGAAGTCGACAAGATCGCGAACCAGTCCGGTGGGGGCAAAGATGTCTCGGGCCGCGGTGTGCAGATCAACCTCCTGAAATTGATGGAGGACAGCGAGGTCAGTCAGTTTAGTCCGACCGACATGATGGCGCAGATGCAAGCGATGATGTCGGGGATGGGCCGGGGGAAGGGTCAAAAGCCGATGATCCGGACGAGGAATATTCTCTTCATTGTCAGCGGAGCCTTTGATGGGTTGGCCGAGGATATCCGAAAGCGGGTCGACAGCGGAACGATCGGGTTCACGGCTGAGTCCGGGCTGGACCGCGACGACGATAGACTGGTCGCGAAATACCTTCGACGGGCGGAAACGCGGGACTTCATCAACTACGGGTTCGAGCCCGAGTTCATCGGGCGCCTTCCGGTTCGGGTGGCCTGTGATCCGCTTTCGGCGGATGACCTCTCGACGATTCTGACCAGCTCCGAAGGGAGCCTGCTTTCGCAATACCGGCGGGATTTTGAGGGATATGGGATCGATTTCCGTCTGACGCCAGAGTCAGTGGTGGAGATTGCGCAGCGGGCGCACCGCGAGCGTACGGGCGCGCGGGGTATTATCACGGTGTTGGAGCGGGTGTTTCGGGATTTCAAATACGAGCTGCCCTCGACGGCAATTCGTTCCTTTGAAGTGACGACCGATGTGATCGATGATCCGAGGGCGGCCCTTGAGCGGTTGCTGGATGAAAACCGGCACCTTCAGATTGGCGTCTACCGGGAGGAGGCGGAGCGCTTTGCGGCCGGGTTTCGTCGCCGCCACGATATCGAGGTGAAGTTTTCGGACGCGGCGGTGGAGATTTTTGCCCGTCGGGCGGAGGAGGGCGACGAAACGTTGACGAGTCTTTGTTCGCGGATCTTCGAGGATCTTGAGCATGGAATTCAAATTGTTGCGCGTAATTCGGGGCGGCGGGTTTTTGAGCTGGACCGGGATTTCGCGGACGACCCTGATAAAACCGTCTCGGCCTGGGTGGTTGAGAGTTTTCGCGAACGGGAGGGGCGGACCTGATGCCGGAGGGGACGGCGGTCAGCCGGATGTTTGCGGGGATTGCGGGTCGATATGACCGTGCGAACCACGTGTTGTCCTTTGGGATGGACTATCGGTGGCGGGGTCGGTTGGTCCGGGAGGTTCGCCGGGCGGGGCCAGAGCGGATTCTCGACCTCGCGACCGGGAGTGGAGACGTTGCCTTTGCCCTGCGGCGGGCGCTGAGCTCCGATGTTGCGATCACAGGAATGGATTTTTGCCAGCCGATGTTGGACGAGGCGGTCACGAAGCAGGGGGAAGTGGCGGATCCAATAGAGTTTCGCTGGGGAGACGCGATGAATCTGCCGGACGGAGACGGTAGTTATGATGTCGTTACAATTGCATTCGGGGTACGGAATTTTGAAGACCGGGAGCGGGGTTTGCGGGAGATTGCGCGGGTTCTTCGTCCCGGGGGGACGTTGTTTTGTCTTGAATTCTCACAGCCCTACCGGTGGTTTGCGCCCTTTTACGGATTCTATCTGAAGCACATTCTCCCGCGGATCGCGGCGGTCGTGACGGGAAAGAAGGACGCTTACGACTATCTGGCGGATACGATTGAAGGGTTTCCGACCCGCGAGGAGCTGGCGGGAACGATCCGGGGGGCGGGTTTTGCCGAGGTCAGTGCGATACCCCTGACCTTGGGGACGGTCGCGATTCACCGTGCGGTGGTCGGGAACCGCTGAAGCTGTCAGGCTCATCCAGTTCCATGAGGGTTTCCATTTGTTCCGATCCGATAATGAATCTGACGGCGTTCTTTACGAAAACGAACAATAAGGTTCCTGCGACTACGAAAATAATTGGCGCAAAAATCATTTCCATGAACGTCGGGAGCATATCTGTGATTCGGGACTCGTGACCCATGAGTCCGATTCCCCTCTCCTGCATGTTCCTGATTTGATTCAGGGCAACGATTGTTTGGGCGATTCGATAGAGGCCCAAAGTGATCAGTCCGATGGCAATGATCCTGACGAAAATGTGTACCTGAATGATCGTTCTCATTTTTCGTTAATCGAGATCTTTGGGGTTGGGGTATCTGTTTTGGGGTAATCCGATAGAAAGATGGCGGCAGCTTTCAAAGGCGGACGGGGAGGCCGTCAGCGCGGAGGTGGGCTTTGGCCTCGGGGACGGTGA
>CAZFLQ010000063.1:0-13566 GCA_964519935.1 uncultured Puniceicoccaceae bacterium | reverse complement strand
GGATTGGTGCCATTGGTATCCGAGAAAGTAGAGGAACTCGCATTCGAGGGCGAGGTGGTCAGGGGCGTCGGCGGGACGGTCTTCTGGTGGGGTGATGCCGCAGGCAGCGTAGCGTTCGGCGACCCATTGGGTGGTCTCGCCCATCAGACGTTTCTGCGGGTCGATGTAGTGAGAGGCGTAGGGGCTGACCTGGATGTTGTAGGGACCGAGAAAGAGGCGGGCGTAGGCGAGGAGGGAGGGCTCGCGGTCTGCGGTCATCAGTTTCCGCCATTCGCCGATCCATTGATCGCGGGCCGCCGCCAGCTCCGGCGAGGGGCTCAGGTCGATTTCCGCTGCGAGGGAGCAGTCCTCGTCGGAGAACTCATTCGGTTGGGCGAGTCCGCGGGCGAGGACCAGAGCGACGTGGGCAAAGGCGTCGGATTCCCTCAGTGAGACTTTGTCAGGGGGCATCGGGGATGTCGGGGCGTCCTTCGGGTGACTCAATTGTAGTCCTTGATGTAAAGAACATTTGGCTTGGTACCCTTTTCCGGTTGGAGGACGCGGGAGGCGTTCGCGACGAGCAGTTTGGAAACGTCGCTGGTGGGATCCTTACGATCGCCGAAGATGCGGGCATCTGCGGGGCAGGCCACCACGCAGGCGGGAAGTTCGCCGTGGGCGAGGCGGTGGTCGCAGAAGGTGCATTTTTCAACTACGCCTTTGGGACGGACACTCGGATAGGTTTCTCCGCGCACCGGATTGTGGGGGGCGGTGGGAGCGCCGAGGGCTTCGGCGACTTCAGCACGGGTACCGGTGCATCCGGGGATCGCGGGGATGGACTCTTCCTTGGTCCGTTTGTGGGGGCGGTCCTTGTTGAAGTAGATCACACCATAGGGGCAGGCGGCCTGACAGGCGCGGCAGCCGATGCATTTATCGGCATCGTGGAGGGTCAGCCCATCCTCGCCCTTGTGCATCGCGGTGGTCGGACAGTTGGTGACGCAGGGCGCATTGTCGCAGTGATTGCAGAGGGTGGGGATGTAGCGGTAGGTCGCGTTCGGGAAGGTCCCGCGATTTTCGATGATGTGGTTGGACCAGGCGAATCCGTCGGGGGTGTTGTTCTCGACCTTGCAGGCGAGGTCGCAGGCCGCACAACCGACGCAGCGGTCCAGATCGATCACCATGGAGTATTGTTTTTTGGAAGACATTTTAGGAAGTCCTTTCTGGGGAGTTGGAGGGGTTAGGCTACTTTGACGACGCTGACGCGGGTGGGGCCGCCGTGGCGGGCGGTTGATCCGCTGAGTCGCTCGTATTCGGCGGGGAGAATCTCGTTGTTGTTGCCGCCGCGGGGGATGTGGTTGGCAAAGTCGGCGGCAGCAACCCGCCCGTAGGCCCAGTGGCCCTGGCCGAAGCATTTGGCAACGGTACCCGGACGGACGCCCTCCCAGAGCTTGAGGGTGACGGTGATCTTTCCGGTGGGGGACTCAACCACAACGGTGTCGCCGGTCTTGAACCCAAGCTTAAGACCATCGACCGGGTTCATCTTGAGGACATCGTCCCAGTTCTCGTCGCCCGGATCGGCGTTCTTGTGCTGCTGATACCAGGTGGTGTTGGCAGAGCGGCCCTCACGGTTGAGACGGCTGCGGTGTTCAAAGAAAATGAAGGGGAAGCGGGAAGCATCTCCGGCCCGGCGGGCGGGTTCAAAGTGGGGAACAAAGGCGATCTCGCCCCGCGCATCGTGGTGGGTTGCTTCCATCACGGCATCGACGGTGACCCCGTTTTTTTCGGCATGACCTTCGAGGGCCTTTTTGAGGGTCTCGCTGTAGAACTCGAACTTGCCGGTGACGGTCTTGAAGTTGCCCCATTTCTCACCGGGAACAAAGCGCTTCGAGTTCCAGACCCCCTTCTCGGCGTAATCTTTCCAGCCCTGGAGCTCATCCCCATATTTCCCGTAGTCGGGGTGGCTGGCATCCCAGCAGGGGCGGGTGTAGAACTTGGTCGCGTAGAGGGCAAATTCGGCGGGAGTGTTCGCAGACTTTCCGGTTTCGGGATCGGCAAATTCGTTTTTGAGGTAGCGGTGGAAGTTGTCGAATCCACGCTCGGCGAGCTTTTCCGCAAGCATCCAGGGGATTTCGGTTTCGTCCTGGCGGACATCCCAGAGGGGCTTGACGGCGGGTGCGGTCAGGGAGCTGTAGCTGTGGAGGTTTTGCTTGCTCTTGAGGAAGCTCCATTTCTCGGCCATCTGGTGGGCGGCGGGGAGGACGATGTCGGCAAATTGGGACATCTCGGAGGCGTTGGTGGTGATGTGGACGAAGAAGGGGATCTTCGTGAGGGCACGCTCCCAGCGTTCCGTTCCCGAGCAGGAAAAGGCGAAATTGGCCCAGTTGGCGATCGCGACCTTGATGTCGTAGGGGTCCTCGGCGAGGATCGCATCGGCGGTGTTGTTGGTGACGACTCCGCCGCCGCTCTTGCCGCCCTTGAGCGCGGGGAAGGCGAGGGTGCCGCGCTGATCGATCTTCTTCTGCTTTGAATTTTTCTTGGCGAGTTCGTCCTGGTACGGAGTGAGATCAGGCGTCGACTGGGAGGGAATCTTGGCGCTTTGCACGGTCCCGCCGATGTGGTCGCAGGAACCGACGAGGCCATTGAGGGCATGGGCAGCCATCGCAGCATAGCCCCCGTGGGCCTGCATGGCGGTACCGGGTGAGACCCAACTGATGGCGCGGGGGGCGGCGGTGGCAAACTCGACCGCGACCTTGCGAATCTGTTCGGCGGGGATGCCGGTGCGTTCGGCGGCCCATTCGGGGGTGCGGTCTTTGAGTTCGAGATTCCACCAGCGGACGATGCCGTGGGTATGGATTTCGTTGAAAGTGGCTTCATCGACCGTTTCTCCGGCGACGAATTGATGACCCGAATCCTTGAAATCGCCGACAAATTCGCGGCTCCAGAGGCCGGCGGCGAGAATTGCGTGGGCCATCGCGACGGCCAGCGCGGCGTCCTCGCCCGGAATCACTGGGAGCCAGTGATCGGCCTTGGCGGCGGTGGCGGAAAGGCGTGGATCAATCACCGCAATGCCCGCCTGATCGCGGACCTTGGACCAGACATTGATGGCGTGGGGCACCTGCCGGTTGGAGGCCAAAGGATCGGCGCCCCAGCAGAGAACGTAGCGGGTGTGTTCGAGATCGTAATCGCGATAATCCCAGAAGCCCTCGGTGTAATAGGCTCCGAATTTTTCGCCCTCGGCGCAAATCGCGGAGTGGCTGATCCCATTGGGGGAACCAAAGATTTTCGGCATCGCGGAGTAGAGAATGTCCCGCAGATAGCTGTAGCGGCCCCGCATGTAGAGAAACTTGTGGGTTTCCCCGGTGGCGCGGAGTTCAAGCATCTTGTCGGCGACGATTCCGAGGGCTTCGTCCCACGAAATCGGGACAAAACCGGGGTCCTCGCCACGGGCTTTTTTCGGATTGGTCCGTTTCATCGGCACCTTCACCCGGTCGGGGTCGTAGATCTGCTGGAGGGCAAGGTGGGGACGGGGGCAAATTTTGCCGTGATTGGCCTTGCTGTGCGGGTTGCCGCGGACGCCGACCACCTGGTTGCCGATCACCCGGACCTGAACCGGGCACCAGGAGGTGCAGCCCTGGCAGGTCGAGGAAACCCAGCGTCCGGCAATTGCGGTAGGGTTGGCAGCGGCACCGGAAGCGACTGCGAGATTGCGCAGGAGCGGACCGCCGAACAAGCCGACGAGAAGCGCACTGCTGCCGGCGGTGGTCAGAAACTGGCGACGGGAGATTCCCCGACGAGCAGAGGTGGAAGGGGGGCTGGAAAGGGTCGAGGTATGCATGGGTAAAGAGATTAGAAGGTTAGGTTGATGGGGGTGGGGGCCTGACCGCCGAGGATCAGGGCGAGGCGGAAAAAGAAACCGCCGACCAGAATCATAGCACTGGTCAGGGCGATGATCCGAACCTGGGTCTGGCGGTGGGTGGTCTCACCGTGGATCAGACTGTAGATTCCGAGAAGAACCGGGAGGGCCAGACCGACCCCGATTCCGAGGCCCCAGAACATCGGGCCATAGGATTGGTTGGCCGCTTCGAGGGCCTGAACATCCTGCAAGCTACCGGTATAGAGACTTTGCCACCAGAGAAAGAGGACGCCCATTTGGAGGACGATGAGGGCCCCGAGGGTGTTGCGGACGATTCTGAGGTCGTCGAGAAATTCTGCGAGGTGGGCGGCATCCTTGAGGCGTCCGGCGAGTTTCATTCGCCCGAGATGGACCAGCATGACGGTGGCCGTCCCAGTGGTGGCGAAGGCGAGGAGTGCGGCGATCACGGTCGGGCCGGTATTCCAGAGCGGATGCGATCCGAGAACGGAGAGAAGCATCCCGTGATAGGCGCCGACAATCACGGTCAGCGGAATCAGTGCCCGCCCGAGCCAGCGGCGCTGCCGAACCCAACGATCCGGTTTGATCCAGAGCAGAGCATAAACGAATCCCCCGAGAACGACCATTGGCTGGAAGATCCCGCCCCACCAAAGGGGCGAGGTCAGGTTGACGTTCAGGTAGGTGTGGTAGGCCTGGAACGGCCGACCCAGCTTGATCATGATCAAAAAGAGGCCCGCGCCGATGAGGAAGGGTGATAACCAGGCGGCGGTGTGGCAGATCCGCCGATACTTACCGCGGAAGAATTCGTCGAGGAGAATCCCGAAGAGGAGGGCGCCAACCCCGGCGCCTCCGAGGAAGAGGTCCATCGCGACCTTCCAATCCCAAATCGGACCGGACTGAGTGAGGTAGATAACTTCGGTATTCATGATGGTATCACGCTAGGGGTTTGGGACGAGGTAGAAAGGGGAGTGGTGATGGGCGAATTTTTCGGTTTGCGCTTGGCAAGGGCGCGTTTCCTGGCCTCGAAGGCGAAGAGATCGGCGAGGGAGGTTTCGGCGAGTTTATGGGTGATCGCTTCCCTCGTGACCTTCCAGAATGCGTGGGTCGGGCAGTTGCGGTCGTCTGAACAGCCCTCGAGCCCGAGGAGGCAACGGGTATTCCAATCCGACCCATCGAGGACGTTGGTGATCTCAAGCAAGGTGATCGTTTCGGGAGGCCGGGCGAGGGAGGTCCCGCCCTTGTAGCCCCGTTTCGATTGAAGAATTCCGGCTTGGACCAACTTGGCAAAAATTTTGGCGAGGTAAGCCGGGGGCACGTCTGAGCAAACCGCGATATCCTTGACGTAGGTGGTGTTTGCACACTCATCGGAGTCCATGCAAGCGAGGGCTTGAAC
The DNA here is from genome assembly GCA_964519935.1 of uncultured Puniceicoccaceae bacterium. Taxonomy (GTDB): domain Bacteria; phylum Verrucomicrobiota; class Verrucomicrobiia; order Opitutales; family Puniceicoccaceae; genus DAISIK01. The sequence continues at coordinate 8,326 of CAZFLQ010000063.1, read as the reverse complement.
TGCGTAACCGACCGTCTGGGAAAGTGCCATCATAGGATGATAGGGATTAGAGAATCAAGAATCGGACAAGGATGTCAAGTGCTAATTGGATATGGACATCCAATACCTTTTCCTTGTCATTGCAATGATTCGGCACGAACGTAGGTCGACGATGATTTCGGTAGCTGAGGTGGACAAGCTTGTGCGCTTGATTGCAGAACCCAGTGCCGTCGCGGAGCTTCCGCTGGCGGCGGCAGCGGGTCGTTGCCTGCGGGAGCGGCTGATCGCGAAACGTCCGGCCCCGCCATTTGACCGGGTGATGATGGACGGGTTTGCCCTCCGGGCGGAGGCCTGGGTGGAGGGGGTGCGGAGCTTTCGCATCGAAGGGAGCGTTTCGGCTGGGGAGCCAACTCGGGCAATCACCGACCAAAACGGTGCGATTGAGGTGATGACCGGAGCGGTCCTGCCACCGGGGACAGACTGTGTTGTCCCGATCGAGGCGTGCGGGGTATCGGGAGATCGGGTGGAGATTCGGTCGCAGTTGATTGAAAGAGGACAATTTGTTCACCGGGCCGGTTCGGATGCGGCCGCCGGGGTGGGGATTCTGGAGAGCGGTTCGCGTTTGCACGCCGGGCATATCGCATTGGCGGCGAGTGAGGGTTACGACCGTCTCGTGGTGAACCGGGATCTCAGGGTTTGTCTGATCACGACTGGAGACGAGATCGTTTTTGCAGGTGCGGAGCCGGAACCCTGGCAGATTTTCGGAACCCATGCGGCAGTGGTTGGGGCCGCCCTTGCGGGTCGGAGCGATCTTAACCTAAGTTCTCTTCACGTCGGGGATACGGAGGTGGCATTGACGGAGGCGATCCGCGAGGGGGCGAATGAAGCCGATGTGGTAGTCCTCTGCGGAGCGATGTCGAAGGGGCGCAAAGACCATGGTATTGGCGCGGTCGGCGCGGCCGGATTTGAGGTCCTTTTTCATCGCGTGGCACAGCGTCCGGGGCATCCCATGGCACTGGGGCGAAAGGGGGCGGTTCTGCTTTTCGGATTGCCGGGGAATCCGCTCGCGGTTGCGTTTACGTTCTATCGTCATGTTCTGCCGACACTCGATTTATTGCGGGGAGGGGAGCCGGTTTCTCCGATCCGAGTAAAAATTGCGGAGGGTTCACCGACGCGGGGCGATGCGACCCGATATGTGCCTGCCCGGTTGTGCGATGGTCGGGCGATTCCGGTATTGCCTCAGAATTCCGGAGACCTCCATTGTTTGCGAGGGTCTGATGGCTTTTTGGAGATTCCGCCCCGGGAGGTTTCCCTGGATGGGGATGGCGAAGGCTTTTTCAGGCCATGGATTTGATGATGAATACGACGGAAACCAGTTCACTGAGTCATCTCGATGAGAATCGTGATCCCGCGATGGTTGATGTTTCGTCGAAGGCAGTGACCGCGAGGCGGGCGTTGGCGGAGGCGACGGTGATTTTTCCGGAGGAGGTGTTTGCGGCACTGCGACACAGCGACTGGGAATCGGCGAAAGGGAGTGTCTGGCAGACGGCGGTGATCGCGGGAACCCAGGCGGTCAAGCGAACGGCTGACTTGATCCCGTTTTGCCATCCCCTCCCGGTCGAGAAGTGCCGGTTCGCGAAAGAGGAGATCGAGAATGGTCTGAGGTTGACCTGCGAGGTTGGGGTGACGCACAAGACCGGGGTCGAGATGGAGGCCCTGACCGGGGTGAGTGTGGCGGCATTGACGATTATTGACATGTGCAAGGCGTTGAGTCCGGAAATCCGAATCATGGAAATCCGTCTGCGGGAAAAATCGGGAGGGAAGCGAGAGGTGCGGCTTTGAACAGCTCAAGTTTAAAGGAAGATTTCCCGGAGGTCAGGGGTTTGGTGATGGCGGGTGGATTCAGCCGCCGGATGGGGCGGGACAAGGCCCTCGTCCGTTATCACGATGTACCTCAGGCGGTTTGGACCTATCGCCTCCTCGCGGGGGTTTGTCGGGAAGTTTGGATCGGTTGTCGGGCGGATCAGGATCTGGGGCCAGGAAATGATTTACCTCGTTTGCACGACCGGGTGGAAGGTCGGGGGCCGATGGAGAGTATCGCGGTGGCGTTGGCGATGGAACCGTCATCGGCCTGGCTGGTGGTGGCCTGTGATCTGCCGAGGTTGCGGGTGGAGGTTCTCGAGACCCTGTTTGCGCAACGCAAACCCGATTGTTTGGCAAGTGTATTCCGGTCGGCGGTAGATGATCTGCCAGAGCCCCTCTGTGCGATCTATGAACCGGGGATTCGTCCGATGATTGACGAAGCCGTCGCGGGTGGGCGGCGATGCCCCCGGAAAATTCTGATCGAGGCGGGAGACCGCATCGCTCTCCTGCCTCCACAGGCCGACGGAGCCCTTGATAATATGAATACGCCGGAGGAAGCGGCGGGTTTTGAATCGGGACGACAATTTGTATGAAAAAGACGATTCATCTTCAGTACTTTGCAATTCTTCGCGAACAGGCGGGCTGTTCGAACGAGACTGTCGAAACGGAGGCAGCGGATGCGGGGGCACTCTACAGCGAGCTTGCGGAGAGACACGGGTTCACGCTGGATCGGCTCCAGATTCAAATGGCGAGTGGTGATGTCTACCGCGATCAGGATCTCGAATTGGAAGACGGGATGCGTTTAACCTTTATCCCACCGGTGGCGGGAGGTTGAGTGGTGGAGGTCGATCCGATGACTGATTTCCAGGTTCAATCGGCGCCGATTGATTCGGCTCGGTTGGGTCGGTCGCTGGCAGATCGCGGGGCGGGGGCTTATGTCGCCTTTGAAGGTTGGGTGCGCGAAGATCACGATGGGCGGGAGGTGACCGGGCTCGTTTACGAAGCCTTTGCGGGGATGGTGGAGGCGGAGGGGGGCCGATTGCTGGGGGAGGCGCGCGTGCGGTTTGCGATCAGCGGGGCGAAGGCAGTTCATCGAATCGGAAAACTCGAAATTGGGGATTGCGCGATCTGGGTGGGGGTAACGGCGGCCCACCGTCAGGAAGCCTTTCTGGCCTGTCGCTGGATCATGGATACGATAAAAGTTCGTTTGCCGGTTTGGAAAAATGAATCCTATGCCAATGGGTCGTCGGAGTGGGTTCACGCCGGGAGCGGATCGGCGAGCGGGGGGGACGATCCGGCGACCGATCCCCACTATGCGCGGCAGATCGGTTTGCCCTGGATCGGTGCGGCGGGTCAGCGCAAACTGGCGGATTCAAAGGTTCTGGTGGTTGGGGCAGGGGGGCTGGGCTGTCCAGCCCTGCAGTATCTGGCGGCAGCTGGGGTCGGGCACTTGACGGTGGTGGACGGGGATACGGTCGAGCGATCCAACCTTCACCGTCAGATTTTGTTTGCGGTCGGTGATATCGGCAAGAACAAGGCGACGACGGCGGCGGATAAACTGCGGCAGATGAATCCGAACATCGTGGTGCGGGCGATTGACGATGCCGCGACGGTCGAGACCCTTCCGGAACTGTTGGAAGGTTGTGACGTGCTCGTGGATGGAACGGACAATTTCGAGACAAAATACATGCTCCATGACCTTGCCTGGGGGGCGGGGGTGCCGATCGTTCAGGCGGCGGTGTATCAAGTGGATGGGTGGGTCCAGGTTTTCGACCCCGGGCGCCCGGAAAACGGGTGTTTCCGCTGCTTGTGGCCGGAGCCCCCCCCGATCGGGGTGGTTTGCAATTGTGCCGAGGCCGGAGTGATCGGGGTAACCCCGGGATTGCTGGGAGTTTTGCAGGCAACGGAGGTTCTCAAGCTGTTACTGGATGCTCCCGGTCAACTTGGGGCAGAGACCTTGCAGGTGGATGTGTTGGGTGGACAAACCCGGCGGATTCGACGGGTGCGGCGGGAGGGTTGCGCCTGTCGGGGGATCGGAAGATGGCCGGAGTTGCCAAAGGGGTTATTGTTTCCGGGGAGGTCCGCCCGGCGACTCCGGGAACGGGCGCGAACGGTTGATTTGCGGGAAGCCTCTGAACGGGTTTTGGCGCGGTGCGGGATTGCGGATCTGGTCGAGGCACCAGCGGCGGAATGGGACAGGCTGCGGGAGATGGTCGATGGTGGGCCGGTCGTGCTCTGTTGTGCGGCGGGATTGCGGAGTCGGGTGTGTCTGGATCGATTGGGTTATCCGAATGGGTGGTATGCCTGGACGCGTTCGATCCGGGAATGGGAGGATCTGGGCGCATGAATGCACGCAACCATTCTTTGGATACATTTGGAAGGCCAGTCAGGGATTTGCGAATTTCGCTGACGGACCGCTGCAATTTGCGATGTACCTACTGCATGCCGAAGGAGATCTTCGGGCCGGATTACGTTTTTTTGAAAAAGAATGAGTGGTTGCGCTTCGAGGAACTGCACCGGATCGTGGGGGCATTTGTCGGGCTGGGGGTGACGAAGATTCGGCTAACCGGAGGCGAGCCCCTTTTGCGTCCGGGTTTGGCTAAGTTTGTTGACAGTTTGGGGCAGTTTTCGGGGATCGAGGACGTCGCCCTAACGACAAATGGTCTCCGCTTGCCGGAGCGGGCGAAAGAATTGGCAGATGCGGGATTGCGGCGGGTGACGGTAAGCATGGATGCGATCGATCCGGAGATCTGTCGCCGGATTAACGGACGTGATATTGGACCGAAAGCAGTTATTGCGGGGATCGAGGAGGCATTGCGCTGCGGGTTGAAGGTCAAGCTGAATACGGTGGTCGAGCGCGGGGTGAACGAAAGCGAGATCTTACCGCTGGCCCATTTTGCGAAAGGCCTCGGGGTTGAGATTCGTTTCATCGAGTTTATGGATGTGGGAAACCATAATAACTGGGCGATGGAGCGAGTCGTATCCGGAAAGCAAATACTGGAAATGCTGTCGAGGGATTTTGAACTTGAGCCGGTTGACCTGAGCTCGGCTCAGATGGTGGCGAAGACCTACCGTCATCGGGATGGAAGTGCCGAGGTTGGCTTGATCACCTCGGTGACCCAGCCCTTTTGTGGAAACTGTACCCGTCTGCGACTTTCGGCGGATGGAAAGCTCTATACCTGTTTGTTTGCGAGTTCGGGTTTTGATCTCCGGGGTTTCCTGCGCGGAGAGTGCCCAACCGATGCGGGTCTGACGGAATGTCTGGCGGGGTTGTGGCGACGGCGTGAGGATCGGTATTCGGAGATCCGGGAGGCAGAGACGAAGTCACGAACGAAAGTTGAGATGTCCTATATTGGGGGGTGAAGGTCGAGGTTGTCCGTGGACAGGGGCGATATCAGATCGTTCTCTGGGGGTTGTCGGCACGGGTAGCCGCGAGGGCGAGGAGGATCGGGACGAGGGTGGAGATGATGATTGGGACGGCGAAGGTTCCAGTGAGATCGCGAAGGGAGCTGAAGGCAATCGGGCCGGCGGCACTTCCGATGACGATGCCGGAGGTTGCGAGGCCACTGATGGCACCGAGGTGGGTTCTTCCGAAATAGCGGGGCCAGACGATTCCGGTAAGAATTCCGAAGCAGCCGCCGCCCACGCCGAGCCCAACCACAATCATGAGGTGGGCGATAGTGAAAGAGGGGATACCCCAGGGGAAGTTTTCGAGAAGGACAAGGTCGCCGACGGCAGTTTGTGCGGCGAGGACCCCGAGACCGACAAGACTGATACAGGCGCATTCGAGGATGAGGATGTACTTGACCCGCGTGCGCGAGCTGACCCATCCCATTGACAAATCGGTGAGAACGCTGAAGGGAGCGGCGTAGAGAAACAGGCTGATAATTTCCTCGCGTTCAAAGCCATACTCCGCCCCGATCGCGACGATGTGAAAACTGTAGGCAGTGACGAACATCGCCTGCCAACTGAAGACAAGGGCAAAGACCCAGAAGGCATAGGTGTGGAGTGCCTCCTGGCGGGAATAATCCCGTTTGATGATGAGGTCGAGGTGATCGGGTTTCCCGCTCCCTGCGACGTCACCTCCGTCCATGACAAGGCCGCATTCCTCGGGGTTGTCCCGGAAGAATAGACAGGCGATCGATCCCATGCCGAAGATCAGGGCGATCCCGAGGACGAGGTAGGCACCCTGCCATCCAAAGAGTTGAATCATCCCGTCGAGGAGGCGGGGGGAGGCCGACATGACGATCCCCATAGCCACGCCCATGATCCCCATGGCGATTCCGCGGCGTTTATTGAACCATTTCCCGACCATCGCGCGGGAGACCATCGTAATGGTACCCTGTCCCCAGAAACGTATCCAGAAAAATCCGACAGTAATGACCGTAAACGGAACGAGGGCGGTACCGAAAATGGTTATCGGGAGGGGGATTGCCGCCGTGATGACGGGGCTGGCGGCGAGGTAAAGGAGGGAGGCACCAAGCCCGAGGGCGGAGATCGTGGCGAGTTTGCGGGCCCCCATCCGATCCAAAAGCCTGCCTGCCGAGGGAAGGAGGAAAGCACTCGCGAGGGTGCCGATGAGGTAGGCAAAACTGAGGGGGGTACGGGCGATTCCGAGATCAGCGATGAGGAAATCGGTAAAGACACTAACCCCGAGGGTTTGACCGGGAATGCTCGCAAAGACCCCAATCGAGCCGACGACGAGGACGACCCAACCATAAAAGAAAGGGAATTTCGCCGGGGCGAAAGGACGGTCGGGATGCCAGAGGGTGTTCTTTGGTGGACGCGCTGTGGGGGCCGCGGCGGTGACGGGCTCGACGGTGGAGGGCATCGGTCAGCGGCGTTCGAAAGTCCCGTCGCTGCGTTTGGCGATGAGGCGTTTGAGTTCGAGGAGAACGAGGATTGGGGAAACTTCCCAGGTTGGCTGGTTAAGGATCTGCGCGAGTTTGTCGAGTCCGACGGCATTTTCCTTTTCGAAGACGGCGAGAACGGTGGCTTCGGTTTCGGTCAGTTCCGGTTGGGGGGTGGGGGCGGCCGGTGATTTGGGCAAGGATGACGAGGGAGGGGCGGCAAAGTTGAATTCGAGGGATTCGGGGCGGCTGATCTCGTCGACAAAGGATTCGACCGAACGGATCAGGATGGCCCCGTCCTGGATCAGCTGAAGGCAGCCGCGGGATTGGGGGTCGTCGATCCGGCCCGGGACGGCCGCAAGGGTGCGTCCCTGTTCGGCCGCGAAACGGGCGGTGATCATGCTGCCGCCCCGGACGTCGGTCTCGACCACGATGGTGATTTTCGACATTCCGGAAACGACGCGGTTACGCATCGGAAACGTTTGGCGATCGGCGCGCCGACCGAAACGGAACTCGGAAAGGATCGCGCCATGGGACTCAACCCTGCGAAAAAGGTCGAGGTTTTCAGGAGGATAAATGATGTCGGGGCCATTCCCGAGGACGGCAATGGTCTTGCCGCCGACCTCAAGGGCCCCCTCGTGGGCGGCGGTATCGATGCCGCGGGCGAGTCCGCTAACAATGCAATAGCCGCGTCGGGCGAGGGCGGCGGCGAGCTTTCGGGCAGTGCGTTGGCCATAGAGCGAGCAGGAGCGGGATCCAACGATGGCGATGCAGGGTTGGTCGAGAGGGAGGGAGCCGAGTTTGTACAGACCGGTTGGGGGATCGTAGATTTCGCGCAGGAGGGAAGGATAGTCGGGGGATTCGCGGTCGACAAAGGTGGCATTGAAGCGGTCGAGGGCGGTGGTCTCGGCGACCGGGTCAAAGTGATCGCGCCAGGCATGGATGGTTCGGGCGGCCTTGGGACCGATGTTCTCGACCTGCTGGAGTTCGCGGGGATGGGCGGAAAGAATCGCGACTGGATCGTTGTCAAAAGTATCGAGGAGACGACGGATTGATACGGGTCCGATCACCTGAAGACCATTCAGGACCATCCAGGCTGTCGAGCGGGAGATCGTCGAGGCGGCGTTCGAGGAGGAGTCTTGGTCTGACGTTATTGCGGTAGGGTCTGTCCTCGTCGAGGGCAGTGTTTGGCTGGGAGATTGTTTCATCGAAATCGGAATCGGTGCGGCGGGACGGACCTGAGAGGACAACGAGAATGATAGCGGACGGTCATGTCAAAGGTATGCACGACCGGATTACAAATCACGCCGACGGACCGCTTCGCAAGACGGTGGCGTGATTGGTGAACGGGAATGGGAAGTCAGAGTCCCGGAAGTCTGCACATTTATGGTATCTGTGCCGAGACGTTCAACTCATGGGCGGTTCGGAATACCGCCGCAGGCAAGCTCGCCAATGACGTGAGGATGGGTCGATGCGAGACCTTGCTCTGGAAGTCTGACGAGGTCGGGAACGCCGCGCTTTTTCACCTTGAACACGCGTCCGGAGAGCCTCGTTGACGAGGTCGGGATCGGGTCTCGGTTTCGTCGATTGGGGTTGGTCGCGCGGTCGCAGAACGGGGAAAGGGATTGCAAATC
>CAZFLQ010000062.1:7176-14141 GCA_964519935.1 uncultured Puniceicoccaceae bacterium | reverse complement strand
CGCTGCCGTTTCCGGAGCATCCGAGGCATGGACCACGTTCCGCATCATGTCCGTTCCCATGTCTCCACGAATGGTCCCTTTCGGTGCCTTCGTCGAATCCGTCGGTCCGAGTAGATCGCGCACGCGTTCGATTACGTTCTCTCCCTCCATTATCATAGCGATAATAGGGCGGGAACTCATGAAGGCCTCAATTTCAGGGAAAAAGGGACGGTCCGCAACGTGGGCGTAATGCTCGCGCAGGATCGCGGAATCAAGTGAGAGCATCCGGCAATCAACGATCCCAAAGCCCGCCGCCTCAAAGCGCGAGATCACCGCACCCGCATTCCCTTTTTCGAGGCAATCAGGTTTCAAAAGAATCAGGGTTTTTTCCATCATTCTAATCTAAAGGATCTTAGATCTTCCTGCCAAGCCGATTCGATCCCCGCAGACCACCCTCGGGAACCTCTTAAACCTCCTCGACCGCGACGTCGTAGCGATTTCCCGATATCGTCACCGCCATCCGTGTCGCCGTGGCCGAGGGAAGGTTAACCGCAGCCGTCGGTACCGGCGGCGGGGACGGCATCTCAGCCGGGGCCGGAGCCGTAATGGGTGCGTCCTCTTCCTTTAAATAGTCAGCCAGTTCTTTCGGAAACATCGCATGGATCACCGCGTATTCATCGGTTTCGGGCATTCCCCTCGCCTTCAATTCCTCCAGCAGCTTTGGCATCCGGGGCTCAAGCAAATCCGCCGGGCGCTCCGTGATGGGATCTTTCCCGGCCTTTTCGGCTGCCAACTTTTGGATTTCCGAATCAACCGGGGCAGGAGTCCGACCGTAGTAGCCGAGGGCGATGTCGATCGCCTGGGGGCTGAAATTCTTCCAACGACCAAACTTCACGTTCAACATCGCCTGAACCCCCACAATCTGCGAGGTCGGCGTTACGAGGGGAATCCAGCCAAGCTTTTCCCGGACGTGGGGAATCTCCGCGAAAACTTCCTCGAAACGATCCTCCATCTTTTGCTGTTTCAACTGGGTCCGGAAGTTGCTCAACATACCTCCCGGAACCTGATAGACGAGCGCATCCGTATCCACACGTTCATTACGGAACGAAGTAAACTCGGAAAGTTCACTGTAGACGGCCTCGAGGTGCTCCCGGATTGCGGTCAGCTTTTCCTGATCGAACTGCGGCTGTCGGGGATGGTTGTGCAGCAACGCCAGCATGCGGGTCGTATCCGGCTGGGCGGTGCCGTTCGCAAAGGGTATCACCGATGTATCAATCGCATCCACGCCCGCCTCGATTCCCGCATAATAGGTCGTCGCTCCGAGCCCGGCGGTGTCGTGGGTGTGCAGAATGACCGGAACCGAAACGGTTTTCTTCAGCCCCTTGATCACGTCATAGGCGACCTGCGGCGGAATCAACCCAGCCATGTCTTTGATGCAAATCGAGTCGGCCCCCTCATCAACCAGCTCTTTCCCCATCGCAATAAAAGCCTCTGTCGTGTGAACCGGACTGCTGGTGTAGCAGATCGTACCCTGGGCATGCTTCCCAGCCTTGTGCGCAGCCTGAATCGCCGTGCGCATGTTGCGAACGTCGTTCAGCGCATCAAAGATCCGAAAGACGTCCATCCCGTGCTTGCCTGACATCATCACGAACGCCTCAACTACATCGTCGGGGAAATTCGCATACTGTACGATGTTCTGACCCCGCAGGAGCATCATGTGGGGCGTCTCGGGCGTTACCGCCTTGATTGCGTCGAGACGATCAAAGGGAAACTCCTTCAAAAACCTCAGGCCGGCATCGATGGTTGCACCACCCCAGGTCTCAAGTGCTCCAAAACCCATTGTGTCAAGAATCGGAGCGACCGGGAGCATCTGCTCCGTCCGCATCCGCGTCGCAGCCAGCGATTGATGTCCGTCACGGAGGACGGTATTGTTAAAGATGACGGTCTTACCGTTGGATTCGAACATAGCAAAATGTGGGTCAGGAGGATCCCGATGATCTTTCCGGAGCATTCAGATTTCTTCAGGGAGATCAAACCAAAAACAGCTTCCCTTATCAATCTCGCTCTCGACTTCGAGGCGCGAACCAACTTTCTCGAGCAAAGATTGACACAGAATCATTCCCAGTCCCGACCCCTTTTCACGCTCAGTTCCCAGCGTCGTTCCGCGATTCGCCGAGTCGAAGAGTCCCGCGATCTGCTTCTGGGTCATCCCGACACCACTGTCCCTGACCTCAATTCGAACCTTTCCCGATCCCTCGATCCTGCGTGCACCGACCCCGATTACACCTCCCCTGATTGAAAACTTGATCGCGTTCGAAAGCAGGTTCCGCATCACAGTTCCAAAAACCTGAAGATCACAAGCGACCGGCAGGTTACCTGAAAACCTGCGATCTATCTTCAAATCCTTCGAATGAACTTTCGCGTGCAGCATCCGCAGAATCTCCTCAACCGATGCCACCAGATCAAAACGCTCCAAACTCAGAGGATCTCTCGACTTCTGGTAACGCGCCCACTGCAGCAATTCTTCGAGAAGACCATTCATCGATGAAATCGAACCTAGAATCGTCTCGAACCCATCAAGGGCATCACTGGGCAGGATCTCTCTGATCTCCCCCAGCAAATCATCCAAAAAGATCTCAACTCCCGACAATGGAGCCCGAAGGTCATGGGAGAGAACGGACAAAAAGAATCGCTGCTCTCGGTTGTCCTTCTCGAGATGACGGTTCAGCTCGATCAATCGTTTGCGCGACACCACGAGGTCAAGGTGTGATTTAACCCGCGCTTTGACCTCAGCGATCTGGATCGGCTTGGTCATGTAATCGACCGCCCCGATTTTTAACCCCTCGGCTATATCCTCTACTTCACCACGCGCCGTCACAAAAATGATCGCCGGCCCGTCCTCCCCGTACGCGTCACGAATCCGCCGACAAACCTCGTATCCATCCATCTCCGGCATCATGACGTCGAGAAGAATCAGGCCAGGCCGGGCCTCTTCCACCAGCCCCAATGCCTCCTTTCCCGACTCGGCAAAGATGATATCATACCCCATCCCGAGGAGACCGTTTCCCAAAAGTTGCAAATTCCTTGGCTGATCATCGACCAGAAGAATGACCGGATGATCGGCTTCAAAAGGATAAGCTTCTGCCTGTGACATCAGTTCGAAACGGTCTCAGGCTCGGGAAATTCCTGCAATAGATTTCTCAGTCCATGGACATCAAAGGAAGCGATCGCCTTTTCCATCTGATGAACCCATTGCTCCAGCTCGATCCGCTCAGGATGCGCTTCAAGATATTCGCGGCAGCGTTCAACCAATCCGTGTATCAGCGAAACTTGCAGGCGGGACCGGACACGTCCACACTCCTCTCTCAATTCCATCAGGTCGTCCGAGACGCGTCTCGCAACTGGAACCTGAAGCGACCCTTTCAGTGACGGCTCGGGATCAGGGTCTCGCTTTGCAAGCACGTTCACTTCGGAAATCGATGCTTTCTGATCGATATTCGAGGCCACCTTTTCATCATCGAGCGAGGTTCCCCGAACCTTCGAGGCAGCGAAAAGATTTCGCGTCGGTCGTTCCAGCAACACGCGGCGCACCGCCCCGAGAAAAAGATCCTTTCGAATCGGTTTTGAAACAAACTCGATCCCTCGAAACTTCCCGATCTTTTGTTGCATTCGATTGAACTCAAGCGCGGTCCAAACAACAAACTCGGGAATCTGTGCAAAATCGTACTCCTGCAAACAATGCTCGAGCAAAAGGTCCCCACCACCTGTTGGCATTTCCAAATCAAGAAGAACCAGATCCACTGATTGACTCCGCATTGTCTCGATTGCCGCCGACACACGATCCACCGAGATGACTACCATCCCCGAATGCCGCAGTGTCGTCTCGGCCAGCTTGCGATCAAACGCGTTGTCGTCCACCACGAGAACCGCAACTCCGGCGAGAATCCCGTTTTTTTCATCGGAATGACCAGTCCGCGCCACCGACGAATCCGACTTCACCATTGCATCGTATTCGACTTCAGAAAGATGGACATCGAAAATGGATCCCAGACCGACCTGACTCTTCACGCTAATACGTCCACCCATAATCTCAACGAGACGACGGCTGATCGCTAAACCAAGCCCGGTTCCCTCTTTACCGCGACTGACGGATTCGATTCGCTCGAACGGGTCAAAGATCCGCTCAATCGATTCCGCCTCCAAACCCGGACCGGTATCCGATACCCGGATCAAGAGATCACCGAATCCGTCACGGTCCTTCTCGGGACTAAACGACAGCTCGATCGTGACCTGGCCTTCCTGCGTGAATTTGACGGCATTTCCGACGAGGTTAAAAACCACCTGACGAATCCTCGCTGCATCCAAACAAACCCGATCAGGAAAATCCGACTGAACCTTGAGTGACAAATTGAGGGATTTGTGTCTCGCCCTCGTAAAAAAGATGCGCTCGATCTCTTCAAACAGGAGCCGGCAATCACACATTTCAGGGGCCAGGGAGATTTTGCCCGCCTCGATCCTCGAAAGGTCCAAGAGGTCGTTGATTATCGCAAGCAATGCGGAGCCACTCGCATTGATCGCCCGCAAATAATCAACGTGGCGCCGATCCTCTACCTCTTCCCCGAGGAGCTCCGCAAACCCCAGAATCGAATTCAACGGTGTGCGGATCTCGTGGCTGATGTTTGCAATGAACTCTGATTTCGAACGGTTTGCCCGCTGTGCCTGCCCTTCGGAAAGCCGCGCTTTCCCGATCGCTTCCCCGAGCCGGGCATTGATTCCCTCGGCAACCTCTGTGGCTTCCCGAAGACTGTTTTCCAGACGCGAGCGGACAACCTGGGCCGCAGCTCCCGAACCGATGATCTGTAAAAGCCACATATGATTGTCAATCGAAGCCCCCCAGGCTCCCTCTACATCCAAACGAAGATACCCCCAGTTGCGGTCATGCACCCGAATCGCAATAAAAACGATCTGACTTCCGGGCAGCGGCCGAAGGATGTCCCACTGCATCGGATTCAAGTCTGCAGCCGCCATTGTGAAACATCGCTCCTGCCCGTCATCAAACGGCAGATCCCGCCAAACACCAAAAGAAACATCCACGGCCGGACAGCGGTCCGGATCGCGATCCCATTGAATAACCGGCTCGAATCCGGATGTTCCGGTCGGGCCAAGCACTGATTCATACAAAACAAAGCGACTCGCCTTGAACCCACCTGCGACGCTTTCGAAAAGTTCGTCGAGCCTCTCGTTCCCATCCGAATCTTCAATCATCCTCCCAAGTGCGCCTGCCGTTGTCCGTAACAACTCGTCTCGCTCTCTCAACTGATCGATGCTCCGGCCCCGCTGCGCCAAATCCCGCATCCCGCAAATGATCGCTGGCTGCGACTGCCATTCTTCAGGGTAAACCTTTGCCTCTAAAAGACGGATACATCCCTGATGGTCCTTCAATGGCAACTGCGTCACGGAAACCTCACTCCGCAATAACCGACCGATGCTGTCGTCTCCGTCGTGCCGATACGGATAAAATTCGAGAATGTTTCTACGCCTAACCGGAGTTTCCGGAGAGAAACTCGAAAGAAAACTCTGATTCGCGTGCAGAATCGTCCCGAATGGGTCCATGACAACCACAAAGTCCTCAACCGCGTCGACGAGACTTCCCCACACCCTCTCCCGATTGCGCAAAGCTTCCTCACGTTCAAGCCGTGCAAGGGCACTCTCCATTTGGATGCAGTAATTTCCAATCGAGGTGATTTCAAGGTGGTCAAACGCCTCCGGGGTTCGCAATCCAACCAGAATCAAGGCCGTCAGGAGGCCCTCGCGATGGACGGGCGCACGAAGAAAGGCGCGGAAACCCCTTTTCTGAGAGAACATACCCGCATAGGGGTCTCCGTCGCCTCCGACCGCTTCAACCCCCGTCCGAACGCTATCCGGAAAAAGATCCGCCAGCCACCGGGGATTGACAAGACCGGGCCGGAATAGCGTGTCGAACACAATCACCGGCTGCCGGGTTCCAAAAGAGTAGGGATGCAGGTCAAGAACACACAGATACTCAAAGCTGTGATCCTGACGAACCGTCTGGATTAGAGTGGAGAGGGCTTCTCCCCGCGAACCCGCGCGGTTCAGCCCACTCAGAAGATTTTTCTCGATCGAGAGAATTCGCCGTACCTCGCGGGAATCCTCAATAACGTGGTCAGTCCCGACAATCCTCTCCGCACGACCACCCTGTGTTCTCGCGAGCACAAACCCACGACTCTGAAGCCAAATCGAATCGTTTCCATACGTTGCCGCGCGGTACTCGATTTCAAAGGAATCTCTCCCCCCGAGGATGCATTCCATAACCTTTTCATTGAACCGCCCGAGATCCGCCGGGTGGACCAGAAAGCCATGATAGTCTTTGCCTCTCGGCTCAGCTACGACCGGACCGAGTCTCTTTTGGAACCACTCTGAATCCCGCGAGAATGATCCCTCCCGGAAATCGTATTCCCATACGCCGAGATCACCACCGATCAGAATTTGGGCAAGGTCTCGGCGAGACTTTTCCAGTGGCCACGAAGCTGACTCTTTCTTGGCTATCGGGACTGTGTCTTCTTGCACTGCGGAGATGTTTTGATTCGCGAAAAAAGGGTCCATTCAAACGAATGGACCCTTTTGAAATCGTCGAGAATTCTTCCAAGGAATCAGGTCCCCGGACCAAAATACGAGTCGTTGTTGTCGACCGGTGGGGTCGTCACCGGGGGGGACGGACGCGGACGGACCGGAGGGGCCGGAGCAGGCTCGTCTATCGATTCCGGAGTCTCCGGACGGTCCTGATCTAGCGGGAGATCTCCCTCCCTGTCGGCAATATCCAGCGCAGCTTGGGCCTCGTCTGATGTCGTTGTTTCAACAAAGGTCCCGGTCGCCGGGTCGAAAGGTGGTAGTCCAAAGGTAGCGAGGAAGACCGCTACCTCCATCACATCAGCCTCGGTCACATTCGACCCCTCAACACCAACAAG
>CAZFLQ010000062.1:0-7076 GCA_964519935.1 uncultured Puniceicoccaceae bacterium | reverse complement strand
ATTTGATCAGTGAAAGCTTACTTCCTTCGCCGGATTCTTCTCGTTCCGCCAACCCTCATCGGAATCACCTTGATCGTTTTTGCCCTGACCCGAATTCTCCCTGGAGGACCGGTCGAGGCCGCCATCGCCGAGGCTACCCTCGCCGCCGACACTGGCGGCACCCAACTTTCCCGCGGAACCACCGGGACCGGGGGAATCTCCAGCGAACAGGTCGAAAGGCTCCGCGCCTACTATGGCTTCGACCGCCCGTGGCCAATCGCCTACCTCGAATGGGTCGGCGACGTTTTCCAAGGCGATCTCGGCCGCAGTTTCCGGTTCAACATCCCGGTGACCGAAATGATCGTCGACAAGCTCCCGGTCTCTCTTTTCTACGGGGTCGCCACTTTTCTCCTGACCTACGGGGTTTGCATACCTTTAGGGATTGCCAAGGCGCTCTATCACCGCAGCTGGTTTGACGGGTTGTCGTCTCTCGCTGTTTTCGCCGGATACGCCATCCCCGGTTACGTCCTCGCCTCCCTTCTCCTCGTTACCCTCGCGTTCCAAACTGGCTGGTTTCCGACTGGCGGCTTTACCGGATCAGGTTTTGCCGAAATGTCCCCTTGGGGCCAGTTCATTGACCTCCTCCATCACGCCGCCCTTCCCCTGATTTGCTACATGATCGGTTCGTTCGCAGTTCTCACCCTCCTGATGAAGAACTCCCTCCTCGACAATCTCGCCGCCGATTTCATGAAAACCGCCACCGCCAAGGGCCTCGCCAGGCGCCGGGCCCTCTTTCGGCATGCCTTTCGTAACTCCCTCATCCCGATCGCAACCAACTTCGGACAAAACATCTCAATCTTTCTGACCGGATCCTTCCTCATCGAGATGATCTTCAACATTGATGGCTTCGGTCTCCTCTCCTACAACGCCGTCATCCAACGGGACTACCCGCTCGTCATGGCAATTCTCCTGATCAGTGCGCTCCTTCTCTTAGTCGGAAACATCCTTTCCGATATGCTCGTCGCGGCAATTGATCCCCGAATTCGATTCGACTGATAACGACCATATTCGACTGATCTCCTCCCGGACCCTATTTTTTTACACCCGATTCTGATGCCGATAAACGCCTTAACCCTCCGAAAGATCCGCCGCTTCCGCCGGATCCGTTCCGGGTTCATCGCTTCGATCGTCTTTGCGATCCTCCTGTTCTTTGCCGCCTTTGCCGAACTCTTCGTCGGTCAGCGGGCCCTCGCGGTCCACTACGGGGGAACTTGGCATTTTCCGGTTTTTGGCCAGTTCTTTTCCGGAAAAGACTTTGGTCTGCCTTATGACTATGAGGTCGATTACCGTGAACTCGCCGCAGTCTTTCAAACCGAAACCACATCAAATCGGGTCATTCTCCCCCTCGTCCCCCACGGGCCCAATCAGGTCAACTATTACGATGAGGGTTTTCCTCCCTACCCTCCAAACTGGGAACAAGGCCACCTCCTCGGCACCGATACCCTCGGTCGGGATGTTCTCGCACGTTTGCTCTACGGCTTTCGGGTCGCGATTCTCTTCGCCCTTGCGTACACTGCTCTCGTTTACCTCATCGGCATTATCGCCGGATGCGCGATGGGCTATTTCGGCAGCCTCCTCGATCTCATCGGCGTCCGCCTGATGGAGATTTGGTCCAACATTCCTTTTCTTTACGTCGTCTTTTTCATCGCCTCGGCAATTCCCGCCGCCCTCGGTGCCGGATGGCGGATCACCCTCCTCCTCTTCACGATGGTCATCTTCAACTGGGTTGGCCTCGCCTACTACATGCGGACCGGCACCTACAAGGAGAAGGCCCGCGACTATGTCGCTGCCGCCCGCGTGATCGGGGCCTCCCACGCCCGCATTATCCGCAAACACATTCTTCCCAATCTACTCTCCACCCTCGTCACCTTCCTCCCCTTCACCATCGCCGGGGCGATCACCAGCATCACCGCCCTCGATTTTCTTGGCTTCGGCCTGCCCCCGCCCACCCCGAGCTGGGGTGAACTTCTCGACCAGGGTCGACGGAACCTTGGTGCCCCCTGGATTGTCTTGTCCACTTTCGGGGCAATTGTCACCGTCCTCACCCTGATCACCTTCATCGGCGAGGCCATTCGCGAAGCCTCCGATCCCCGACAATTCACTTACTATCGATAACGTCTCATGCGTCACCAAAGAAATCCTCTTCGAATCCTCCTTGCCCTCGCAGTCCTGTCCGCCCTCGTTCTTTTTAGCGGCTGCGGCGGAGATTCAGAAAGCCCCGAGTCAACCCCGGATAGCGGAGGCGGGACCCCGGCGGAATCATCCCCCGGTGAATCTTCCACCCTCACCGGTCCCGAACAAGCCGCCGCCTACTACGCCGAAAATCCCGATTTCTTTCAGTTCCGGGACATCTCCGAACTCCCCGCCGACCTCACTTGGGAGGATGGCATGGATCAACCCGAATTCGCCTCTCCCGATGCCATCCGCGGAGGCACCATCCGCAGTTTTGTCCCCGATTTCCCGCCCACCATCCGCTTCGTCGGCCCCAATTCCAATCACAGCCTGCGTGGTGCTTATCTGGATACAAATGTCGTTGGCCTGATCGAGAGACATCCCAATACCGGAAAATTCCACGCTGCCGTCGCCGAGGCATGGGCGATCGGGCCGGACAAACAGACGGTCTATTACAAGATCGATCCCCGCGCGCGCTTCTCCGACGACCATCCCGTCACCGTCGACGATTTCTTCTTTCTCTTCTTTTTCATGCAGTCGGAGTTCATTACCGCCCCCTGGTATAACGATTTCTACAGTCTTCACTACGAATCCATCACCCGCTTCGATGACCTCACGTTCGCGATCCAACTCGCCCAGGAATACCCCGAGCCCCTCGAATACGCCGGGCTCCGCCCCGTTCCGGAACACTTTTACACCGATTTTGGACCCGACTACACCGAGGTCTATCAATGGAAATTCGAACCAACCACCGGGGCCTGGGTCGTCGACACCGAGGGCATTCGTTTCGGCGAACAGATCACCCTCCAGCGTGTCGCTAACTGGTGGGGAGATCAGAAAAAATTCCTCCGTTATCGCCACAACCCCGAACAGCGCGAGTTCACCGTCATCAGCGATTTCGATATCGCCTTCAAACGCTTTCTCGAGGCCGAGATCGATATCTTCCCGCTGACCCTCCCGGAATTCTGGCACGAAAAATCACCCAGCGCCGAGGCCGTGCGCAAGGGCTGGGTTCGACGTTTCACTTTCTATAATGAAACACCCCGCCCTTCGATCGGGATCTGGCTGAACGAGGCCGACCCTCTCCTCGCGAATCCCGACATTCGCGAGGGCCTCGCGCACGCGATCGACTTTGATTTCGTTATTCAGAGCCACTTTCGCGGCGACTATCAACGACTCCACACTCACGCCGATGGTTTCGGAATCTTTTCCCACCCCGACCTCCGCGCTCTCCCCTTCTCCATTGATCTCGCCCGTGCCGCCTTTGCCCGCGCCGGGTTTGACCAACCCGGCCGGGACGGGATCCTTCGCGACGCCGCCGGTAACCGCCTCGTCGTTAACCTGACCTCCTCCAAAGGCCCCCGCTCCGAATACCTCCCGATCCTCCAGGGCCAGGCCCGCAAGGCAGGTCTCTTACTCAATGTCGAAATCCTCGAAAGCACCCTCTTCTTCCGCAAGGTGATGGAAAAACAACACCAGGCCGCCCAGATGGGCTGGGGCACATCTCTCCCCTATCCGCGATTCTGGGAAGGCTTCCACTCCGCCAACGCCAACCGCCCCCAGACCAACAACATCACCAACACAGCGGACACCGCGCTCGACACCAGGATCGACACCTACCGCTCCAGCGTCGACCTCGATGAGAAAATCGGGCTCGCCCATGAGTTGCTCGAACTGACCCATCAGCGAAATGTTTTCATTCCAGCATACTATGTTCCCTTTTACCGGATCGGCGCCTGGCAGTGGGTTCAGTTCCCACCCGAATTCGATGCCAAAATGAGTGACGGTCCCGGCGATCTCGGACTCTATTGGATCGACCCGGAGATCCGCGAAAAAACCCTCGCCGCCCGCCGCTCCGGGACGGATCTCGGCGGACCGGTCGAGAAGGTCTTCGATCAATGGAAGATCGAGTGACTCTACCCACCCTCGGCCGCGAGGATTGGGGCTACCTGCCCTACAGCGAGGCCTTCGCCCTCCAGAACCAGCGCGTCGGCGAACGCCTCGAGGGAAAAATTCCCGACACCCTCGCCTTTGTCGAACACCCCCCGGTCTACACCATCGGACGACGGCGCAGGGCCCAGGACCACCTCATCGCCCCGCCCGCATTCCTCAGCGAGCACCAAATTGAGGTCATTCAAACCAACCGGGGCGGCGACATCACCTACCACGGCCCCGGACAAATCGTCGGCTATCTCTTTTACGACCTTCGCCCCAAACGGGATCTTCACGCCATCCTCCGGACGGTCGAATCGGCCCTCATCGCCACCCTCAGCAAACTTGGTCTCCCCGATGCCGCCCTCCGCAAGGGCAAAACCGGCGTCTGGTTCGACACCCGCAAGATCGCCGCGATCGGGATGGCTGCCCGTCAATGGATCACCTTTCATGGATTTGCCCTCAATCACTCTCCCGATCTCATTCACTTCGAAGGAATCATCCCCTGCGGCATTACCGACGGCACCGTCACGTCGATCACCGCCGAGGCCACCCGCCGGGGAATCGCAGTCCCGTCGGTTAACGTCTGCAAAGACTTGATTCACACCCAACTTCAGTCTCTTCTTCTACATCATGCCGGTTGATCTCAAAAACAAGCCGAAGTGGCTGCGCGCCAAGCTGCCCTCCGGTCCCGCCTTTACCGATGTCGAGGACAACGTCCGCCAAAATCGGCTGCACACCGTCTGCGAAAGTGCCCAGTGCCCCAACCGCGGCGAATGCTGGGCACGCGGAACTGCCACCGTGATGATCCTCGGCAACATCTGCACCCGCGCCTGTGCCTTTTGTGCGATCCAAACCGGTCGCCCGACTGAGCTCGATATCGGCGAACCTGCCCGCGTCGCCGAAGCGGTGGCCCGCATGGGTCTGCGCCATTGCGTGGTAACCTCGGTCGCTCGCGATGATCTCAAGGACGGCGGGGCCGCCATCTGGGCCGCCACCATCCGTGCGATTCACAACCGCTGTCCTGAAACCGCCGTTGAGGTCCTCGTCCCCGACTTCCGCGGCAACACCGAACATGTCGACACGGTTCTCGCCGCCGGTCCAGAAATCTTTAACCACAACCTCGAAACCGTCAAAAGACTCCAGCGACCAATCCGCAAAACCGCCCGCTACGACCGCTCCCTCGGGGTTCTTAAACACGCCTCGGACAGTGGCCACACCACCAAAAGCGGAATCATGCTTGGGATCGGAGAGTCCGAGACCGAGGTACACGAAGTTCTCACCGACATCCACGCTGCCGGGGTTCGCATCCTCACGATCGGCCAATACCTTTCACCCTCCCCCAAGCACGCCCCCGTCGACCGCTGGGTCTCTCCCGACGAATTCGCCGAGTGGAAAAAGATCGGACTGGACATCGGTTTCAGGGTCGTCGAATCCGGCCCCCTCGTCCGGTCCTCCTACCACGCCGACGAACAATCCGACCAACTCCGCATTGCCCTCGCCGGGTAGCGCGGTGGTTCGGCACCGGCGGGTTAAGATTCCGCCAAACTTCGAACCCGACCCGATCCGGGTTTGTAGACACCCGCGTTTTCGGTAGTATTCACCGCATGCGTATCCTTTTCGCCAGTGCACGGCCCTATGATCGCGACCCAATGGAGTCCGCGAATCATAATCAGCATGATTTATCCTTCTCCGAGGTCACCCTCGACGAGTTAACTGTCCAACTCGCGCAAGGCTTCGACGTTGTCTGCGGTTTCGTCAACGACACCTTTAATGCCCCCGTCCTCCAAAGCCTTGCCGCCAACGGAACCCGACTCGTCACCCTCCGTTGCACTGGCTTCAACAATGTCGACCTCGATGCCGCCCGCAAATCCGGCATCCAGGTCGCCAGGGTTAGCGCCTATTCTCCGTATTCGGTCGCCGAATTTGTCGTCGGTCTCATCCAGGCCCTCAACCGCCGCATCCACAAGGCCTACAATCGGGCACGCGAGGACTATTTCCTTCTCGACGGACTTCTCGGATTTGACCTTCACGGTAAAACCGTCGGCATCTGTGGAACTGGCAAGATCGGCACCGTCCTCGCCCAAATCCTGACCGGATTCGGCTGCCGACTACTCGGCTTTGACCCCTACCCCAGCGAGAAATGCAAGAACCTTGGACTTACATACGTCGACTTTGACGAACTTCTCGCCCAATCCGACATCCTTAGCCTCCACACCCCCCTCACTCCCGAGACCCATTACCTCATCAACCGGGACACCCTCGCAAAAATGAAGCCCGGTGTCTTCCTCATTAACACGAGCCGCGGCGGTCTGATCGATACCCGCGACCTCATCGAGGCCCTGAAATCCGGACAAATCGGGGCGGCCGGGCTTGATGTTTACGAGGAAGAGGAGGGCATCTTCTTTCGCGACCTCCGCGGGCAAATTCTTTCCGATGACATTTTCGCGAGACTCCTTTCCTTCCCCAACGTCATTGTTACCGGCCATCAGGCCTATTTCACCCGCGAGGCCCTCGACGATATCGCCACCGCCACGTTCGACAACATCGAATCCCTCGCCAATGGAAAAACCAACCCCAACTGGTTGACCTGAACCCATGTCCAAAACCCTGTTCATCATCCGCCATGCCAAATCGAGTTGGGATTATCCCGAACTCGACGACTTCCACCGCCCCCTCAACAAACGCGGCTTAAGGGACGCTCCGAGGATGGCCCAGCGCTTTGCGGAGTCTTTCGGTACCGCTGACCTCTGGCTGACCAGCCCGGCCATCCGCGCCCTCTCCACCGCCGTTTTTCACGCCTCCGCCTGCGAGCACTCCTACGACCGCATCCGCCTCGACCCACACATCTACGCCGCTGAGTTCCCTACCTTGGTCGAGGTCATTCGCGAAATCCCTTCCCACTTTAATTCCGTCGCCATCTTTGGGCACAA
>CAZFLQ010000061.1:0-14192 GCA_964519935.1 uncultured Puniceicoccaceae bacterium | reverse complement strand
ATTACCCTCCACACTTGAAGATCATCGTCGTCAGTCCAGGCAAACAGATCTCGACCGAGAAATCGCGACCGTCAGAGGGAATTCCCTCCGCCATACAGCCACCCCCGTTACCCGATCCGGTGCCGCCATATTCCCGCGCGTTCGTATTGATCCGTTCAACCCAGTAGCCACCTTTTGGCACGCCCACCCGGTAGGTATCACGCTGCACCGGCGTAAAGTTCGACACCACCAGGAAAATTTCTTCCATCTCCGGGTCTGTC
The DNA here is from genome assembly GCA_964519935.1 of uncultured Puniceicoccaceae bacterium. Lineage (GTDB taxonomy): Bacteria > Verrucomicrobiota > Verrucomicrobiia > Opitutales > Puniceicoccaceae > DAISIK01. The sequence goes on along the minus strand of CAZFLQ010000061.1, from coordinate 13,932 downwards.
CTTAAAAAACTAATACAACTTGCATCCCCGTCGATACAGTTGACCCAACTGAACCCACCCGGGTCGAGATCATATCGCCCGAGGACCGCCTCGTTGCGATACAGGTGATTCAAATCCCGCACACACAGGCGGGTGCCATCGTGGTCAATGTATTGCAACAAATGCCATTCCAGCCCGCCATCGTATTTCCACTCCATCGACTGCCCGAACTCGCACCCCATAAAGAGAGTCTTCTTCCCCGGCCACCCCCACATGTAACCGTACAATGCCCGCAGGGTCCGCGCCTTGTCGGCAATCGACCAGGATCCCATTTTCATCAACATTGAGGCTTTCCCGTGAACCACCTCGTCGTGCGAATAGACGAGGACAAAGTTCTCCGAATACTGATACAGCATCCCAAAGGTCAGGTCGTTGTGATGGAACTTCCGGTGAATCGGGTCCTTTCCGAAATAGGTCAGGGTGTCGTGCATCCACCCCATGTTCCACTTGAAATCAAAGCCCAGTCCGTATTCCGAGGTCGGTTTCGAAACTCCGCCAAAGGCTGTCGATTCCTCCGCGATCGTGATCACCCCCGGGTAGTATTGGCGCGACAAATCATTCACCTGGCGGAGAAACTCGATCGCCTCAATGTTCTCCCGACCTCCATATTGGTTCGGAATCCACTCCCCGTCTTTCCGCGAATAATCGAGGTAGAGCATCGAGGCGACTGCATCGACCCGCAAGCCATCAATGTGAAACCGGTCCATCCAGGCCAACGCGCTCGCGATCAGGAAACACCGCACCTCATGTCGACCGTAGTTGAAAATCAACGTTCCCCAGTCCATGTGCATCCCCTGACGCGGATCGGCGTGTTCGTAGAGGTGGGTCCCGTCAAACTGCGCGAGGGCAAAGCTGTCCGTTGGAAAATGCCCCGGAACCCAGTCGATGATCACCCCGATTCCGCGCTGGTGCAGTTGGTCGACCAGATGCTGAAAATCCTCCGGCGGCCCGAACCGGTGCGTTGGCGCGAAAAATCCCGTCACCTGATACCCCCACGACCCATCAAAAGGGTGCTCTGCCAGAGGCATGAACTCGACATGGGTGAATCCGTGGTCGGCGACGTAGTCCGCCAGCTCAACCGCCGCCTCCCGATAGGTCAGGGGACGATTCCCGTCCTCGACCGCCCGACGCCACGACCCGAGATGAACTTCGTAAATCGAGACCGCCTCCCGTTTCGGATCGGCAACCTGCCGCCGTTCCATCCAGGCCTCGTCACCCCAAGCGTAATCGTCGAGGGAGCAGACAATTGAGGCATTGTGGGGCGGCGACTCAAACCGTGTTCCGTAGGGATCCGTCTTCAACCGCAGGTGGTTGTCCCCCCCGACCATCTCGTATTTATAGACCGTCCCATCCCCCAGGCCGGGAATGAAAACCTCCCATACCCCGGACGAACCCAGCACCCGCATCGGATGATACCGTCCGTCCCACTGGTTGAAATCGCCCACTACCGAAACCCGTTTCGCTGCCGGTGCCCAGACTGCAAAGGAAACCCCCTGCACCCCTTCAACGATCCGGACATGTGCCCCCAGCTTCCGATAGATAAAGTGCTCGTTCCCCTGATTGAATAAATAGAGATCCTGCTCCCCAAAGGTCGGAAGAAACCGGTAAGGGTCAAAGAACTGGCGGATCTCACCATTCGGAAGCTCCGTCCGCAAACGATAGGGCACCACCTCGGCAACATCCGGCAGATGCGCCTCGAACAAACCGGTCGGCTCGATACAATCCAATCGATGACGCCCCGTTTCCTCACCGTTCGCCCCCAACAGGACAACATCACAGGAAACCACCCCGCTGAGGTAGGCCCTCACCACCACCCCTTTCTTTTTTCCGGACGCGGGGTGCATTCCGAGGACCGAATGCGGCTCGTGGTGTCGGGCGTCTAAAAGGAGGTCGAGGTCTTTCTTGGAAATCAGCACAATGAAAACGGGGTTAGGTTAGTTCTTGATCATCAGTCCCAATCGCCATCGGATCAAGGGAATACCGCGCGACCGCAAACCTCATCAAAAATCTGATCGGCAAACCGGATACCCGACGAGTTACCGGACGCAGCCGACCTTGTCCTGAGAGATATAGGGATGGATAGGTCCACCGCAATTCGTGTTTATCTCAAAAGATCGTCAACAGCCGTCGCATTCCTTTCGCTCTTGAAGCCGACCAACCGTCGGTGCCTGAAAGGGCTTCCGGGATTGAAGAAGACTACCGCAAAGTCGTTGCCCGCAGACCGCGAACACAGCACACTTGAAATGAAAAGCCCTGACTCAGATTGCGAGGGCAGCGCGAAAGTGACACCGAGTCACTGGTCCATTATAGCAGCTTCAAAACATCCGAGGGAGTTAAAGCACGGATCGGAGACTTTTTGTAATGCTTCAGGTTTCGGGTTACGATAACTTGACCACCAAAGGCATGCGCCGCAGCCACCTGCATCGCGTCCTCGAAATCGTTCATTGGCAGTTGCAAAGCAAAATCAAGCGACCGGCTGTTGGTTTCTGCGATCTCCAGAAATGACGAAAATACTTCGATAAACGAGGTTGCCGGCCGACCCGCCAGGTAAGCGATATTTGCAACACTGTGCCAGGCAAGTCCACACTGGCCAGGATGTTGCTCGGCCCAATCGAGCAGCTGGGCACTAGCTACAAAGTGAGGCTCGCGCTCCAGGCCCACATCGAGCATCACATCGCAATCGATTAAAAGGCGCATCAAAGTCCGTATTTCTCAGCTAAGTGCTTAAAGCGCGTTTCATCTTTATCCTTTAGTTTGAGCTGACCCGCCCAACGCTCGGAAAATGGTTTTGCTGCAGATCGGTCGGTCCGACCCTCACTTTCTGCAGCTTTACGAAGTAAATCCTCCACCATTGCGGAAAGACTTTGTTTGCGATCCCGCGCCACACGCTTCGCCAAGTGTATTACCTGAGGATCAACAGTTAGTGAAAGACGCGATTTCATGCGTATAAAGTTTAAATATACGCATGTTTGTCAAGATTTATGAAGTCTCTTGGTCAACACGATCCAACCCCAACCAGGTCCTCGTTATCTCGTCTTTTCCCTCAGTCGCAAACAAGACCTCACATGGTGCCGGTAGGGCGCAAGAATTTCGCGCGATGAGTGCCATCCAGCTCAAGCTGAAGACGCTTCCCGAAAGCTTTCACCTTGCAAAGCAAGAGTCTGAACGGGAAGAATCGAAATAGTGTCAAGAATTTCCAATCCAACCATCAACACAATCCGGATCATTTTCCTGATTCTCTGTCTTCTCGGAGGATACCTGATCGCATTCAGCGAACCCGATTGGAATATGGGCACCGTCGTTTTTGTCGCCGGAATGATCGGCGTTCTCGTTATCCTGATTGATATATATCTGGAAGGCTTCTCCCTCCGTGGCGTCACCGCGCTCACATTCGGCCTCGCCCTCGGTGCTGTGATCGCACTTCTAATCGATATTTCGCCTCTGATTGACCCGCTCAAAGACGATCCTGAGTTGAAAGGAAACGTCTATTTGGTACGCCTCACCCTCTTCATCATTTTAATGTATCTGGGTGCCGTCGTCGCGCTTCGAGGTCGCGACGAGTTCAACTTGATTATTCCCTACGTTAAATTTGTGCCCGAATCAGTTGAATCAGGTCTCGTTATCGTAGATTCTTCCGCCCTCATCGACGGACGAATCCTCGCAATTTGCCAATCGGGCTGGATGTCCGAACGTCTCGTCATTCCACGTTTCGTGCTTCGCGAGATTCAGGCGATTGCCGATTCCTCCGACCCCCATCGCAAGAATATCGGTCGCGAAGGCTTGCGGACCCTTGCTTCCCTCCGAGAACTCCCCGACATCGACCTGACGATTCATGACAGCGAGGCTTCGGAAGAAACCGCAGTCGATGCGAAACTCATTTTTCTCGCACGTTCTCTCAAGGGAAGTCTTCTGACGACCGATTACAACCTCGCGAAAAGGGCAGAATTCGAGGGCATCCGATGGCTCAACCTCAACGCCCTCGCGCGCGCCCTCAACCCCCCGATCAGGATTGGCCTGACCGTCGAGGTCGAAATCGTCAAACCGGGCAAAGATCTCCATCAAGGGGTCGGCTACCTCCCCGACGGATCGATGGTCGTCGTCAACCATGCCCACGATTACATCGGAGAAACGATTCAGGCTGAGGTGATCAGTATAATTCCAACCACCGGCGGAAGAATGGTTTTCGCGGAGGTTGCCTCCGAATCGCACTGACCTGCAATCCAAATTCTCAGGGCTCACACCGTTCTGCAAGAGGGCCCGACCCCTCCCAAGCCCGTTCGACTGCCGCCGCAATCCACCTGGTTGGAATCTTTCCACCGGAGGCCCTGAACTCACGATACCCCTTCAACCGTCCAAGCGTATCCAGACCGGGAAGATTGGGGTTGTACCGAAGTGCCAATTCCGCAACCGCCGCCCAGCCTACAGGGCTCTCAAAGGCGGACGAGATCACGATACGCGAGTCACTGAGAACCCTCTCGTCAGGGATTCCCGCCAAACTCGGTTTGATGATTCCCCATCCTCCCCATCCACGATCCAGCCAATCCAGCCAATCATCGTAGGTTAAAACCGACTCATCCAATGCCAGTTTCGGCTCCATCGCCCGTATCCACCCCTCCTCGTAGGCAGTCGAATCCACCGGAAAGGGCTGCTCAAGATACTCAATTCGATCATCAACCAGAACCTCGGTCCAGATGATGAATGCCTCCTCGGACAAACCACCATTCGCGTCAAGACGCAGCTTCGCCCCGGAAGGCAACGATTCCATCGCTGACCGAACCATCGCAATCTCCTCGTCAACGACACCCACCCCGATCTTCAGCTTTCGCCTTCCTCCGGGAGCAACATCACCATCCCGCCCCAAAACCGCCGACCCGACCAATTCCGGTAGAGAAATGGGGGGTTGAACCGCCGTCCAAAGTCCAAAAGCCCGACCCGGCGTCTGATCGAGGAGATCGTCCGGGTTCTGTAATCCAAAGCCTGGCACACATCCGGCTTCACCTATTCCCCGAATCTCCATACCCTCCCCCGCCTCGACTCGAAAAAGCCAACCCTCACGCACGCTCCAAACGCCATGCGCGGTCACCAAGGAAGGTTCCAGAGGGATCTTCAGAGGCCGAATCTCAACGACCTCTACAGTCCGTTCCTCAGACTGATTCATCACCTCAATTACCCTTCCCGATCAGCGCATACCGGAACCGACGCTCTGGTTGCAGATACCGGAAAACCCATTTGCGGACCTCCTCAACCCCTACCGCCCCAACGCTTTCAATGTAGCGCGCACCGAGATCAGCCGGGCGTCCGTAAAGAACCGACAACCCCAATTCAGATGCCTTTGCCGCCAATGACTCCAGACCCATCCGCTTACCCGCAACCAAGCGCTCGCGCACATCCCGCAGTTCCTTAACCTCCGGGCCAATCGCACCCAAGCGGTCGATTTCACGCTCAAACTCGCCGTAAACCGATTCCACCTTTGAAGGATGGCATCCCGAATACAGGGTCAGGCAACCGTGATGTAGCCCCATCAGTCGAAATGCCGAGACATAGTAGGCAAGTCCCCGACGTTCACGCACCTCCTCGAATAACCGCGAGGCCATCCCGCTAAACAGCTGATCGACCACCTCCGCGACCGCAAAGTCCTCGTCAAGCATCCCGCTGATCGGAAATGCATCGAAAACCACTGCCTGGTCACGCGAAATCAATTCCTTCTCAGTCCCGCAACGAGTTGCCCTCGGGCTCGTGTCATCGACCGATATCGCCGGCCGCTCACCGAAACGCTCCAACCTCAAACGAAGAATCCTCTCAAGCTCCGCCCGCAGCTTGCCGCCATCATACCGACCCGCGACCGAGATCACCAGATTCCCCGCCCCCGGCCCGGCCTCAAGGGCATCCCCGATGTCACCGAGGCTCAGGCCACCGACCGTATCGAGACAACCCTCCGCTGCCGTCGCAAATGGATGTTCCCCAAAGAACCCTGCCCTTAATTTTTGGATACCATACCGCAATGGTTCATCCATATCCTCACGCAATCCCGCCATCGCCGCATCCCGCTCCACCCGGAAGGTTTCCTCCGTCAGATCAACGCAATTCAATCCGTTCCCGAGAAACTCGAGCGAATCGTCGAGGTGGTCGGTTTGAAACCCAAGCGACAGGCAATTGCTCAGGTTTCCGGAAATATCTTCCATTGACCCGCCTAATGCCTCGATCCGCGCCGCCACCGTCTCCGCTGAAAGGCCCCCCGCATCCTTCGTCCGCAAAGTCGTCACGAGCGCACCCAAGCCCGCCTTGCCGACCGGGTCTCCGACCGAACCCCCGCGCCAGGCAACCCGAAGATTGAAGAACGGCAGACGACCATCCGGAAACTCAACCAACCGCGCACCCGTTTCGAGCACAGTTACCTTCGGCTCCACCACCGCCAACGATTTCCGCTCGTTCTTTACCACCGCAGGACGATCCGGCCCCAGTCGGGTCGAGGTTATCCGCTCCGGCCTTAACCAGGCTTCGGCAATCTCCCCGAGATCATCCGGCACCGTCTTCCACAGGCGCTCCAACTGGATCCTCGGCAATTCCAGATCTCCTAAAACCGCCTCCGCCGATCCGATCCGTCCAGCTTCCGTCGCCGCCCGCTGACGCGCCTTGATCTCCGAAGAGAGTGCCTTTTGCTTTAATGCCTCAATTTCGGCTACACCCGGCAAATCATCCACGATGCCCACCAGCATCTCGCGGATCGCCGCCTCGGCCGCCTCTTCCTTATCCGGATCGCAAGTATACGAGATCCAGAAAAGAGCATCACCCCCAATCCTGAAAGGGGAGGCCTCAACCGAATGGACCAGGCCCCTCCGATTCCGCAGTTCCGCCCACAAACGCGAGGCTTCACTTCCGCCGAGGACATCCGCCAAAACCCGCACGACCGGAAAAACCGGCGACTGTGGCCCCGGGATCGGTAACGCCACCACCCCGCGTGTAATCTGATAATCACCCGTCATCCGACGGACGCGCGGGCCCGCCTGGGCAGGCTCGACCGGGGGGACTATCGCCTCCAATCGTCCCCGCCGCAACCCCCCAAAAAGCGCCTCAACCGACTTTACCAAGGTCTCCGCGTCAACCGCCCCAGCCGTCGCGATGACCGCGTTGTTCGGAATATAGCGCGCCCCGTAATAGTCCCACAGCTCTCCCCGTGTTACCGTCCCAAATAGGTCTTTGTATCCAATTATTGGATACTTGACTGGATTTACCCGAAAGACCTCCTCGAGAGTTCCCATCGCCAGTGTCCAATCCGGATCATCGTTTACCATGTCGATTTCCCTCAGAATCACATCGCGTTCCCCCGCAAATTCGCTCTCCGGAACCTTTGAATGAAAAACCGTGTCCTCCAGCACATCGAGGGCGGTTTTGTAATGTTCCGGTGGGCAATTGATAAAATAGACTGTTCGCTCAAAGCTGGTGTTTGCGTTCGAAGCACCCCCGACCGCTTGAACGTCACGGGTAATCTCGCGGAAGCTGCGACGCTCCGTCCCCTTGAAACACATGTGCTCAACGAAATGGGAAACCCCGCATCCCCCCAAACATCCCTCGTGAATGCTGCCCGTCTTGACGAAGACCTGCGCTGAAAAAACAGGTGAGTCCGGGATTTCCTTGTGCAAAACGGTCAATCCGTTTGTTAACACCGTCCGAAAGACGGATTCGCGCATTAAAACTTCCAGTGACTCGGGCAACTTAACCATCCTGAACCCAAAACCAGCCCACCCCGTTCTGCAAAACATTTCATAAACTGGCGCGTTAACGCTTCCGGTACTTGCGGGCCCGCTTCTTTGGCGTCTCCCCCTTCAGAACCTCGACCTGGTCCCGCAGATGGGCAGCTCTTTCAAAGTTCAAATCCCGCGCCGCCTGCAGCATTTCTTCCTCCAACTCGGCAATCACCGTAGCAACTTCATTCACCCCACCCTCCGCGACGGCCAGCTCCCTCTCATCCTTTTCGACCGGACGAGCAAGGCTCGACTGGTCCCCCCGACGCACTCCCTTCGGAACAATTCCGTGCTCCCGATTGTAGGCCAGTTGCTTCTCCCTTCGGTAGCTACAGACCTCAATCGCCCGGCTTAACGACCCCGTCATTACATCGGCATAGAGGATGACCCGTCCCTTTTCGTGTCGGGCCGCCCGTCCGGCCGTTTGAATCAGGCTCGTCTCCGATCGCAAAAACCCTTCCTTGTCTGCGTCGAGAATCGCGACCAGCGCGACTTCGGGCAGGTCAAGACCTTCACGCAACAAGTTCACCCCGACAAGGACGTCAAAATCGCCCTGCCGCAAACGCCGCAGAATCTCCACCCGTTCGATCGCATCAATATCCGAATGCAGATATTCCACCTGAATCTCGGATTCCCTCAGGAATTCGGTCAGATCCTCCGACATCCGCTTCGTCAAGGTCGTCACCAGAACCCGTTCACCCGCCTCGACCGCCAACCGCACTTCACCCATCAAATTCTCCACCTGTCCCGCAATCGGGCGAACCTCCATCTCTGGATCAACCAATCCGGTCGGACGGATTACCTGTTCCGCCACGATCGCCGACCGCTCCCTTTCAAGTTTGGCCGGCGTCGCCGAAACATACAGTACCTGCCCGACCACTTCGTCGAACTCACTCGGCTGCAAAGGACGGTTATCCATCGCCGAAGGCAACCTGAATCCAAATTCCACCAAGCGCTCCTTCCGCGAACGATCTCCATGATACATTCCACCAACCTGCGGTATCGTTACGTGGCTCTCGTCGAGGATTGCCAGAAAATCATCCGGGAAAAAGTCGATCAGGCAAAAGGGACGCTCGCCCGAATTTCTCCCCGCGAGGTGACGGGAATAGTTCTCGATTCCGCTGCAAAAGCCGATCTCCTGTAACAACTCGAGATCGTATTCCGTTCGCATCCGGATCCGCTGGGCCTCCAGCAGCAGGCGGTTTCCTTCGAACCAGGCCACCCGCTCCTCCAGCTCGTCCCGGATCGCCTTGATCGCCGTTTCCAACTTGTTTCTCGGCGTAATGTATTGATTTGCCGGATACAGCAAAAACACCGGAAGCGGATCCCCCGTCCGCCCCGTCAACGGATCGAGAGGACGAACCGACTCAACCTCGTCCCCCCAAAACTCGATTCGAATCGCCGACTCCATGTAGGCTGGAAACACATCAACGACCTCTCCCCGGACCCGGAACTTTCCCCGCGTCAGACTGACATCATTGCGGTTGTACAGGTTTTCGACCAGCCTCTCGAGGAGGACATTCCGACCCAACTCGACTCCCGGCTCAATCCGGATCATCATTTCCTCGAAATCCGAAGGACTTCCCAACCCATAAATGCAGGAGACACTCGCGACGACGATCACATCCCGTCGACTCAGGAGCGAACTGGTCGCCGAAATCCGGTGCCGCTCGATCTCCTCATTTATCGAGGAATCTTTCTCGATAAAGGTGTCCGTCGCCGGAATGTAGGCCTCCGGCTGGTAGTAATCGTAATAACTGACGAAATACTCGACCGCATTCTCCGGAAAAAACGCCTTAAACTCTGAAAAAAGCTGCGCCGCGAGGGTCTTGTTGTGCGAGATCACCAGCGTCGGGCGCTGAAGTTCCTGAATCACGTTAGCCATCGTGAACGTTTTCCCCGAGCCGGTGACGCCCTCCAAAGTCTGAAACCGGTTACCCGTCCGAATCGAATCAACCAATTTCCGGATTGCCTCGGGCTGATCCCCTCCCGGGACATAATCACTCTTCAACTCAAAACGCATCCCCTTCCCGTATCCCCATTAAGCTCAAACCTCAACCCCACACCACCCGCGCCCTCCGGTTCTCCGCGCCTCAACGCCCGAGATGAAACCGCAAACACGATTCGAGATCCCGATGCCGAAACCGATACCCCGCCGATTCCAGTTTCCCCACCGACACCTCCACTCCACCAAGCAGCGCCTCCACCCCCATCTTGCCAAACAGCCCCCGAACAACCATGCCCGGTAAAGGCAAGAACGCCGGACGCCTCACCACCTTTCCGAGCGTTTTCCCAAAATCCCGATTCGTCACCCGTCCCGGCATCGCAACGTTGACCGGACCCTCCAGATCTATTCCCTCGACCATCGCCCCGAGCACCCACACCAAATCCTCAATCCCGATCAAAGGCATCGGTTGACGACCACTCCCCACCGGGCCACCCACACCCGCCAGAAACGCCGGCAACATCTTTGCCAACGCCCCGCCCGCCGGTGTCAGAACAACCCCCGGACGCGGGATAATTACCTGATCGGCAACCCGCGCTGCCCGACCCGTCGCCGCCTCCCAATCGCGGCAGACCGTCGCGAGGAACCCCTCACCAAGCGGGGCCGCCTCATCCACCGGTTCCCCCTTGTCTTCGAATCCGTAGTACCCGCTCCCCGATACCCCCACGAAACGTCTCACCCGCTGTCCTGAACTTTCCAAACCTTTCAACAACGTATCCACAGATTGGATACGGCTATCGAGGATACGTTTCCGTGCCCCCACTGTCCAACGCTGCGCGATCGTTTCTCCGGCCAGATTCACGATCACATCAACTCCCTCCAGAGCCTTCGGATCGATTTCTCCACTTCCCGGATTCCATCCCCAAAAACCCGGTCTTGCCTTTGGATTCCGGGTCAGCACCCGCACTTCATGCCCTCTCGTTTGCAACCAGGGGACGAACGAACTTCCAACCAACCCCGTGCCCCCCGCAACCAAAACCGTCAACCCCCCGGAGGCTGGGGTCACCCCGAGATCCGCCGCCGTCACTGCGTGGCGATAGGAAAACATTCGCTCCAGTTTCCGAACCACCCAACCGCGCATCAGGGGCTCCGAAATCCAGGGCAAGGGGAGGCTCCAGCGGATAAAGTCCTCCAACCGCGACTCGCCATCGGCCTCGTCATGAAATCGGTGCCAGTGCCTCCAGGAGCGAAAGGGCCCCCGGTCCATCACGTCCACAAACTGCTCCCCCTCGCGATAGTCTGTGTGGTGCAGTTCCCATTTTAAAGATAGGGGACCTAACCCCGCCTTCAAAACAACCTTGCTGCCGTCCCGCAGTCCGTCCGTTGGTCCCTCCACCAGTTCAGTGCGCTCCCAGGGAGGCTGTAACCGGGCAAAAGCCCCCCGGCGTTCGTGCCAGGCAAATGCCTTCCCCCGATCCACTCGCAACCGAACACTCCGGGTGTAGGTCTGCATCACCACTGATCCGGAAAACGCCGGTGCATCTCCGCAATCGGGAAATTGCGGCCCGGACAAACCGTGTGCCGTGACCCGTCGACTTCCTTGTGAACCTTCGTCCTCAGCCGGTTCGGCACGACCGAACGCAGGTAGGCGATCAAACTATAAAACGATTCCATTTGCTTCGCGCTCGGACGAGCCTCTTCGAAATTCCCCACCAAACAGATTCCAATCCCCGTCCGGTTGACCTCCCAGCTCTTGACGTGACCCCCGTGCAACTGTCGTGGCCAGCGGCTCCCAACCTCGATCTGCCCGTCATCCGATGCCGATCCGTTTCCAATCACAAAGTGGTAGGCCAGACCATTTTGCATCCCGATTTTACGATGGTAACGGTCAAAAATGTCGGCATTGCCATTTCCTGTCGCCGAATGGTGCCCGACCACATATCGCCAGGTTCGCATTCCCCCGCGCAACCGTTCGGTCGCCAACCGAACCGCCCCGAGGGCATCACCCCCGACCGCCGGTATCTTCAACTCGTCACCTACCCGGATCAGGTCCCCACTCAAACCATTCGCGATCTTGATCGCTCCCACCGTCGTCCCATACCGCGCCGCAATCTCGCTCAGGGTATCACCTGACACCACGATATGGACGGTCTCACCACCGGGCGCACCCAGGAGCGAAACCGGACGAAAGATCGGCAAAGCCAAAAGGCTCCCGATCACAAACCGCCGTCTCGAAATTTGGTGCAAACTCCCCATCAAAAAGTGCAAAACAAACACAAATCGACCGTCAGGACAAATTCGAAATATGCCCGCTCAGAGGCTCTCCGGCTGGATCGGGAAAACAAAGACCATTCGCGGATCCACCTCGCAGGGAACGATTTCACCGCGTTCCATCCGGGTCGTCGCACGGTGGAGCGCTCGAAACCGGATGCCTTCCCGCCCGCGCAGGCGACACCGGCTCTCGCGTCGCCCTCCGATCAGCTTGGAGTCCTCCACCTCAACCTCAAATCCGCAAACCCCCTCGACCCCTTCGAGATCGATCGCACCATCGAATCGAAAGCCCTGCCGCCGAACCAGAATTTCCACGGGTCCCGCCCGATCACAGTGAGGGCAGGAGAGCATCCCAAAAGGACTCTGCACCCGCCCGTTTCCCAGGCCGAGGCCCACGAAACGTTCAACATCTCCAAAAAACCGCGCCGCAAAAGCACTCCGCGGAGAAAAGTAAAGATCCTCCGCACTCCCATCCTGTTCGATCCGACCTTGTCGCATCAGAATAATCCGGTCGGAGAGGTGCATCGCCTCCTCCGCATCATGCGTCACAATGATCGAGGCGATACCTTTCCGTCTCAGGATTTGCCGGGTCTCCTCCCGCACCGCATACCGCAGGGTCGCATCGAGCCCGCTAAAAGGCTCATCCAAAAGCAAACAACGGGGCTCCAGAGCCATCGCCCGCGCCAGCGCAATCCGCTGCTGCTGCCCACCGCTCAGGGTGTGCGGGAACCGCTTTCGCAGCTCCTCCGCCCCCACCAGTTTCAGCCCCTCCGCCACCCGCCGCGCCTTCTCCGCTGCCGGATATCGGCGCAGCCCGAACTCGACATTCCGCTCGACCGAGAGATGCGGGAACAAAGCGTAATCCTGAAACAACATCCCAAAGGGTCGTTCCTCCGGCGGCACCGCCTTCCCTGCCGAGGACACGTCAACTCCGTCCACTCGGACAAACCCCGCCCGGGGGATCTCCAGCCCCGCAATCAAACGCAGCGTCGTCGTCTTCCCACACCCCGAAGGCCCCAGAAGACAAACGGTTTCTCCCTCCGCAACCGAAAAATCAACCCCCCGAATCGAGGCCGCTTTCCCATAGCGGTGCTCCAGCCCTTCGACCGAGATCACTGGAAGCGCCTTCATTCCGGAACCTCCCCCTTTTTGCCCGGTCGAGCCTCCCCGATCATCCGGCTCAGAACCATCACCGGGATCAATCCCACCACTACAATGAAGAGCGCCGGGACCGCCGCCTCAGCGAGACGCTCGTCGCTCGCGAGGTGATGCACACGCACCGCGAGGGTCTCAAAATTAAAGGGCCGAATGATCATCGTTGCCGGTAATTCCTTTAAAACATCCACAAACACAAGCAACCCCGCCGTCAAAATCGAACTGCGCAGGAGCGGGAAATGCACCCGCCGGAGCAGCCCCCCGGGACCTTCCCCGAGAGTTCGACCCGCCGCATCCATGCTCGGTTGAATCTTCTCCATCCCGGATTCAACCGCCTGCACGGCAACCCCCGTAAAACGGGTCAGATAGGCGATCACAAGAGCAAAGACCGACCCCCCGAGAACAAGCGGGCCGACCGACCCATCCCATCCCAGAGTCTCCCAAACCCGCCGCATCCCTTCATCAATCAACCCGAACCCCACCATGACCCCAATCGCCACGACCGATCCGGGCGCAGCATAGCCGAGGGCGACACCCCGCGAGGTCAAACGGGAGATCCGCGTCTTCTCGATCCGTATCGCATAGGCCAGAATTAAACTGATCCCCGCCGCGATCATCGCCACCATCCCCGCCAGAATCAGACTGTTCCTCCCCAACTCAAAGATCAGCTTCCACCGCGCATCCCCTCCCCCTTCTGCCGCCAACCCAATCAGCACCACCGCCGGCACCCCGAATCCAAGCACCACCGGCGCCCACACCACCGCGACCGCCACCGGCCTC
>CAZFLQ010000060.1:0-14208 GCA_964519935.1 uncultured Puniceicoccaceae bacterium | reverse complement strand
TAAACCTCCATCAGGTGGGTCACCTCGGTAAAACCGAGCTTGCGGGCTTGCCGGTACAGGTCGGCGGCGACGCAGAGGTCGAGCCTTTCGGTTTTATGGCATTCCCGGCAGACGAAGTGATGATGGTGGTCGTTGGGCTCGGTGAGTTCGAAGAGATGGCCGCTGTTCTCGAGCGGGATCCGTTGGATGATTCCAATTCCCTCAAAGGCCTCGAGCGTGCGGTAAACCGTGACAAGGTCGCTAGCGGGAAGACCGGCGCGGTCCCGGAGTTCGGCGGCGGGGATGGGGCGGTCGATGGAAGCGAGCGTTTCCAGAAGGCGTTCCCGCTTGCGGGTCATCCGCAGCGGACTCGCCTCGATGCATTGCCGCACCCGTTGCAGAAGCTTTTCCCCGTTTTTCATGAATTGTGAAAGTCGCTTTCAAATACCTTGCCAGATGCTTTCGGGACTGCAAGGGTAAAACCATGGAAGAACAAGCAATCCAGGCCCTATTTGCCAAGCGCGAAAGCGTGGAGCAGGTCGAGGAAGGGAACCAACTTGCGCCGAAGTTTGATGAGATGGGGGTGATCCCCTGCGTGACGCTGCACGCCGAAACGCGGGAGGTGCTGATGTTTGCCTTCATGAACCCGGAGGCACTTGCCCTGACCATCGAAACCGGGCTGGCTCACTACTGGTCGCGCTCCCGCAAGAAACTCTGGAAAAAGGGGGAGTCCTCGGGGATGTTTCAGCAGATTCGCCGCATGCTGATCGACGACGACCAGGACTGCGTGGTGATCGAGGTCGAGCTAACCCAGCCGTCCGCCGGCGGGGAGGAGGCCTCCTGCCATGTGGGCTATCGCTCCTGTTTCTACCGCGAGGTGCCAATCGGGGAAACCGACGGACCCGTGGGCCTGCTCTTCGTTGAAGATTCAAAGGCCTTCGACCCGAAGGCGGTTTACGGCGACGCCCCGAACCCGACTCAATTGTGAGGGCTCCGCCCAACCCTCAGTCGGTCACCGGTTGTTTCTGACATTTCCATCAACAAAGCATGTTTTAAGAGCCGTTTCGATTTCTTCTCGATTCAGGTCGATACCGATAAACACAATTTCCTGGCGGCGGTCACCAAAAACGGGGAGCCACGACTCGCGAACAATTTCCGGGAGGTTGTCCAATTCGGCCTCTCCCCTTTGGACGATCTGGTGCCACCATTCGGAGAGATAATCCGCACGAAGCATTTTTCCCGCTATCGACAGGAGACCAACTCGGTCGGGCTTTCGATCCGTCCAATAAAAACCTTTTGCCCGGATCACTCCGGGTAAGCCCGATCGGAGAACTTTCATCAGACGAGACTCTACGAAGGGTTTCCGAGCGTTGAAGACAAATGTTTCCAACCCGTAATCCTTATGGTGATGTCCCCCGTCTGGCCCATGATGGTGCTCATGGGTGCAGTCGCAGGTGTCTTCTCCGTGCGAGTGATCGTGCACGTGGCCGCCGGGGCCAGGATGGAGGATGGCTGGCCTGCGGTCTTTGTCCTCGACCCATTTCCAACCCCTTTTTCTTCCCGACAGATTGTTTAAAAGAGCATTCCGCCAAGCAGCACCAGCGAGCGTCGTCTCTTCGTTGAAACGATGAATTTGCAACAAGGTCTCAGCATCGATCTCCCCGAAGCGTGTTTCCAGAACTTCCGCATTTTCATTCAGACCACGCAGGTAGGCACGCAAACGTTGTAGGGACTCCGGCTCGAGTGTATCCATCTTATTGATCACGAGGAGGTCTGCGCATTCGATTTGCTCCATCATCAATTCCTCGAGGGGGCGGCGCTGATCGCTGTGAAGCAGATGGGTGCGCCGCTTCATTCCGGTGTTTCCCGGCGATTCGAGGTATTGTTCGAGATTCCCGCCATCGACCACGGTTACCATGTTGCCAACTTTGAGAAAGTCTGTCCCCCTCTTTCCAAAAAAATTCTCGGTGTAAAGAGTCTCCAAAATCGCCTTGGGTTCGGCGACCCCCGTCGCCTCGATCAAAATATGATCTGGTCGGTAGCGCTCCCAAAGTTCGAGGAGCGCGTCGAGCAATTCGGTTTGGATGCTGCAGCAAATACACCCTCCCTGGAGCTGGAGCATCCCGGCAAAGGCACCATCAACCTCTTTGAGTGCGCTTTTGATCAACGAAGCATCGATGTTGATTTCACCAAGGTCGTTGACGACGACGGCTATTTTTCTCGAACCGGATCCGAAGAGGATACGGTTCAAGAGCGTTGTTTTTCCCGCCCCCAGAAATCCACTTATGACCGTCAACGGGACCCTCGGGAGTGGCTCAACATCGTCCGGCGGGTTCCACATGAAAAAGCTCATGCTCTAGTTGAAAGTGACTTGCACAAATATGTCCAGTTCGAAACCAGGTCAAACGAGGCAGAAAGGGGTCTCAACTTGCCCCCTCTCAACCCTGATAAGATAAAGTCGGTCTTGCCCCGGCATCCCGTCTTGCCAACAACGACACCCAACCCCCGTCACTCCCACTCGATCGTGCTCGGGGGTTTGCTGCTGACGTCGAGGACCACGCGGTTGACGCCGTCGACTTCGTTGATGATCCGGTTGCTGACTTTGCGGATCAGGTCGTGCGGAAGGCGCGCCCAGTCCGCCGTCATCGCGTCAAGGCTTTCGACAATCCGCAGGGCAATCACGTAATCGTAGGTCCGTTCGTCACCCATCACCCCGACCGTTTTCACCGGCAGGAAAACACAAAAGCTCTGCCAGACGCGGTAGTAGTAGTCGCTCGCCAGCATCTCCTCCTGCAGGATGTAATCCGCCTGACGGAGAATTTCGAGGTATTCGCGCCGAATCTCCCCAATCACCCGCACCCCCAGGCCCGGTCCGGGAAAGGGTTGCCGCCAGAGAACGTCGCGGGGCAGGCCAAGCTCTGCTCCGAGGGCGCGGACTTCGTCCTTGAAGAGCTGCCGGAGCGGTTCCAGCAGTTTCAGCTTCATCCGCTCCGGAAGTCCCCCGACGTTGTGGTGGCTCTTGATCAGGGCAGCCGGGTTTCCGTCGATTGAAACACTCTCGATTACGTCCGGGTAAAGTGTTCCTTGAGCCAGAAAATCAACGTCCTCGAGGGTCTTCAGTTCTTCCTCGAAAACCTCGATAAACTTCCAGCCGATCACCTTGCGTTTTTCCTCCGGTTCCGTCACCCCCGCGAGGGCATCCAGAAAGAGGTCACCCGCTGCCACCACCCGCAGGTCCATTGAGAAATTCTCCCGGAAAAGGAGTTCAACCTGCTCGCGCTCGTGCAACCGGAGCAGCCCATTATCCACAAAAATACAGGTCATTTGGTCGCCGATTGCTTTCTGAATCAGGGCCGCCGCGACCGATGAGTCAACCCCCCCACTCAGTCCCAGAATCACCCGGCGGTCCCCCACCGTTTCCTGGATCTCGCGGATCGAGCGATCAATATAGTCCGCCATCGACCAATCCCCTTCGCATCCACAAACCCGGTACAGGAAATTTCGGATGATCTCGGTCCCGCATTCGGAATGGGAAACCTCTGGGTGAAACTGCATCCCAAAGATCCGGCGTTCACGGTGCTCGATCACAGCAAACGTCGAGTTCTCGGTCCGCGCGAGGATCTGAAACCCTTCAGGCAACGCCGTCAGGTGGTCGCCGTGGCTGTTCCAGACCCGGATCGTTGCCGGTAATCCGTGTAGGAGGTCTCCCCGATCCTCAATCGTCAGCGTTCCGTGGCCGTACTCGCGGCGATCACTCCGCGAAACGGCTCCACCCATATTTGCGGCCAGCAGTTGCAGACCATAGCAGATCCCGAGAACGGGAACCCCCAGATTGAAAACCCCGGGATCCGGACGTGGCGACCCTCCGGCGAGGACACTCGCCGGCCCCCCCGAGAGGATGATCCCGACAACCCCGTCCGCGCGAAGCTTCGAGGCCGGGGTGTTGTATGGATAGATCCGCGAATACACCTTGCATTCGCGAATCCGGCGGGCAATCACCTGGGTGTATTGGGAACCAAAATCGAGGACGGCGATGTTTTGGGGCATGGCTAGATCGAAAGACGAATGTTTTCAAATCCGCAGCGGGGACACGGGACTTTTCCCGATGTCGGCCGGGCGGCGTAAAGTTTCCCACATCGGGTGCAGTGGTAGGATTGGCGGATCGCCTCGCGTCGGTAAAAGCTGGTGCGCGATTCCATATAGACCCAAAGCAGAAAGAGGACCAATAGCCCAATCGCCATCAGGGCCGAGAAAAAGATGCGAACATCAACTTCAATCACCGTGAAAAACCCTTCCGAAAACGAAAAAGCCGCCGAAGGCGACTTTTCGTAGTGTTCAATTTTTTAGCTCGAAAAAAACAAAAGGCTTATGCGTCCTTTTTCGGTTCATGGGTATCGACCGCATCGGCATCGGATTGAGCAACCGCGACGGTTTCGTCATCCCCCGAAACCTCGGTCTCAACGTCGGTTACGTCCTCTACCTCTTCGGCAACATCGGCCTCCGCCACCGGTTCGGCCTTCTCAGCCTTCTCCGCCTTCTTGCCCTTGCGACGCTTCGGATAACCTTCGTCATCCGCATCAATCATTTCGACCAAGGCCATCGGGGCGGCATCACCGATTCGGTTCTCAAGCTTGTAAATCCGGATGTAGCCACCTTCGCGGTTCAGGAATTCGTCCACCCGCTCGCCAAACAACAAGGTCACTGCCTTCGCGTCACGCACCTTCGAAAGGGCTTGCCGGTAGAAATGCAACCGGTCCTCCGACGATTCCGATGCCTTCGCCTTCTTCGCAAAGGTGATCACCCGCTCGGTGTAGGGACGCAGCGCCTTCGCCTTCGCGAGGGTCGTTCGGATCCGCTTGTGGGTGATCAAGGCGGTGCAAAGATTGGCCATGAGGGCGGCCCGGTGGGCGGTCTTTACCCCCAGTTGATGACTGTGCTTTTTGTGGCGCATGGTACGTCGGTGTTAGAAAGTTTGGCGCAAACTCCGGAATCAGTCTTTCTTCTTGTCGAGAAGACGCTCGTCGATCTTCATCCCGAGCGATAGACCCAGCTCTTCCAGCTTTGCCTTGATTTCGTTGAGGGATTTTTTCCCGAAATTGCGGTATTTGAGCATTTCCTGCTCGTTTTTCATCGAGAGCTCGCCCACCGTCGTGATGTTTGCGTTATTCAGGCAGTTCGCTGCACGGACCGACAACTCGATCTCGTTCACGCTCATGTTGAGGAGCTTGCGGAGACGGTTTTGTTCTTCGCTGACCTCCTTGGTCTCGCTTTCAAATTCAACTTCTTCCTCGGAAACGTCTTCGAAGACCGAAAGATGGTGTTTCAGGATCATCGCGGCGTGCTTGAAAGCATCGTCCGGAGTGATGCGCCCATCCGTCGAGATCTCGATGATCATTTTGTCGTAGTCCGTCATTTGCCCGACGCGGGTGTTTTCCACCTCATACCGGACCAGACGAACAGGGCTGAAAAGCGAGTCCACCGGGATCACCCCGATTGCCTGACCCTCAACTTTGTTGTCTTCGCCTGTGCAGTAACCACGGCCGACCTTGATCTCCAACTCGGCCAGGAACCGCTGCTTGCGATCAATCGTGCAGATCAGTTGACCGGGATTCAAAATCTCGATGTTTGCATCCGGTTGAATATCCCCCGCCGTCACCGGTCCATCTTTCTCGATGTCAATCATCACGGTAACCGGTTCACGGCTGTGGGAGACGATCAAGAGCTTCTTTAGGTTGAGAACAATGTCGGTAACGTCCTCAACGACGCCATCAATCGATTGAAATTCGTGATGCACCCCGTCGATTTTGACCGAGGAAACCGCCGCACCTTCAATCGAGCTAAGCAGGATCCGCCGGAGCGAATTTCCGATCGTATGACCGTAACCGGTCTCGAAAGGCTCCGCCACAAATCGGCCGAAGGTTTCGGTGGAGACGGCCTCGTCTTTTGTGAGGCGTTTGGGAAGTTCGAATTTTCCGAGTCGTTTTGGCATGGTGCGCTGGCTTTTAAAGAATGCGGTTCGTGGGTAGAGAACTTTCCGCGAAACGGAAAATTCCCGACTGAATTATCGGCTGTAAAACTCGACGATGAGCTGTTCGTTCACCGGGGCATCAATCTCGTCGCGCGCCGGATCGCGGTTGACGATGATTTCCATCAGATCCTCGTTCACCGCCATCCACGGCGGGACCGAACGGTACTGATTGTCAGCGAGGTTTTGAGTTGCAAGCGAGCGCGAGGAGGAAGCGTCACGCACCGTGATTTTCATTCCGGGCTCAATCTGGAAGGAGGGAATGTCCACCTTGTGCCCGTCCACCACAATGTGGCCGTGGGTCACAAATTGCCGGGCCGCCGCCCGCGTGCGACCGAGACCTGCGAGGTAGATGACAGAATCGAGACGGGTCTCCAGCAATTGCAGAAAGATTTCCCCGGTAACGCCCCGCTTCCGCTTGGACCGTTCAAAGGTCCGACGGAACTGCTTCTCGGTCAGGCCGTAAGAAAACCGGAGCTTTTGCTTCTCGTTCAGGCCGATCGAATATTCGCTCAGCTTGCGACGCAGACGCGGTCCGTGCTGTCCGGGAGGATACTTCTTCTTTTCGTAGGCACGGTTCGCGGGGAACAGGGCCATCGAAAAACGACGGTTGATGCGGGTTGTGGGTCCGGTATAACGGGACATAGTCGATTACCTTTCGAAAATAGGGGTTCGGATCAAACGCGGCGGCGCTTGGGTGGGCGGCACCCGTTGTGGGGAACCGGTGTGACGTCGATGATCTCGTTGACGATGAGACCAAGTGCCTGGAGCGCACGAATCGCCGAATCGCGGCCCATCCCCGGGCCCTTTACCTTCACGACGACTTCCTTCATTCCGTGGGACATCGCGACCCGACCAGCCGTCTGGGTTACTACCTGCGCAGCGTAAGCGGTCGATTTGCGGGATCCCCGGAAGTTGCATTTGCCGGCACTGGCCCAGGAAATCACATTCCCTCGCATATCGGAAAACGATACTTTCGTGTTGTTGAAGGTCGCTTGAACGTGGCAGATCCCCGCAGCGACATTCTTACTCCCTTTAGCACGACGAATTTTGACGCCCTCCAGATCCGACTTCAGCAGATCGGCAGCCGTCTCACTCTTTTTCTCGACCGGTTTTTCACCGTCCTCCGTAGTCTCGGTCGCAACCGCTTCAACAGGCTTCTCCTCTTTGACCTCTTCTTCGCTCATGGTTCGTATTGTGTTATCAACGGTGAAAGATTATTTCTTGCGAACCGCGCCGATTGTCTTGCGGCCTCCCTTGCGGGTACGCGCATTGGTCTTCGTCCGCTGTCCCCGAACCGGAAGTCCCCGCTGGTGGCGGATACCCCGGTGAGCGCGAATTGCCTGCAGCCGCTTGATGTTCGACGCCACATCGCGGCGGAGGTCACCCTCGACAATGAACTGGTGCTCCGCGATCAAGTTCGCAATTTTGTTCATCTCCTCTTCGGAGAGGTCTCCCGCCCGCCGGTCCGGGTCAAGACCACTTTCCTGCACCAGTTGCCTGGCACGGGTCGGTCCAACCCCATAGATGTACCGTAACGAGTACTCAAGGCGCTTGTTGTTTGGAATGTCGATACCGAAGATACGAGGCATGGCTGAGAAATGGGTTTTCGTGGAGAAAACGATTGAGAATGAAGAATTCAATGCGTTGGGCGAGAAAAAAATGCTATTTTCCCCAAAAAAATTACGGCAGCCTCCGGCCGTCCGTCTGGCCGAGGTCGTGCGCATGGATTACGGACCGAGCATCAAAGACTTTTGAAGATCCAGCCCGGTATTGAGGAAACGGAGTGATGCGCCCTCCGGGTGTCCCGTCCAACTGTCCTCGCTCAACTCCCCGGCCTCTTCCCACGTCTCCACTCTAGCGGGGTACATCCAAACCGCTCCCGAAATCGGTTTGAAAAGTGGGGACCGTTCGAAAAACCGCATGTCGCCGCGATGTCCTCCATGCTTTCCTGCCCCGATTCGACCTGCCGCCGCGCCGCCGCCAATCTCAGTTCACGCCAACGTTGATGCGGCGTCTGACCAATCGAGACCCGAAAACGACGTTCCAAATCCCTCCGTCCGATCCCTAGTCTCCCCGCCAGCTCGGCGACGCCAATCCTCACCCCCGGTTCCGCCCGCATCGATTCAAGTGCCTTCCTCACAACGGGGTCTTTCACCGCCAACGCGTCCGTACTCTCCCGCACGGTGAGTCCCTCCGGACTGATTCGCACCACCGACTCTTCCGCAACCGTTTCTCCACACATCAGGCGTTCGAGCAGCCGCGCTCCCTCGTATCCAACCCGAAAAAGGTCGTGATTGATGCTCGAAAGAGTTGTCGGCTGATTCTCACAAATCAGGGAGTTATTGTCCACCCCCAGAATCGCGATCTCATCCGGCACTCTAATCTCCATGCGTATGCAAATTGCCAAAAGGTTCGCCGCTTCCTCATCCGAAGGACAAAAAAACGCTGTCGGTCTCGATAGTTGCCGCATCCAGTCACCACCCTCTTCGGCGATTCCGGCATCAGGCTGCTTCAAGCCCGCGACCGCTATCGGTTTCGGCCCCAGCTCACCTCGATACCCCTCGAGACGCTCTTCCCACACTGGATTCATCCGGCGTGCAAACCATCCGAAACTTGTGTGCCCATTCTCCAAAAAGTGGCGCGCTGCCAGTCGTCCGATTTCGTGGTTGTCTGCCACCACCCGCGGCATTCTAAGATCGGAACGCCAAACCGAGAGGTCCACGATCGGTATTTTTGATTGTCGCACCAGATTCTCGAGGCGCCGGTTCCGATTCAATGAGGCCAAAATTCCATCACCCGACCAGCGGGACGGTATCTCCAGAGTCTTCATCAAACTGATGTCTAAAAACCATCCGAAGTCCCGCGCCGCTGAAGCAATCCCTTCATGCGTTCGGGAATCATAACTCCCCAGTGCCATCAGAATCGTTCGCCTCGGTTTGGATAACATCAGTGCCTGTCTCCTCAATCTGTCGTTTTTTTGCAAAATTTTTCTTCTTTTTATAATTTTAGTTTCGGACGAAATCGAGCCATTCTACATCCAATGCAAAACCCCTTTGACCTTTCCGGTCGCGTCATTGTTGTCACCGGTGCCACCGGTGCTCTCGCTGGAACCGCTGCCCTCGATCTCGTCGCCGCCGGGGCGACGGTTGCCTTTCTCGGTCGCAACCGGGAACGGGTCGACGATGCTGTCAGTGCCGCCACTGCCGCCAACCTCAACGGCACCGCCATCGGTCTGGTCAGCGATGTCACCGACCGCGAGGGTCTCGAGTCCGCCGCCCGCGAACTCCTCTCTCAAACCGGGAAAATCGACGGGCTCCTCAACGGTGCCGGCGGCAATCAGCCCGGTGCCACCATCGGACCCGATAAAACGGTCTTTGATCTCAATCTCGACGACTACGATAAGGTCCTTGATCTCAACCTCAAGGGCACCCTCCTCCCCTCGCTGGTCTTCGGGAAGATTTTCGCCGAACAGGGCAGCGGTGCGATCGTTAACTTCTCCTCCGCGAGCTCTGCCCAGGCCCTCACCCGTGTTCTCGGATACTCCAACGCCAAAGCCGCCGTCGATAACCTCACCCGCTGGATGGCAACCGATTTCGCGAAAAAGCACGGGGACCGTATCCGCGTGAACGCGGTCTGCCCCGGCTTTTTCATCGGTAAGCAAAACCGCGCCCTCCTCCTCAAGGAAGACGGATCCCTGACCGAGCGGGGAGAACAGATCATCAACAAAACCCCGATGGGACGATTTGGTGAGGCCCCTGAGGTCACCGGGGCAATCCGCTTTCTCCTCAGCGATGCCGCCCGCTTTATCACCGGTCAGGTCATCCACATCGACGGTGGCTTTGGCATCTACTCCGGGGTCTAACCAACCAGCCCCGACCATCCACCATTCGCCATCAAAAATCACATGAGCCTTCGCATCCTCCTTACCACCACGTCCTACCAGGACACCCCCGGACCCCATCACGATCTTCTCGCCTCCTCCCAGGCGGACATTGTCTGCGAACGCGGCCCGCTTCCGGAATCCCGCATGCTTGAGCTCGCGGGCGGATTCGACGCCTTCCTCTGCGGGGATGACGTCATCAGTTCGGCTGTCATTGAAAAAGCACTACCCCGACTGAAAATCATTGCCAAATACGGGATCGGGGTCGACAAAATCGACGTCGCCGACGCCACCGCCAGGGGCATCCCCGTCGCCTTCACCCCCGGGGTCAACCACACCACCGTCGCGGAGCATGTTTTTATGCTCATGCTCGCCCTTTCAAAGAACCTCATCGAACATGTCGAGTGGACCCGCCAGGGGCTTTGGAAGCGCCAGACCGGCCATGAAATCGCCGGAAAAACCGTCGGCATCGTTGGCCTCGGACGGATCGGACGCGAGGTTGCCATCCGCGCCAAGGCGTTTGGGATGGATGCCATCGGATATGATCTCTACTGGCCGGATGAGTTCGCCCGCGAGCACGGAATCAAACGTCAGGATGGCCTTACCCAGCTGCTTAAATCCAGCGACGTCGTCTCCCTCCACACCAATCTCACGCCCGAGACTGACGGCATGATCTGCACCGCCAGCATCGCCAACATGAAGGACGGGGCCATCCTGATTAATTGCGGTCGCGGGGAGCTCGTTGTCACACCGGACATTGTCAAAGCCCTCCACGCCGGCAAGCTCGCCGGCTATGGGGCCGATGTCCTCGATGTCGAACCTGCCGCCGCTGACCACCCCCTCCTCTCCGCACCAAACTGCATCATCACCCCGCACATCGGTTCGCGCACCCACGAAAGCGTCATCCGCCAGGCCACCAAGGCAACCGAGAATCTCCTCATGCTCCTGCGCGGCCAGAAACCCCACGCCCAGGTCAACGATTGCCCACCCCCATCGGCGCTGATCTGAACCTGCCGCGACCCTTCGAAAAATCTGCCAACTTCAAGACAACATGGACGAAAATTTTCACACCATCGCTCCCGCATCCCACAATGCCCTTGTAAAGGCCGCGTATCAACATCGGGGATACACTGAAGAAGAGGCCGATGCCGCCGCCCGTTTTTCTGAATACGCTGCCCGCCACGGCATCCGTACCCACAATGCGATCAAGGCATTGCACCTCGATCACCTTTTCGGAAGCGGCACCGGTGGATGCATTCCGGGGGCAGAAATCACCGTGATTGAGAACCACTTCGCGGCCAGCGAGGTCTGGGACGCTCACAAGAAACTCGGTCAGGCAACCGCCTACGCCGCGATGGATCGTGCCATTAGCCTGGCCGACCAGTACGGGATTGCCCAGGTCTCCGTCGACAACGCCTTCCACTACCTCTGGGGCGGCGGCTATGTTATGGATGCCGCCAAGCGCGGCTACATCGCCTACACCAATTGTACCGCTGCCCTCGCCGAGGTCGTCCCCTTTGGCGGAAAATTCCCCACCCTCGGCACCAACCCGCACAGTTGGGGCTTTCCCACCACCGAGGCCGTCGGCTTCCCCATCGTGATCGATTGGGCGACGAGCGTTATCGCGATGGGTCGGGTCCAGCAATTTGCCCGCGAGGGCAAGCAACTTCCCCCCGGCGCGGCCGTCGATGCCGAGGGCAATCCCACCACCGATCCGAACGCTGTCACCGCCCTCGTGCCTTTCGGTGCCCACAAGGGATACGGCCTCAGCCTGATCAACGAAATCGTTGCCGCCTTCATCGGCGGAAGCTTGCCAACCCTCCGCAGCCGGGAGATTCCGTCCGGAGAGAAACGCACCCCGGCGTTCTACTTTCAGGTCATTCACCCCGATGCCCTCAACGGCGGTGCATTTGCCGCCGGGCGCAACCAGGCCTCCAACATCCGGGCAGTCCTCGAAGACATTCTCGGCCACGGCAACGAATCATGTCTTTTGCCCGGCCAGATCGAAGCGGAGTGGGCGCAAAAGGTTGATGCCGCCGGCGGGCTTCTCTTTTCCGAGGCCGAAATCGACGCCTTCAATGAAATTGCCGCCGAGTGCGGTGCCAACCCTCTCAGTCCTGTCGCCTAAGCTCGCCTCCTCTCCGCCAAATCGATCCACTTAGCCAGATGTCTTCCAACCTAAAAATGAGATGGGGTATTCTCGGCGCGGGTGGAATTGCCAGGAAATTTGTTTCCAGTGCGAGAGCTGCCGAGGGCGATCATCAGGTTGTCGCAGTGGCCTCCAATACCCCCGGCAAGGCCCGGTCATTTGCCGATACGCACTCGATCCCGCAGGCCTTTGAAAGTTACCCGGATTTGCTCGCCGACAAATCCATCGACACCGTCTACGTCGCCAATACCCATAACTTTCATTGCGATACTGTCCTGATGGCACTCGACGCAGGAAAGCATGTTCTCTGCGAAAAACCCCTCGCCGTAAACGCCCGCCAAGCCGGGCAAATGATCGAACGGGCGAGGGCAAATAACCGCTTTTTAATGGAGGCGATGTGGACCCGATTCCTCCCCGCTTGCCAACAGCTCGTCCGTTGGATCAACGAGGGACGCATCGGCGAAGTTCGCCAAATTGAGGCGACCTTCGGATTTTCCCGTGATTGGGATCCGCAAGGCCGCATGCTCAATCCCGAACTCGCCGGCGGCACCCTCCTCGACATGGGGATCTACCCCCTGTCTTTCTCGAGTTTGATTATGAAAGGCGAGCGACCGTCCCGCGTTGTAACCGACATCACGGTCGGGGAAACTGGGGTCGACGAAGACGACGTTCTGGTGTTCTCCTACCAAAATGGAGTTAAAGCCGTTCTTCGGTGCAGCCTCCGGACATCCGTTGTCAATCACGCAATTGTCATCGGAACTCGCGGCATGGTCCGCTTGCCACCGAGCTTTATCGGGCAAAACCGTGTCGAACTGATCACCGAGAGCGAGGAAGTCCGCCAAATTTTTCCGCCCACCGAGGATCGCGGATTCCAATACGAAATCGCCCATGTTGGCAGATGCATTTCCGAGGGTTTGACCGAATCACCCGTCATGCCATTGAATGAAACCCTCAAATTGGCCGAAACCATGGATCATATTCTCAACCGCGCCGGCGTCATCTATCCCGGTTCCTGATCAACCGTCGCTCTCAATCAAACACCACCATGTCCCTCGAAATCAAATCGTCCCAATCCTGCGAATACGCCTGCGTCTCCCTCGGCGAGATTATGCTCCGCCTCGATCCCGGTGATGGTCGCGTCCATACTGCCCGCCAGTTCACCGCTTGGGAGGGTGGTGGCGAATACAACGTCGCCCGTGGCCTCCGGCGCTGTTTCGGACTCAAAACCGCTGTCGTCACGGCCTTTGCCGACAACCCCGTCGGACGGCTGATCGAGGACTTTATCCTTCAGGGCGGTGTCTCGACCGAGCACATCCTCTGGCGCGAATACGACGGGATCGGACGCACCGTCCGCAACGGACTGAACTTCACCGAACGCGGCTTCGGCATTCGTGGTGCCAAGGGAACCCCCGACCGCGGCAACACTGCTGCCAGCCAGATCAGGGTCGGCGATGTCGACTGGGAAGAGATCTTCGGCCGTCGCGGCAGCCAATGGTTCCACACCGGGGGAATCTACGCCGCTCTTTCCGCAACGACCCCCGATGTCGTCATCGAGGCCGTTCAGGCCGCCAAAGCTCACGGCACCATCGTCAGCTATGACCTCAACTACCGTCCGTCGCTCTGGAAGGATTTCGGCGGCCTCGAACGCTGCCGCGAGGTCAACCGCGAGATCGCCAAATATGTCGATGTGATGATCGGAAACGAAGAGGACTTCACCGCCTGCCTCGGCTTTGAGGTCGAGGGCGTCGACGAACATATTTCCAACATCGAAACTGATTCCTTTAAACGTATGATCTCCCGCGCGGTCCGCGAGTTCCCGAACTTCAAGGTCACCGCCACCACCCTCCGCACCGCGAGGACCGCTACCCTAAACGAGTGGAGTGCTCTCGTCTGGCACGAGGGTGAATTCTATCAACCCCTCCGCGCCTTCGAGGGCGATAACATTCTCGAAATCTATGATCGTGTCGGTGGCGGCGACAGCTTCGCGAGCGGCTTGATCTACGGCTTTCTGCGCCACAACGACCCTCTCGTGGCCGCCAGCTACGGCTGCGCCCACGGTGCCCTCGCCATGACCACTCCCGGCGACACCAGTATGGCCTCCCTCGCCGAGGTCGAAAAACTTGTCGCCGGTGGCGGTGCCCGCGTCGACCGCTAACCCCACCCGCCTTCACC
>CAZFLQ010000059.1:4189-14228 GCA_964519935.1 uncultured Puniceicoccaceae bacterium | reverse complement strand
TACGGGGTCGCCGCCGCCGAATCCCGACTCGACCTCCGAAACGAAACCGCCGAAAGCCTCCGACGTACCCTCGAGGTCATCGAGGGACGCTTCGAACGCGGCCTCACCACTGCCCTCGACGTCCGCAGCGGGCGCGCTGATCTCGCTTCCGCCGAGTCCACCCTCTCCGTCGCCCGAAACGAAGCCCAACAACAGAGGCGCGCCCTCGAAATCACCGTCGGACAGCTGCCTCTCAATCAGATCGCCATCAACCCCGACCTGCCCGATCTTCCTGATCTTCCCGAAACCGGCCTCCCCTCCGATCTCCTCGTCAAGCGGCCCGACATCCGCGCCGCCGCCTACGCCGTCGAACAGGCCTCCCGCCAGCTCTCCGCCGCTGAAAAGGTCCGTCTGCCCTCCCTCGAACTTTCCGCCAACGCCGGACGGGCCGCTGCCGACCTCTCCGACCTTTCCGACAGCGATTTCAACGTCTGGGGAATCGCCGCCCGCGCCCTCGCCCCGGTCTACCAGGGGGGACGCATCCGCGCCGGAATCGAGGAGGCCAACGCCCTTCGCGCCGCCGCCGCCGAAACCTACCGGGGCGTCGTTCTGAACGCTTTCAGCGAGGTTGAAACCGCCCTTGCCGCCGACGCTCTTCTCGCCCGGCAGCTCGTCTCCCTCGATGAGGCCGCCGCCGAGGCCGCCGCCGCCGAAACCATCGCCCTTGAGCAATATAGCCGCGGACTCGTCGACATTACCACCGTCCTCGCCGCCCAGCGCCGCACATTTGATATCCGCAGCGGACAGATTGATGTTCAACTTGCCCGGGTCCGCAATCGCCTCAACCTCCTTCTCGCGATCGGCGATCCATCCCAGGGGGTTCCATCCTCCGACTTAAACTCAACCACCGTCGCCACAGTGCCCGCCCAGTCATGAAATCGATTCTCCTCCAACTTGCCCTCGTCGTGGCAATCCTCGTCGGCGGGGTGGGTGTCTTCCGCTATCTCGCCTCGACCCGCCCCGAACCAGTCCGGCAGGAAACCGTCCCGATCCTTCCCCGCGTCCAAATCGCGACCGCCGAACCATCCACAGTCACCCTCGAGATCCGCACCCAGGGCACGGTGGCATCCCGCAACCAAGCCGAGATTCGCGCTGAGGTCGGGGGACGGATCATCGCAGTCACCGATATCTTTAATGAGGGCATCGTCGTCCACGAGGGCGATCTCCTTCTCGAAATAGACCCCGCCGACTACCGCGCCGCCCTCGCCGCCGCCGAGTCCGCTCTCGCCGAGGCCGAACTCGCCCTCGCCCTCGAAGAGGCCCAGTCCGAACAGGCCCTCCTCGATTGGCAACGCCTGAACCCTGACCGCGAGCCCGATCCCCTCGTCGTCCGGACCCCCTGGATCGCCGCCCGCCGCGCCGGAGTCACCTCCGCTGCCGCCGCCGTCGAACGGGCCCGGCGCGACCTCGATCGCACCCGCGCCGTCGCCCCTTTTGACGGACGCATCCGCCGCCGTCAGGTCAGTCCCGGCGACGTGATTCCACCCGGAGGTTCCGCTCTCCTCGGCCAGATCGATGGCACCGTCCTCGAAATCCGTCTCCCGATTGCCCCAAACCAGCGCCTCCTCCTCGACGATCAGGCGGTCCGCGAAATCGACCAACTTCCAATTCCAGTTCACCTCAACTCGACCCAACCCGGCGACACCCGCTCGTGGAATGCCGAGATCGAACGCTTCAGCGGGACCATCGATCCAACGAACGGCTTTACCTATGCGATCGCCCGGATCGCCCCCTGCGACGACGCACCCAATATCGGGGCATTTCTCGATGCCCGCATCGAGGGCCGAACCGTTCAAAATGTTTTCCGCATTCCCCGCGTCGCCATCCTCCGCGATGGATTTGTTCTCGAGGCCCGTCCCACCGATCCGGCTCAGGGGGAAGAATCCTTCACCCTTCACGAGATTCCGGTTGAACTCGTCCAGTCCCTCCGCGACGAGGCGATCGTTCAGATCCCCGGACGAACCGGTCCCCTTCAGTTCTCGACCACCCCGATCCGTGCATTCAGTCCCGGCATGGCCGTCCATCCCGCTTCCCCCACAACTGAGGAAAATCCCGGATCACAAAATGTATCCAGTTTTTCATTACAAACGGAGCCATCTGAATGATCGCCTGGTTTGCCCGTAACGGGGTTGCCACCAACCTCCTCTTCATCCTCATCATCGTCGGCGGTCTCGTCGCCGCGACTCAGGTCAAGATCGAGCTGTTTCCCGAATTTTCGACCGAGACCATCACCATTTCCGTGCCCTACCCCGGGGCCGCTCCCGAGGAGGTCGAGGAGGGCATCAACCGCCGGATCGAGGACCGCGTTTACGATCTCGACGGCATCAAACGGCTGACCTCAACCGCCGCCGAGGGCTTTGGGGTCGTTGTCGTTGAGGTCGCACGAGGCTACGATGTCCGCCGGGTTCTCGAGGATGTCAAAAACCGGGTTGACGGGATCGACACCTTTCCGGTCGATGCCGAGGAACCGGTCATCGAAGAGGTTCTCATCAAACGTGAAACCATCTCCGTTGCCGTCTACGGTGACGCCGACGAGGTCTCCCTCAAAACCGTCGCCGAACAAATGCGGGACGAGATCACCCGCCTCCCGGGCGTCTCCCAGGCCGAGGTCCAGGGCGTCCGGGCCTACGAGATCTCAATCGAGGTAGACGAATCCACCCTCCGGCGGCTCGGGATTCGTTTCGAGGAGGTCGTCAATGCGGTCCGCGAATCGTCCCTCGAGGTCCCCGGCGGGTCGATTCGCGCCTCCAGCGGGGAGATTCTTCTCCGCGCCAGCGCCAAGGCCGAGACCGCCCCCGATTTCGCCTCGATTGTTCTCCGCGCCCGCAACTCCGGTGAGGTCATCCGGCTGGGCGATGTCGCCACGATCCGCGACGGCTTTATCGACGAACCCCTCATCGTCCGGTTCAACGGCCAACCCGCCGCCATCATCCGGGTCTACGAGGTCGGGGATCAGAATCCCCTCCGGATTTCCCGCGCCATCAAAAACTACGCCGCCAACGTCGACTGGCTCCCCGGCGACCTCCGCGCCGAGGCCTGGCGCGATCTCTCGATCTACCTCCGCGACCGCCTTTCCCTCCTTCTCCGAAACGGTGCCGTCGGATTCGGCTTGGTCCTGCTCGTCCTTGCCCTCTTCCTCCGTCCCCTCCTCGCCTTCTTCGTCGCCCTCGGAATCCCCGTCTCCTTTCTCGGGACCGTTCTCATCATGCCGGCCTTTGATCTGACCATCAATTTGGTTTCCCTTTTTGGCTTCATTCTCGTCCTCGGGATCGTCGTCGATGATGCCATCGTTGTCGGCGAAAGCGTCTTTTCCGAATTCCAGAAAAACGGCCCCGGGGTCGAGGGTGCCATCCGCGGAACCCACGCCGTCTCACTTCCGGTAACCTTCGCCGTCCTCACGACGATCGTTGCCTTCATGCCGATCTTTTTTCTTCCCGGATTTATCGGGAAATTCTTTTTCGCGATCCCCGCCGTCGTTATCCCAACCCTCCTCTGGTCGCTCGTCGAATCCAAGCTCATCCTCCCCTACCACCTTTCCCTGATCCGCGTCGGCAAGCGCGACCGCACCCGGATCGGCGGACTCCGTCGTATCCAACTTTTCTTTGCCGATGGTCTCGAATGGTTTGTCGAACGATTTTTCCGCCCATCCCTCGCCTTCGGACTGCGTTACCGCTATGCCGTGGCCGCTGCCTTCGTCACGATTCTCCTGATCTCGGTCGGTCTCGTTGCCGGTAACCGCGTCCGCTTCACCTTCATCTCTCCGGTCCCCTCCGACTACGTCGCGACAACCCTCGAGATGCCGGTCGGAACTCCTTTCGAAATGACTGTCGCAACCCTCGATCAGGTCGAATCCGCCCTCGACCGGGTTCTCGCCGACCTCGCCGAACAGGGGATCGAGAATCCTGTGAAACATCACTCCATCTCCATCGGGGCGGTTCTCTTCGAAGGCGGTGGACCCGGAGGTGTCTCCAGCAGCAGCAACACCCCGGAAAAGGCCGAAATCACGATTGAACTGGTCCCGCCTGAGATTCGCCCGATCAGCGCCCCCGAAATCGCCAAACTCTGGCGCAACGAGGTCGGAACCCTCCCCGGTGTCCGCGAACTCTCTTTCGGGGCAACCGCCGCCGGCGGTGCCGGCTCACCCGTCGATGTCCAGCTTACCGGGCCCGACCTCGGACAACTTCAAGCCGCCGCCCGCGACCTCCGCGAACGCCTTGCGGAATACGAGGGCCTCTTCGATATCACCGACACTCTCGCCGAGGGTAAGGACGAGATCCAGCTTCGGATCCGTCCCGAGGCCGAGGCCCTCGGCCTCCGTCAAAGCGATCTCGCCTCGCAGGTCCGGTCTGCCTTCTTCGGAGCCGAAGCCCAACGCATCCAGCGCGACCGTGAGGACATTCGCGTCATGGTCCGCTACCCGGAGGAGGATCGACGCTACCTCGACTCCCTCCGCGATCTCCGCATCCGTCTCGCCGACGGTCGGGAGGTTCCCTTTGAAACCGTTTCTGAAATCGAGATCGACACCGGCTACGCCAGCATCACCCGCGTCGACCGACGCCGCGCCCTCAACGTCCGCGCCGACGCCGACAAGGCCGTCGCCGACGTCAATCTCGTGATCGAGGAACTCCGCACGAGCGTCCTGCCCGAACTCGCCCAAACCTACCCCGGAATCGATTTCCAACTCGAAGGCGAGGCCCGCGAACAATCCGACACCTTCGGTAGCCTCAAGGGGGGCTTTCTCCTCGTCCTCCTCGCGATTTACGCCCTCCTCGCGATCCCCTTCAAATCCTATCTCCAGCCCTTTATCGTCATGATCGTGATTCCCTTCGGATTCGTCGGGGCGGTCTGGGGACATCTCATCATCGGTCAGGATCTCTCGATCCTTTCGATCCTCGGACTGGTTGCCCTCGCCGGGGTTGTCGTCAACGACAGCCTCGTCATGGTTGACTACATCAACAAACGCCGCCGCAACCACGACGACCTCATGATCGCGATCCGCGAAGCCGGGGCCGCCCGTTTCCGTCCGATCATCCTGACCTCCGCCACAACCTTCGTCGGCCTGACCCCGATCCTTCTCGAAAAAAGCCTCCAGGCCCAGTTCCTCATCCCGATGGCCACCTCCCTCGCCTTCGGAATCCTCTTCGCCACCTTCATCACCCTCTTCCTCGTCCCCGCCCTCTACCTCATGCTCGAGGACCTCAAATCATCCATTCACTTCCTCTCCCGTCGCACCAAATCCCCCACCGTCGCCACCAGCGACGACCCTACAAACCACCCCACCCCGTAGCCGGGTCAATTCACGCCCCGGTTTGCCGCGCGAGTGGGGTTGAGGTCTTCCTTGACACGGAAACGAAGTGACACATTGTGCACTTTATGAAAACGATTTCGATCCGGGACTTGCACATGAACACAGGGCGCTGGGTTCGGCGTGCCGGGATTTCGGCGGAGCCTTTGGTGGTTCTGGATCGTGGTCGTCCGGTCGCCCGGCTGATGCCACTGGAGGATCCCCCCCGAACGAATTTTGCAAACCGTGTTCTCGTCGCAGGCTTCGAGAACCTACCCCCGGTAGATATCGACTCGGCAAGGCTACTCGAAGAGGACCGGCGGTGATCTATTTCGACACGGCCTACCTCGCTAAGACCTACCTGAACGAGCCGGGGAGTGCCCTCGTTCGGAACTACCTCAAGAACTCAGGTGAGCGGGTGGCCAGTTCGTCGCTGGCGCGGGCCGAACTCGTTGCCGTATTCCATCGAAACTGGCGAGAAAATCGTCTCGAAGATGCGAGTTACGAACGGATTCTGGAACAATACCAGACCGACTTGCAGACGAACCTGTGGGAGTGGTTACCGATCGAAGAGCGATTTTGGGAAATGATCGAAGCCCAGTTTTCAAAACTGGATCGCTCGGTCTTCCTGCGTGGGGCCGATGCGATTCATCTCGCCACGGCAAAAGCCCATGGCTTTTCGGAGGTCTTCACGAATGACCGCCACTTGTTGGCTGCCTGCGATGCGGCAGGGCTGAGGGGGCACGATCTCCTCGCCAAACAATAGGGTAAATGAAGAACCGGACCACGAAAGCTTCGGGAGCTGCCGCCGTGCGCATCTTTGCCCCCTTCCCGCTTTCAACTTTTCGAAGTCCCGCCAAAGCGAGACGCAGGAGGAGCCACTTTCAGCTTCCCCTCCCGATCCATGCCCCGACCGTCCTTGGATCAACCCCCAGCCTTGCCGCTGCCGCCCTCCGCGACCCGGTTGCGGCAACCATCTCCCGACTGTAGTGACCCAGCAACTCGTCCGCCGTCATCTTTAGGCCGATTACCGCCTCCCAGCTCCCCGTCCCATCCTTTGTCGAAACAAATCGGACCGGTCGGTAATCGCCGTGTACCAGAAAACTGCGCACGCACTGCTCCAGTTCCCGAAAATTCCCCGGCCAGCGGTAATCCGGCCCCAGACGATCCTCAATGTATTCAAGAATCGATGACACCAGAGCCACTTGTCCATCAGCCTCTCCACTCCCGACCAGCTTTCCAACCACAAAGCCGACCATCGGCTCCAACCGACTGACGTCTCCCTCAATCAGCTCCTCCAGCCCGAGCGTTCTTAAACGATCCCCATTCAAGCGGAAAAAGAGGTCCTCCCGAAAGGTTCCCTCTGCTACCGCCGCCTCCGGATCGCGGTTTGTCGCCGCCACCACCCGGCCCGCCGCCACCCGCTCGACCGTCTCCCCAACCCGGTTGAACCGCCGACCCTGCAAAACCCGCAAGAGCTTTGCCTGAATCGCCTTCTCAACCTCCCCGATTTCGTCGAGAAAGATCGTCCCCCAAGGCCCCGCCTGCTCAAAGTAGCCCTCCCGTTCCTGAAACGCCCCCGTAAATGCCCCTTTCGCGTGGCCGAAGAGTTCCGATTCGACCAGCGTCGGGCTCAGTGCCGCCAGGTTGACCGGCAGGAACCGCTCCGTCGCCCCAACCGCAAAGGTCGCCGTCCGTCCCTCAAAAGGAATGAAACGGGAATGCCCGATCGCCTGTGCAACCAGCTCCTTCCCCGAACCCGAGGGCCCCGTAATCAGAGTGTGGACCTCTCCCATCCGCTCGTAGAATCCCCCGATGTAACGCCGCAGGTCTCGCCCGAAGATCGATTCCCAGATCCGTTCCCGCAATGCCCGCGCTGGTTCGGTATCCCCGATCACATAGCGGTGGATCGACCGGAACGCCCGCCGCACCTGGTAGAAAAAGGCCAGAATCCGCTCCGCCCCCACCCATTTCGGAGAGGGGTCTCCCGGCAAAACCGTTTCCCCCAACGACCGATTCAGCTTTTGCCACAACCGTCGCGGCGAGCCGCCCTCGACCACCCGGTCAAGGTCATCAATCAGCTGGTGATAAATCCAAAAGACGAGGACCTCCTCGTAGGCCACCCGCGCATCCGCCGACAACCGCCGCCGCCCCGCC
This sequence comes from uncultured Puniceicoccaceae bacterium, assembly GCA_964519935.1. Lineage (GTDB taxonomy): Bacteria > Verrucomicrobiota > Verrucomicrobiia > Opitutales > Puniceicoccaceae > DAISIK01. The sequence goes on along the minus strand of CAZFLQ010000059.1, from coordinate 6,748 downwards.
CGAATCTCCCGCAATTTCGCCTCCATCAAAACCAGAACCCCATCAAGGTTCGGGCTGAAATGGGTCGACCCCACCCCGCGGTCGAGCGGACGGAACGCCCGGTCCCCCACGATCCGCCGTTCAATTTCCCCACGATCCCCCGCAAAAGGGTTCGCCCACGCCAAATCCCGCATATCCTTCATGCACAAAATGTATTTTTAGAATACATTTCTTGCAACATTTATCGAATTCCGAAAAGCTCTATAGATTTTATTTACCTGAAAAACAGTCACTTACATCAAACCAAACCTATCCGGCACGATTCCTCCAAAGAGATCAGGCCTATGAATGCAAAAACCATCCTTCTAGCCGCCGTCGCCGGGATTTCCTCCCTCGCGACCGCGTTTTCTGCCGGAACCCTCACCCCCGTGAACGCCCCCGGTCAGCCGATCGAGATCCGCACGCACGAGGTCGATGTGGTTATCAACAACGGGTTCGCCCGCACCCGCGTCACCCAAACGTTCTACAATCCCAACAACCAGGACCTCGAAGCCCTCTACGCATTCCCCGTCCCCGAGGATGCCTCCCTCGCCGAGATGCGCTTCGTCTCCGGCGAAACCACCCTCGAGGGCGAGGTCGTCTCGAAATCAGATGCCGACCGAATCTACGAGGAGGAGAAACAGGCCGGCAACGAAACCGGCAAGGGCGACAAGGAATCGTTCCAGCGTTTCGAGTTCCGCGTCCACCCGGTCCGTGCCCTCTCCGAATCGCGGATGGAGTTCGTCTACTACCAACCCATCCAGCTCGAGGCCAATATCGGTCGCTTCCTCTACCCGCTCGCCGAGGGCGGAACCGACGAGGCTGCCGCCTCCTTCTGGACGAACAATCCGACCGTCACCGGCACCTTTGCTGCTCGCGTCGAGATTCGCTCCGAATACCCCATCACCGATGTCCGCGCCCCCGGCATGCAGGGAACCTTCCGCGAACTCGAACCCAACCGCTACGAGTGGTCCTACAGCTCCGATCAGGGCGGTTCGCTCGATTCCGACCTCCTCCTCTACTATCGTCTCGCCGAGAACCTCCCCGGTCGGATCGACCTTCTCACCTATCGCGCCCCCGATAGCGAAGACGGAACCTTCATGCTCGTCCTGACCCCGGGGGTCGATCTGAAACCGCTCTCGAACGGAGCCGACTATGTCTTCGTCCTCGATAAATCCGGCTCGATGTCCGCCAAGATCGCCACCCTCGCCGACGGGATTGAAAAAGCCCTCGGACGCCTCGCCCCTCACGACCGTTTCCGTATCATCTTCTTCGACAATGGGGCCTTTGAGATGACCAACGGCTGGATACCTGCCACCGCCGAGAATGTCGCCACTTTCACCAACCAGATGCGGGCGGTCCCTTCCGGTGGCGGCACCAACCTCTACGCCGGGGTCCGCAAGGGCGTCAAAACCCTCGACAACGACCGCGCCACGAACTTCATCCTCGTCACCGATGGCGTTCTCAATCAGGGCATCGTCGATCCGAAAAGATTCGACGACCTCCTCCGCCAAAAAGACATCCGCTTCTTCGGATTCCTGATGGGCAACTCCGCCAACTGGCCGATCATGCGGACCCTTTGCGAGGCCACCGACGGAACCTACAGTGCCGTATCGACCCGCGACGACATTGTCGGGAAGATTCTCGCCGCCCGCGACCGGATCACGACCGAGGCCCTCCTTGATGTCGATCTCCGTATCAAGGGTGTTCGGACATCTGACATCACCCGCAACGCCTGGCGCAAGCTCTACCGCGGCCAACAGCTGGTCCTGATCGGAAAATACACCGGCAGCGGTCCGGCGACGATCGAACTGGATGCCCGGACCTCGGAAGGAGAACGGACCTACACCACAACGATCGAATTCCCGGCCGCTTCGACCGACTATCCCGAACTCGAACGCATCTGGGCGACCTCCCGGATCAACGAAATCGAACGCCTTCGCGATCTCGGGATGACCCCGGATTCCGAGGCCGCCGAGGCGATCCGCGATCTCGGGATCACCTACCAGGTTGTCACCGATGAGACCTCCATTCTCCTCCTCGACGACAATGCCTTCAAACGGCACGGAATCGACCGCCGCAACCTCGACCGGATGCAGATCGAACACGCCGCCCAGCAAGCCCGCGCCATCCAACCGGTCCAACCAACCCGCGCGGATACCGCAGACCCGATGTTCAACCTCCCCTCCCCGACCGTTGGTGGGGGTGCCTTCGAGGGCCCCATCGCCATCCTCCTCAGCCTCCTCGGCCTCCGCTTCTACCTCAAATCCAAACGGCGGATCACCCCCAACGCCTAAACCCATCCACCGTCAAGGGAACGGGCGCGTCCAAACCGCCCCGTTCCCTTTCCCTCAAACACATGCAAACTAACCGCCCCCTCGTAAGCATGTTTAGGGACTCACTGACTCACTGACACACCGACTCACCACTTTCCCACGGCGGCCACGCCGCCCCCCACCATGCTCCTCCACATCCTCATCGCCATTGCCATTTTCTACCTCCTGCCCAACCAGGGTGCTGCCCTCCAGTGGGAACGGGCCA
>CAZFLQ010000059.1:0-4089 GCA_964519935.1 uncultured Puniceicoccaceae bacterium | reverse complement strand
GCCATTTTCTACCTCCTGCCCAACCAGGGTGCTGCCCTCCAGTGGGAACGGGCCAGCGGGTTCGACCTGACGTGGTGGACTGGCCATTACGTCCACTGGTCACCCGGTCACCTCTTCTGGGATTGCCTGATGTTTGCCACCTTCGGATTACTCGCCGCCAAACTCTACCGCCTCCGCCTCCACCTGACCTTCCTCATCACCGCCCCGCTCCTCACCCTTGGAACCTCGTGGCTTCTTCCCGAGGTCGGGACCTACCGCGGTTTAAGCGGTTTCGACACCGTTCTCTTTACCTTCGTCAGCCTGCGCCTGCTCCTCGATTCGATTTCGACCCGCGAGCATACGAACACCGCCCTCGCCGCCGCCATGCTCCTCGGTCTAACCGGAAAAACCCTCTACGAGGTCTTCACCGGCCAACCGCTCTTCGCCCAGGACCTCGGCCCCGACGTCGTCCCCCTCCCCGAGGTCCACCTCATCGGCGCCTTCCTCGGAACTACCATCGCCGCCCTTTTCATCCTCCGCGAAAACGCCCACCCACCGCACTCCGCCGCCGACACGCAAGATGCGCGTCGCTACAGTGCCCACACGCTTCCAGCGTGTGGTTGCCGCGCCCATCCGCCTCAGACCTCAGCCGGCAGGTTCGCGTGAAAATCAGGTCCTCGTTCGGTCGCCGCAATGTAACCCGCCCGAATCACAAAATCGCCAAAACGCTCGCCGTCGCGCCGATTCGTCGCGTAGTCCTTCAGGATCGGGCGAAGGATTTCCGGGACATCCCCGCCCCGAACGTCTTTCCGGTAGAGCTTGTTCAAACGGCTGCCGTCAAACGCCGCCCCAAGGTACAGGTTGTAGGTATCAGGACCGCGTCCGACGAAACCAATCTCCGCCAGATACGGCCGCGCACACCCGTTCGGGCACCCCGTCATCCGGATCACAATCGCGTCGTCTGCCAGCCCGGCCTCCTCCATCACCGTCTCGATCCGCGAAACCAGGTCCGGGAGATAACGCTCGCTCTCCGCTAACGCCAGTCCACAGGTCGGCAAGGCAACGCAGGCCATCGAATTCAAGCGGAGGGCACTGTACTCCCCCGGCTGCTTCACCCCGTATCCGGAAAGGATCTCATCAACCCAAATTTTCTTTTCCTCCGGCACGCTCCCGATGATCAGGTTCTGGTTCGCCGTCAGGCGGAAATCCCCGTCATGCCCCTCCGCAATCTCCCGCAATGCCGTCTTCAGACGAAAACCGGGTTCGTCCTTCACCCGACCGTTCTGAATAAACAGGCAGAGGTGCCAGCGGTCATCCGTCCCCCGGGTCCAACCATACCGATCCCCCGTGTCCGTAAACTCGAAGGGCCGCGCCTCCGCGATGGCAAATCCCGCCCGCTTCTCGACCTCCGCCCGAAAGGCCTCGAGGCCCATTCGCTCGATCGTGTATTTCATCCGGGCTTGCTTGCGGTCTTCGCGGTTTCCGTGATCGCGCTGAGTCAACACAACCGCCTCGGCCAACCCAATCGCCTGCTCCGGGGTGCAGAAGCCGAGCAAATCTGCCACCCGCGGATAGGTCGACTCCACCCCGTGGGTCATTCCAAGTCCTCCGCCCACCGTCACGTTGTACCCAACAATCCGGTCGTCCTCGATGATCGCGATGAAACCGAGGTCATGGGCAAAAATATCAACATCATTCGAGGGCGGCACCGCCACCACCGTCTTGAACTTTCGCGGCAGATAGGTTTCCCCGTAGATCGGTTCAAGCTCCTTCTCGCCGTCGAAAACCTTCTTTTCGTCCAACCAGATTTCGTGGTAGGCAGAGGTTTGCGGAGAGAGATGATCGCTGATCCGTTTCGCGAACTCAAGAACCTCGGCGTGGTGCTTCGACTGATACGGATTCGGGTTGCACATCACATTCCGGTTGACATCCCCGCAGGCCGCGAGGGTGTCAAGGAGTGCCTTGTTGATGTCCTGCATTGTCCGCTTCAAGACCGTCTTGATGACACCATGGAACTGAAAGGCCTGCCGGGTCGTCAGCTTGATCGTTCCGTTCGCATAGACACTTGAAATTCGGTCCATTGCCAACCATTGCTCCGCCGTGCAAACCCCGCCCGGCACCCGCACCCGGATCATAAAGCTAAAGGCTTTCTCCAGCTTCTTCTTCCGGCGCTCCGCCCGAATGTCGCGGTCATCCTGCTGGTAGATCCCGTGAAACTTCGTCAACTGGGTATCATCCTCCGCGAGAGCCCCGGTTGTGAGATTGGCAAGGCCCTCAAGGATTGTCCCGCGCAGAAAATTGCTCGCGGTCTTAATCGACTCATTGGCGTGAAGCTGGGTATTCGTTCCGTTTGAACTCATCGTAAAATAATAGAGGGAGACAGATTTCCGTTCAATAAACGTCCTGTTGAATCCGTTTTGCTTTCTTCAATTTCTTCAAGTAATCCTTTGCATCCGATGGGTCCATTCGTCCCTCTGTCGCGACAATGTCCTCAAGGGCGGCGGCAACGTCTTTCGCCATCCGCGAGGCATCCCCGCAGACATAAAAATATGCACCCCGCTCCAGCCAGGCAAACAGCTCGGCCGCATTTTCCCGCATCCGGTCCTGAACATAGACTTTCTCCGGCTGGTCCCGCGAAAAGGCCACATCGAGGCGAGTCAGGTTTCCGTCCTTGAGGTGGTCCTGCCATTCCAGTTGGTAAAGAAAATCCGTCGTGTAGTGCTGCTCACCGAAAAACAACCAGGATGGCCCGGTCGCCCCAAGTGCCGCCCGTTCTTCGATAAATGCACGGAAGGGCGCAATTCCCGTCCCTGGTCCCACCATAATGATCGGTGTCGCCGGATCCTCCGGCAGGCGGAAGTTCTTGTTGTGATGGAGGTAGACCCGCGCGGTATCCCCGACCTCGATCCGATCTGCCATATAGGTCGAGCACACCCCCTCGCGCTCGCGTCCGTGGGTCGTGTAACGGACCGCTCCCACCGTCAAATGGACTTCTCCCGGATGCGCCTTCGGACTCGACGCAATCGAATAGAGCCGTGCTGGCAATTTCCGCAGCATCGATATCAACCGTCCCGCCGTTAGATTGTGTGCCGGGTAATCGGTCAGGAGATCGATCAAATGCCGACCATCCAGGTAGGCTTTGACCGCGCCCGAATCCTTGACCAACTGGTCGAGTTCGGTGCTCTCGGCAATCTCGGCATACTTTTCGAGGACCGGTTTTGATAGCGTCGTGATATCGAAACGGGTACGGAGGGCATCCGCCAGCGACAAGCCCCCATCCTCCAGCTCAACCACTTCCGCCGGATTCAGCTTCAGCACCGCAATCAGCTCATCCACCGCCAACCCATTGTTTTCCGGATACAAACCGAGGGCATCACCCGGCTCGTATTCCAGCCCCGAACCCTCGAGAGACAGCTCCAGATGAATCGTCTCCTTCGCCGAACCCGTTCCGTTCAAATTAATCTTTTCGAGAACCTCGGCCGGAAACGGATGCTTCTTGTCGTAACTCACCGCCGGGGCGACTGAGGCCGGCAGAACTGCCGTCGCCACCGCTGCTGGACTCTCGCCCCCCAATCCACCGAGGGCCGCATCCAGCCATCCCCGAAAGGCATCCTCGTAGTCGACATCACAATCGACCCGCGCCGCCACCCGGGTGGCCCCGAGTTCGCCCAGACGATGGTCGAGGTCTTTCCCAAACTTGCAAAACTGTTCGTAGCTCGTGTCGCCGAGCGCACAAACGCTGTATCGGGTGGCCTCCATTCGCGGCATTCCCCCGCTTGCCAGCTGGTCCCAAAACCCAAGCGCGCGCTCGGGTGGATCACCTTCACCCCAGGTCGATGCGATCACCAGGAGGTTATCCTCCTTCGCCAACCTCGCCGCCTCAATATCGCCCATATCGAGCGCCTTCGCCTTCCACCCCTTCGCCTTGGCTACCTTCACCGCCTCCGCCGCAAGAGTTTCCGAGTTCCCCGACTCGGTCCCAAACAAGACCGTCAGTTTACCGCCGACCGATCCCACCGTCGCTGCGGCAGCGGTCGGTGCCGCCACGACCGAACCCGAAGCGAGCCCATAAAGATACCCACTTGTCCAGAGCAATTGGTCGCGATCGAG
>CAZFLQ010000058.1:0-14298 GCA_964519935.1 uncultured Puniceicoccaceae bacterium | reverse complement strand
ATCGGGAATGTTCTCGTTCGCGACCGCGGAGGTCTCGGACTCGGGCTCGCCATCTGCGAAAAAATCATCGACTCGATTGACGGTACCCTTTGCATCCATAGCAAACTCGGCGAAGGAAGCAGATTTGAGGTCGAGATCCCTTTTCCCGTATCGAGCCCTGAAAATTCGCTTGTCCCTTGCAAACGCCCTCAGGGATCTCCATCAGGTTGATCTATGATTTCATCCAAATCCGTTCTCGTTGTGGGTTCTGTTGCCTACGACAACGTCGTTACCGCCCACGATCGGGGTGATTACCTCCTCGGTGGTTCCGCCAGTTACGGGTCAATCGCCGCCAGCTATTTCGCACCTACCCGCCTCGTCGGGGTTGTTGGTGGCGACTTTCGCGACACCGACCGCGAACGCCTGACCCGTCACAACATTGACCTTACAGGCCTTCAAACGGAACCAAGCGGGAAAACCTTTTTTTGGGAAGGTGAATATGAACGCAACTTCAACGCCCGTTCCACAACCACTCTCGAACTCAACGTTTTCGAATCGTTCAACCCGGTGATCCCCGAGTCCTGGAAAATGAGTGACTACATCCTTGTGGGTAACATTCAACCGGGTCTCCAGGCCCGCGTCATGGAGCAGGTTTCAAATCCTGATGCCTTTTTCCTGATCGACACCATTGATTTCTGGATCGGACAGGATCGTGAAGCTGTCGCGGCCAACTTCCGCCGTGCTTCTGCCGTCGTCATCAATGACAGCGAGGTCGCGCTCTTTACGGGGGAGGCCAACCCGATTCTCGGCGCGCGCAAAATGCTTGCTGATGGCGTCAAAACCCTGATCTTGAAGAAGGGTGAACATGGTGTTCTTCTTTTCCAAGGAGATACGATTTTCGCGCTTCCGGCATTCCCGGTGACTGAGTTGCGGGATCCTACCGGTGCGGGTGACTCCTTTGCCGGTGCTCTTCTTGGTCGGATGGCAGAACAAGGCGATGCCTCCCCTGATGCACTCAAGGAGGCGCTCCTCTACGCGACCGCAACCGCATCCCTGACCGTCGAGGCCTTTAGTACCAACCGTCTGGAATCGGCCGGACGTCCCGAAATCGAGAAAAGGGTCGAAGCCCTTCGCCGGATGATTCGTCTCTAATCGGCGAACATCTTGCTGAAGGTGTCCCGTTGCTCGTTGGTCCCGAGCATGTAGAGGGTGGCCCCGTCTGTCAGGAGAGCGTCCGGCCCGGGGTTCGTTACGGTTTCATCTTCTTTCTCGATTGCCAATACCACCAGTCTTGTGGTGGCCCCAATACCACTTTCTCCAAGAGTCTTTCCCACTAACGCGGATGGGACTGTGACCGGGAAAAAATCGGCACCCTCGCCGACCATGACAGGCTCCCGATGGCTCAAATATGCAGTCACATACTCGCAGCCGAGCGAGGCATAGCTTAGAACAAAATCGGCCCCCGCCCGATAAATCGCCTCGATGTTTCGTTCCCGCGTGATTCGACTGACAATCCCGAGATCCGGCCGCAAGCGGCGACTGTACACGGTCAGATGGATGTTCTGGGCATCGTCGTTTGTCGTCAACGCGACCGCATTGACCTCATGAATTCCGGCCGCCTCCATCGCCCGCAAATCACTCGCGTTCCCGATCACGACCTGGTCACAATCCACCGCCAATTCCTCCCGTAACGTCGGGTCCTGATCCAGAATACAAACGTATACCCCCCTTCGCTTCAGGGCCCGGGCAGTGGATCGGCCAACCTTGCCGCCGCCGATCACGAGAACCTGGTGATCGACCTGTTCCCGGACCTGCAGCAGACCGTTCAGGCGTTCCACCTGTTCTGCGGTCCCTACTGCCACCGGGACGGAAGTCTCGTCGAGACCCTCCTGCGGATCTACCGGGCACAGCCGACCCGATTTCCAGATCCCGACGACCGAAATCCCGGTACGCTCCCGCAGCTTGAGATCCATCAAGGTTTTTCCGGACAACTCGGTCCCATGGACCAGAAACTCGACGATCACCAGATCCCGATACCGCCCTACTTCGTGGGCCACTCCCGAACCGGAGGCCACCCGCGTCGCGAGTTGCTCGCCCAGACGGGTCTTTAATGGCAACGGAAAGGTCGCCCCGCTCAAAGTGAAAATGTCGACCGAATCATCTTCTTCCGCCAGCGCAATGATGGGTATCCGGGTTGTAAGTGAACGAACCGTCAAAACGATGTTGGTATTCACCGGATCTTCCGCATTCGCAAAAAGCAAGCGAGCCCGTTCGACCCCCACCGCACTGTAGGTTTTCGGATCATCGATCGCGCCGACAACCACCGAAAGCCCATCCTCGAGCATCCGCGCCGCCTCTTCCGGATCTTCCTCCAACAAACAATAGGGTACGCCGAGCAGATTCAGCTTTCGAATCAGTCCGTTTGTGATCCAGTCCCGGCGACAAATAATGACGTGATCCCGGACCCCCTCACTCGCTTTACGGGGAACCCGTGCCCGAATTTGTGCCTCCAACCACGGTGCATAGAAGAAGCGGATAAAGGCAAATGGCAGCATGATGAGGAGAAGGATAACCCCGGTAGCCATTACCAGAACGCTGAAAAAGCGCCCAAGGTCGGAATCAAAGGTGATATCACCAAACCCGAGCGTGCTCATCACTGTCAGCGTCCAGTAAACGCCGGTCAGCCAAGAGTGCTCCTGACCCTCGTAAACCATCATCAGATGGAAGAGCACGGAATAGAGAAGAATGACCCCTCCGAGAAAAAGGAGGTAGGTCCGCAGTGCCGATAAGTTCCGCTTTGCCTGAGGGTCTCTCAAAAAAAATGAAAACTGCGAAACCAAAAATTTCATGCCGGAACCTCAGATCGTCAACGGGTCGGCTGCGAATCGTTGGCTTAAGTCCACAAAGGGCTCTTGCGCCGAGATCCAAAGAGGATTCCGGGTGATATCGAGGGTGGTGCCATCCGTCCGGTTACAAACGAGAAACAACCTTGTACCGAGGGTAAGGAAGGCATCATAACCGGTCCCTTCCCCTTCAAATGAAAAGTCGAATGCACCCGGCTCCGAACCCCGATCATTGAGACCCGTATGGAGCGTTTGAACATCTTTCTGCATCGCCTTATCAATTCCGGCTTCCCGGGGCCCCGCATATTTCAACACCTGCGCCCCTAACCGCCTCAGCTCGATAACTGCCAGTTCATCGAAAACCACCCCTCGATATCGTTCATTCATTGACCGAAAGGCCGTCCCGATCTCCATCCAAGCCTGTTCCAAATTCATTCTTTCGACCCTATTGCAACCGTGATAACCCGCAAGCCGGAAACCAACTCATCAGTACGCCCGAAAAGGATCAGCAACACGAATCCAACCACAATCAAAATTGGCTTTTGAACAAGCGAAAAGCCTGTCCGTAGATATTTAAATTTCTCAATTACAACAAGTTTTGAAGGATTCTGCCATCTAGCCCTCACACGTTGCTCGATTCGCACGGATCTGGATCCATCCGATCAGGGCGACGAGAACAGCCGCCGGGATCCAGAACCATTCTTTGGCAGGTCGGTCGTTGGGTTCGCGCAATTCTGCAACCGTCCAGTCAAAGAGAAAACCGCGGTCAAAGGCCTGAGTTCCAAAGGGCACCGATTCGATGCGGTAGATATCACCTTCTATCCCGCCGACAATACCGAGAGCACGGAGACGTTCCGTGGCGGTCTCTCCGACCGGAACCGTCAGGTTGTGCCACTCGTCGACCGGCCCGAGAGTATCGCCGACCACTCGCAGCTTCAGCGGATCACCGGGTTCCATGGCTAGAATAGCAGTTTCAACTTCCGATCCGGGAAGAACCGTGTAGGGATCCGACCATTGGTCGAGAAGATAGCCTGGCCGGAAAAAGACAAACGCGGAAACGCCCAGCAATGCGACCTTCCCCCACCCGATCCGCCCGAGAAAGTAACGCTGGGTGACCGAGGCGAAAACGAGCATCCCGGCGAGGGCCCCGGATATGGTCAGAAACAGGTGCGGGAGGCTGTCGACCCCGATCAGCAACAGCTCATGATTGAAGAGAAAGAGAAACGGAAGAACCGCCGTGCGAATATCGTAGAAAAAGGCCTGTACTCCAGTCGATATCGGGTTTCCGCGGGAGATCGCCGAGGCCGCATAGGCGGCCAGCCCGACCGGAGGGGTGTCGTCGGCAAGGATGCCAAAATAAAAAACAAAAAGATGAACCGCGATTAAAGGGATCGCCAGACCGGCGTCACCCCCCAGTTGGACGATGACCGGCGCCATCAGGGAAGAAACCACGATGTAGTTCGCCGTCGTTGGGAGTCCCATCCCGAGGATCAGGCAAATCGCCGCCGTGAACATCAGGACCAGAATCAAATTCCCACCCGAGATAAACTCGATGAACTCCGTCATCCGCAGCCCCAGACCGGTCAACGTCACCGTACCAACCACGATGCCCGCCGCCGCCGTGGCCACTCCGATCCCGATCATGTTCCGAGCCCCGCTCAGCGAGCCCTCGGTAAGCTCACGAAAACCCTTGGAAAGGTCCGATCCGGGTTTTGCCAAATCTCCCCGACCCATCCAACGCCGCAGGAAAGCCTTCAAGGGATGGTGGGTCAAGGCCACCACTCCGAGAACCACGGTCGCCCAGAACGCCGAGAGGCCCGGAGAAAACTGCTCCACTGCAAAGCACCAGACCAATACCCCGATCGGAACAAAGTAATAGAGTCCCGCCGAGAGGGTTGGTCCCATTTCGGGTATGTTATCCAGTTCGGTGGTCTCGGCGAGATCGGGAACCCTTGCCGCAATCGCCACGAGGAGAACGTAAACCGACACCACCAGGCTGATAATCCAGGGCAAGGCACCCTCTCCTACCGTATTTTGCATCCAGTTTATCAATACGTAGGACAGAGACCCAGCCCCCAGAAATCCGCCCACGACAGCCCCGCCCCCAACCAGAGAACGCCTCCAAAACTGCCCTTCACCACCACCGAGTGCCCCGATCCCTAGTTTAACCGATTCAATGTGAACGATGTAAAAAAGCGCGATGTAGGCGAGGAGGGCCGGGAGAGCCGCCGCCCGAATCACCTCGAGGTAGGTCACCCCGACATACTCAACCATCAGAAACGCCGCTGCCCCCATCACCGGGGGGGTCAACTGTCCGTTTGTCGAAGATGCACATTCGATTGCCCCCGCTTTTTTCGCCGGAAAACCGACTTTTCGCATCAGCGGAATCGTAAAAGTCCCCGTCGTCACGACGTTGGCGATCGAACTGCCCGATACCATCCCGGTCGCCGCCGAGGAGACGACGGCCGCCTTCGCCGGACCACCCCGCAGATGCCCGAGAAGCGCAAAGGCCGAACGGATAAAGTAGTTTCCCGCCCCGATCCGCTCAAGGATTGCCCCAAACAGAACAAACAGAAAAACCATCGTCGTGGAAACCCCCAGAGGCACCCCGAAAACACCCTCTGTCCCCATCCAGAAGTGGCTAACTGCCTTGTTCAGGGAGGCTCCCCCGTGGGCGAGGGCATCTGGAAAATACGGCCCGGCGAATGCATACCCGAGAAAAAGAATCGAAACGATTGCGAGGGCTGGTCCCAGTGCTCGCCAAGTCGCCAGGAGAAGGATTGGCAAACCGGCGATCGCGACGATCTTGTCTGTCGGGGTGGGTAATCCGGGCCGTTCAGTCATCCCCTCGTAGGCCAAAAACAAATATCCGGCCGACAGTGCGCCGAGAACCGCGATCCCCCAATCAAACCACGGTATCCGCTTGGTCTTATCCACATCCGGTTTAGACTTCCGACGGCTTGGAAAAAGGAGAAACGTCAGGAAAACCGCAAAGGCGAGGTGGATGGACCGTGCCTGGGTTTCGTTGATGATGAAAACTCCGAGACTGAACGGGAGAGGAGACGCGATCCAAACCTGAAAAAGGACCCAACTGGCGAGGACGAATGTGACGAACAAGCCCGATAAACCGGCGGGATTCCGGCCTCCCACCTCCGGGTTTGCTTCCGTCACGATCTCAGGGGTTTGTTTTCAGGCCAGCTTCCGCGAAATACCTTTGCGCACCAGGATGGAGCGGGGCGGAAAGAGCTGCGTGAACCATCTCTTCGCGTTTTATGTTGGCGAAGGCCGGATGGAGTCGGCGGAAGGTGTCGAAGTTCTCAAACACCGCCTTTGTGATCCAGTAAACACTGTCAGTCGATTGCCGGGCATCGGTGACAACCGTGGCCCGAACACCAAACGTCGGAACGGCTACATCGGTTCCCTTGTAGAGACCGCCCGGTATCTCGGCCAACGAGTAAAACGGAACCTCCTCGACAATTCGATCAATAATCTCTCCCGCAACTGGAACAATAATCGTGTCAACCAGCGTGGTCGATTCCTGAATAGATCCATTCGGATGTCCGACCGTGAAGACGATTGCATCAACTTTATTGTCCGCGAGGGCCTTGGACTGTTCTGCCGGAGTCAAATCGGACACGAGGGCAAAATCAGTCCGCTTCCACCCGTAGGCCTTTAGAAGCATATCCATCATCGCCCTTTGACCAGAACCAGGGTTGCCAATGTTAACCCGCTTACCTTTCAAATCCTCAAATGTACGAATCCCGGAATCCTTGCGGGCAACGACCGTGAACGATTCTGAGTGGACCGAGAAGACAGAGCGTAAATCGCTGTAAGGCCCTTTCGTTTCGAACAAATCAATTCCTTCGAACGCCTTGTAGTGAACGTCAGACTGAACGATCCCGAAATCGAGCTCACCGACGCGAAGGGTGTTCACGTTGTAAACAGAACCTCCGGTCGCTTCGACGTTTGCGCTGATCCCGGCTTGATCCTTGTACTGATTGAGAAGCCGACTGATTGCCCCACCCATCGGATAGTAGACACCAGTGACGCCACCCGTCCCGATCGTAACGAACGAATCTGAGGCGGTCGTGCTTGAAAGAAAACAGCCGAGGCTGACCACCACGAAAATGAGTCTTTTAATCATAGTAACAAACGACGCCCTTAGATTTTCCGGCGGTTACCTTTGGGTCAAACCAGAATCTGCTGCGATTTTTAAAAATTTACCAACCGCCACGCAGGATCTTCGATTTTAGCAGTTGCTTCAATCCAGCGGATTTTCGGGGATCTTTGGATGGATCGTTTTTCGGATACCATCGACCGGAATGGAACCGGCAGCCTCAAATGGGACAAATTCGCCGGCCGCGATGTACTTCCCATGTGGGTCGCGGACATGGACCTCCCCTCTCCCACCCCCGTCATTGAGGCTCTGGTCGAACGCGCACGGCACGGTGTCTTCGGCTATACGATTCCATACAACGAACCTTGCGAAGCGGTCCTTGCATATCTTCGGGTCTCACACGGCCTTTTGATCGACCCGGCATCACTGTATTGGCTGCCCGGCCTCGTTCCTGCCCTCAATCTCATCTGCCGGGCATTTGCCGGTCCCAAAACGGAGGTACTCACCGCGACCCCGGTCTATCCACCTTTCCTGTCCGCACCAACCAACGCACACGGCAAATGCATCGCCGTAGATCTTCTGCAGACGGATCTCGGCTGGACGTTCGATTTCGATGCACTCGAACGGGCGGTCACTCCGCAAACGAAAATTTTTATCCTCTGTAACCCACACAATCCGGTTGGCCGGGTCTACAATCGCGTTGAGCTCGATAAACTTGCCGACTTCTGCATACGCCACGACCTGATTCTGGTCTCGGATGAAATCCATTGTGACCTCATTCTCAACCCCGAGGTTCGCCATGTACCCGCGCTCTCTCTTACTCCCGAAATCCATTCCCGGCTGATTGCGCTCTACGCTCCCAGCAAAACCTACAACCTGCCGGGTCTGGCCTGCGCATACGCGGTTATCCCCGATGCCAGTCTGCGCACTCGGCTCCAGCGCGAGGCACGCGGCATCATCACCGAGGTCAACGCCATGGGCTACGTTGGCTGTGCCGCTGCCTACCGCGAGGGCGCGGAATGGCTGGCGCAACTTAAGGACCATCTCCGCGACAACCGATCCATTCTTTACCGTTCGATTGCCGAAGAGATGCCTATCCTGAAAATCCATCCGATGGAGGCTACCTACCTCGCATGGATTGATTGTCGTGGACTCGGTCTATCGGATCCAGCTACCTTTTTCGAACAGCACGGGGTCGGCCTTTCAAATGGAGCCGATTTCGGTGCCCCCGGTTGGGTCCGCCTCAATTTCGGCTGCACCGAATCCCGTCTTCGGGCCGCCCTCGAACGAATGATCGCAGCGGTTCGTTCAATCCCGTCGAGAGGGGTTTGACACTTCCCCCCGAATCGCGTTGAAATCCACTCTGTTTCGCACAACCAAAACCAAACCAAAACACATCATGGCACTCGCAACCGGTACGACCGCACCCGACTTCACTCTCAGCTGGAAAAACGCCGACGGACTTCAGTCTGTCACACTTTCCGATAACTTCGGAAAACGCCCGACGGTTCTCCTCTTTTTCCCCCTCGCTTTCACGAGCGTCTGCATGGCCGAAATGTGCTCGGTCCGCGACTCGATCCGGACCTACGAGGAACTCGACGCCGCCGTCTACGGCATCTCGGTCGACAGCCCCTTCGCGCTCGAAAAAATGGCAGCCGGCGAAAACATTCCCTTCCCCCTCCTCAGTGACTTCAACAAGGAGGTTGCCACTGCTTATGACGTCCTCTTCCCCGAACTTCTCGGTTTCAAGGGTGTCGCCAAACGTTCTGCATTCGTTATCAGCAAGGATGGCACGATCGTCTATGCATCGTCCTCCGACAATCCTAAGGAGCTTCCTGACTTTGGTGCCGTCCAGGCTGCCCTGAAGTCCGCTTCCTGAGATTCGATCCCCCCTGTCTTCAACCTCTCATTCCGGTCAACGCAGTCTATTATGTCCGATCCCTTCAACACCCGCCGAACTCTCGTTTCCGGTCCAAAATCGGGAACCTACTACAGCCTTCCGGAACTCGAGAAACTGGGTGTCGGTCCGGTTTCCCGTCTCCCGGTCAGCATTCGGGTGGTCCTGGAATCGGTCTTGCGTAATTGTGATGGAAACGCTATTACGGAGGATGACGTCCGTCGTCTCGCCAACTGGAATCCGGGTGCTCCCACACCGGTCGAAATCCCCTTTGTCGTTAGCCGGATTGTTCTTCAGGACTTCACCGGGGTTCCCCTCCTCGTTGATCTCGCGGCAATGCGGGCGGCCGTTGACCGGATCGGAAAAGACCCATCCGTGATTGAGCCCCTCGTCCCGGTCGATCTCGTCGTTGACCACTCAGTCCAGGTTGATCGTTCCGGATCCGCCGCCTCCTTTGCCTCAAACCTTCGCTTCGAATTTCAGCGAAATCGGGAGCGCTACGAATTCCTGAAATGGGGGCAACAGGCCTTCGATACTTTCAGCGTCGTTCCGCCCGCGATCGGAATCGTCCATCAGGTCAATCTTGAGTACCTCGCCAAGGTCGTTTTCGAAAAGGAGACCTCTGACGGACCGGTCTTTTATCCCGACACTCTGGTCGGAACGGATTCCCACACCACCATGATCAACGGTCTCGGAATCGTCGGATGGGGAGTTGGGGGAATCGAAGCGGAGGCCGGGATGCTCGGTCAGCCGGTCTATTTTCTCACGCCGGAGGTTATCGGGGTCAACCTCACTGGCGCCCTTCGCGAGGGCGTCACCGCAACCGACCTGACCCTCCGCATCACCGAAATGCTGCGCCAGGAAAAGGTCGTCGGCAAATTTGTTGAATTTTACGGCGAAGGCACCGAGGCCCTTACCCTCGCCGACCGCGCAACGATCGCGAACATGGCACCCGAGTACGGTGCCACGATGGGCTATTTCCCGATTGACGAGCAAACCCTCGAATACCTTCGCATGACCGGAAGGTCCGAGGAACAGATTCAGTTGGTGCGGGACTACTACGAGGCGCAGGGCCTTTGGGGTATCCCCAAGGTCGGCGAGATCGAGTATAGCAAGCACCTCGAGCTTGAACTGGACACGATTGTCCCCTCGGTCGCCGGGCCAAAGCGTCCCCAGGACCGGATCGATGTGCCCGACCTCAAGGATTCCTTCGAGACCCTCCTCTCGACCCCCAAGTTGGACGGCGGCTTCGGGGTCGACCCGGCCGCCCGGCATCGCGAGGCGCTCATCGATTGGTCTACCGGTGGCTTCGCTGAGGACGATGGCTCGGTTCTCGTCGCCTCGAAGCCAAACACCCGGATCACCCACGGATCCGTTTTGATCGCCGCAATCACCAGTTGCACCAACACCAGCAATCCGTCCGTAATGGTCGGGGCCGGACTGGTCGCGAAAAAGGCTCTCGAAAAAGGCCTCTCGGTTCCTCCTCACGTCAAGACTTCCCTCGCTCCCGGTTCCCGTGTCGTCACTGAGTACCTTGCTGAAAGCGGTCTCGACCAACCGTTGAACGCCCTTGGCTTCCAACTTGTCGGCTACGGCTGCACGACCTGTATCGGAAATAGCGGCCCCCTTGACCCGGCAGTCGAATCCGCCATCGCAGAGGGCGATCTCGTCGCAGCCAGCGTCCTCTCCGGCAACCGCAACTTCGAGGCCCGCGTCCACTCCTCGATCCGCGCGAATTTCCTGATGTCGCCGCCCCTCGTTGTCGCCTACGCCCTTGCCGGGCGCGTCGATATCGATCTGGAGAACGATCCTCTCGGGATAAACCCGGACGGTGAACCTGTCTATCTCCGGGACATTTGGCCTTCGCACGACGAGATCAAAGAGGAGATTCGCCGCTCCCTCCGGCCCGAAATGTTCAAGAGCCGCTACAGCGACATCCTCGAGGCCAACCCCGAATGGACCGCTGTCGCTTCGTCCACCGGGGCCCTCTATCGCTGGGATAAAAACAGCACCTACATTCAGGAGCCTCCCTTCTTTGAAACCTTTGGCCCTGAATTCGGATCAATCGAACCTATCACCGGGATGCGCCCTCTCGGCATCTTCGGTGATTCGGTTACGACCGACCACATTTCGCCGGCCGGAAACATCCCCGCGGACGGTCCGGCAGGGCGATACCTCCTCGAAAAAGATGTCGAGGAACGCTTTTTCAATTCTTTTGGCTCCCGTCGCGGGAACGATCGGATCATGACGCGGGGTACCTTTGCGAACGTCCGTATCAAAAACCGGATGGCTGATGGCAAGGAGGGCGGCTACACCCGGATCCAACCCGACGGAGAGGTTGTTGCGATCTACGATGCTGCCCGCCACTACGCTACGGAGGGAACCCCTTTGATCGTGATCGCGGGTAACGACTACGGTATGGGAAGCTCCCGCGACTGGGCGGCCAAGGGCACCTCCCTCCTCGGCGTCCGTGCCGTCGTTGCCGCAAGCTTTGAGCGCATCCACCGCAGTAATCTGATCGGTATGGGGGTATTGCCCCTTCAGTTTGGAGACGGCGTCGATGCCGAATCACTTGGACTGTCCGGCGATGAGATCTATTCCCTCCCGGATCTCCACGACGCGATTCAGCCAGCCTCGGAAACTCGTCTGGTGATTGAAAGACGCGACGGGACATTGATTGAAACACCCGTCACCGTCCGTCTCGACACCGCAATTGAGGGTGATTACTTCCGCCACGGAGGAATCCTTCCCTATGTCTTACGAAAGTTGGTCGATTGATTCGGGCTCCGGAATCGTTTCGTTCAACACGCGACCATCCAACCATCCCCTTTATCCCATGACCGAAACGGACCCTACACGTTATCTGGTTGATACCGACGGAGCACCCGTCATCCTTCGCATTGAAGGTAGGGCGAATTACATGAACTGCGCCCCGGTCAGCCGCCTTTTCGACACCCTCTTTGATATGGGACGGACCGAATTCGTGATCGACTTTCACGAATGCAAGGGAATGGACAGCACCTTTCTCGGCATTATCGCCGGCCTCGCGCTTCAGGTTCGTCATTCGACTCCACCCGGTGAACTCCGGTTGATGCGGATGGGCGATCGAAACCTTGAGCTTGTGCGCAATCTCGGACTGGCTGACCTCGTAAAGATCGAGACCGATGTGTCTCTTCAGAAGAGGATTGAGAATGCCGGTGCCCTTGACTCCGATGCATCAACTCAAGCTGATCAGAAAATGATTCTTCGGGCCCACCGCAACCTGATTGAGGCGGACGAAGGAAACCTCAAACGCTTTCAGGACGTGATTGCGTTTCTTTCGGCCGAGACCTGAGGACCGCTACCCCAACTGCGGAGAGCAGTAGAATCAGAGCGGTCCCGACCAAAATCAGGAGAGCAACCAGATCCGATCCGAACTCCTTTGCTCCAATCGCGATCAACGCCGCTACCGTCAGGGTGAGATAAAACCAACGCAGAGGTCTTGCCGAGAGGCGATGGAGTAGCCCGGCCCCCACAAGTGCCCCCGGAACAGCCCCGGTGACCAACCATCCGAACGCTGAAAAATCAACCATCCCCTTCGTCGCATACGACGCCCCCGTGTAGAGCGACGTTATCCAAATCACGAACGAACTGGTTCCAACACTCCGTTTCATCCCCATTTGGGCAGTGATCAGCAAGACCGGAACAATCACCCTACCCCCGCCCAGTCCGAGGAACCCTGCAAAGGTTCCCGCGACGATTCCCGACCCCGCGATTACCCAAATCGAAAGGCTATGATCTTCGCGAATCCGCACAAAGGGTGGAATCCGAATTCGCCCCCAAAATCCCCCTCCCGCTTTCGGGGTTTCCCGATCCTTCATGATCGCCGGAATCGTCACCACCACCGCCAGAACAAAGACGACCCGCAGAGCAGTGTCCAGCCAGGGTGCCTCGAGACCATGAAGACGCCTCAGCGCCATTGCACAGAACTCGACCGCCGGGATCATGAACGCGGCGAAAAGAATCCCGGTTTTAAAATGAAGATTTCTCGTTTTCCGATTGATGACGGTTGCCATCGAGGCATTGACTGCAATCACCGGAGTTGCGGTGGCCACCGCTAGGGGCATAGGTGCCCCCAGGATGTTCAAAAAGGGTGTTATCAGAATCCCTCCTCCGATCCCAAAAAGCGAGGCCATTGCACCCGAAAGCAGACCAACCGCAAAAAACATTGGCCACGGTCCCGAAACCCCGAGCTTGAGGAGTTCAACGTCCATCAGCGCTAGTGTCCTGTCTCGCAAATAGGCTTAGGAAATGCGCGAGGAATTTTTCCCATTTTCAAGGCGCGAGGAGTGATCTGAGCGACCTCAGTGACCGACGAGCAACGCAGAAGATGGGGAAAAGGCCCGCGTTCATTGGAAAACCCGACAAAACCCTTGGATAAACCAGCTATCATTGAACTAAACATTTACAAGCGGGTTTGTGAGACAGGATACTAAGCATCCTCGGGACGGAAGGTATCCTTAGCCATTTCCGATTCGAAAAATTTTCATTGGATTGGCATCCACCGTTCGACGAGGGCGGGAATGTTGCCATTCGCGGTTTCCGTTTCGATAAAGCGATTGGCCTCCGCAAACAGCCACAGATTCTCCTTTGCGACCGCCCATGCGAGGTATTCTTCGGTCAAGAAATACTCCAAAGACATCAAACCCTTGGACTCATTCTGTCCTGCCAGCCACCAGATTGTCGGCGCATCATGGATAAACATGTCAATCCGTCCCCGCGCGAGGGACGCCGCCGCGTCGTCGGGGTTCTGAAACGTATCCCGGCGCGCTTTCGGCATCCGCTGCTGCACAAACTGATCGCCAGTTGTTCCTGCGATTACCCCAACCTTACCGTCAAATCCTGGAATGTTGTAGGCCAATTCCTGATACCTTTCCCTCTGGATCATCACCAACTGCCCGACCCGCAGGTAAGGATAGGTGAAATTCACCCGCGCCGAGCGGTCCCGCGTGATTGTCATTCCAGACATGATAATATCAATATCTCCTGCCACGAGGGCATTCGTCAGCTCGGAAAAACGCATTTCGCGAAACTCCGGCTCCCGTCCGAGAACCGCCGCAAACCGCCGCCCCATCTCCGCCTCCATTCCGCGATATTCTCCCCCGCCTTTGAAGATCAGCGGCGGCGTTGTTCCAGTCACCCCAATCACCAACTTCCGAACTGCCTCGAAATCCTCCGGCATCGGCCCGTCGGACGTCGTGACGCAACCGGCCAAGCCAACCAGGAGTAGGACACCAATCAGGAAGAAAGCTGGGGCAGGCAGTCGGCGAAACATGGGATGAGACAAAACGCATTGATTCCCAAGGTCAATCACCGCAATTTCGCGAATATGGCTAAAGGGGTCATCCGCAGATTCGAAAATCAGATTAAACTGGAAAAAAGTCTTCGTAGATACTCCTGGGGTCCACGTGCTTATCGCTTCC
>CAZFLQ010000057.1:10336-14316 GCA_964519935.1 uncultured Puniceicoccaceae bacterium | reverse complement strand
GGTATGAGGTGATCCACCGGGATCACCTCGCGGTGCTGTAAGGGGGACGCGGGGGGCGGTGAGTCCTTCGACAGGCTCAGGACAGGTCGGAGGGGCGCGGTGGGCGGAGGGGCACGGGACCACACGCTGGAAGCGTGTGGGCACTTTAGCGAAACGCATCTTGGGTGTCGGCGGGGGGGCACGGAGGGCGGAGGGGCACCGGGACCACACGCTGGAAGCGTGTGGGCACTTTAGCGAAACGCATCTTGAGAGTCGGCGGGGGTGCACGGGGGGCGGAGTCCGCCCGTTCGACGGGCTTAGGGCACTTTTGGTGCGAGCGGACCCCCCTACACTGAGAGGCACGGGGGCGGTGGGGCACGGGAAAAGGGATTGCAAATCCCTTCTCCATAGGGGGGGACGGTGGGCATGCAATCGTTAGCAGGGCGGTGGGGCACCGGGGCCACACGCTGGAAGCGTGTGGGCACTATAGAAAACGCATTTTGGGTGTCGGGGGTGGAGGCGCGGGGCGGAATCGAACCGCCGAATAGAGGATTTGCAGTCCCCGGCCTTACCACTTGGCTACCGCGCCGACTAATAAGGCTAAAAATGGTGGTGTTGTCGGGTTGGTGCAAGTGCGAAACGTGGGTGGAATGGGAATTCGGCTTCGGCGGTTGCAAGGATTTGACGCGGGGCGGTTTGGAGGATGTGTTCGACGGGTGGAATACCTTCCTCCAAACCAGTTTGGAAAGCGCGATGCCGAAGGGCTGGTGGCGTTTTTAATGGCCTGCGCACGGGCGGCTGAGGAGCGTCAGGGGGCGGTGATTGCGTCGATCTCACTGCGGGTGGCGGAGCTGGATCCGTTGGCGGTCCTGCAGAGTATTCACGAGCCGGATGAGGATCATCTGTTTATCGAGAGGGTGGCGGAGGATTTCGCGTTGGCGGGGGCAGAGGTGGCGGATGGATGTGATCTGGTGGGAGAGGACCGGTTTGCGGTGGGGGCCCGCTGGATGGAGGGGGCGCGGGATCGTTTGTTTCTGACGGGTGATTCGATCGCGGGGTGGGAAGGGCCAGTGTTTTTGGTAGCGGCTCCGTTCTCGGAGGACAGTGAGACCCGCGGGCGGATCTGGCTGCCGCAGTGGCAGGTCGTGCGGTCGGGTGGGCTCTGTGTCGCGACCGCGTCGGTCCGGGTGGATGCGGAGACCGACTTGCGGGCGGCGGGAGAACGCATTTGGCGGGCACATGAGCGGTTCAGGGCTTTTGATTACGGGTCGGCGCGGCCGGAGGGGCGGATCGCGCTGGGGAGCTGTGAGCGCGAGGAGATTGATGGTGGGCGGACGTATGGGGATCGGGTTCGGGAAGCGGTTGCGGCAATCGAGGAGGGGGTTTTCGACAAGGTGGTCCTGGCGCGGGCGATCCGGTTCGGGCATACGACAGGGTTTGATCCGATGGCGGTGGTGCATCGTTTGCGGATGACGTTCCCATCATGCTATGTATTTTCTCTGTCGACGCGGGCGGACGAGAGCTGGGTGGGGGCCTCGCCCGAACGGTTGGTCGATGTACAGGGGGGACGTTTTCGAACCGAGGCGATTGCGGGGTCGATTCGGCGGGGTCAGACGGTGGGGGAGGACGCGGTCCTGGGGCGGCTATTGGTCGAAAGTGACAAGGATCGCCGGGAGCATGCTCATGTGATCGCAGCGATCCGTCGTCGGTTGGCAGGTCTGGGGGTCGAGGGGGTCGAGGAGGGTCCGATCCGGGTGTTGCGCCTGGCGAATGTGCAGCATTTGAAGACGCCGCTGGCGGGGGTGGTTCCGGAGTCGGGTTTGCTCGGGCTGGCCGGGGTTTTGCATCCGACCCCGGCAGTGGGGGGTGCGCCGCGGGGGCCGGCCCTTGAGCACATCGCGGCGGTGGAGCCGTTTGACCGCGGGCACTACACGGGGTGTTTTGGATATATCCGGCTGAATGGGGACGGGGAGCTGGCGGTGGCGTTGCGGTGTGCGCGGATGCGGGGAAATGAGGCGGTTCTGTTCGCGGGGGCGGGATTGGTAGAAGATTCGGATCCAGAGGCGGAGATGGCGGAGACGGATGTGAAGTTCAATGCAATCCTGGAGGCACTGGGATGAGGGCGGATTTTACGCGATACCTCGGGCCGGGGGAGGATCCGACGGTCAATCTGGCCTGGGGGTCGGTTTTGGCGGAGACGTTGGAACGGGCAGGGGTGCGGGAGGTTGTGGTCAGTCCGGGTTCGCGGTCGACGCCTTTGGTTTTGGCGGTGGCGCGCTGTCCCGGTCTGCGGGTGACGGTGGTGCTGGATGAACGGTCGGCGGGTTTTATCGGATTGGGACTGGCGCGGCGAAGCGGGGCGCCGGTTGGGTTGATCTGCACCTCGGGGAGCGCGGTGGCACACTATTTTCCCGCGGTGATCGAAGCGTGGTATAGCCGGGCGCCCTTGATCGTGATGACGGCGGACCGTCCGCCTGAGATGCAGGACTGCGGATCGGGGCAGACGATTGATCAGGTGGGGATCTACGGGCGTTATGTTCACTGGTCGGCGAACGTGGGCTTGCCGGAGGCGGATGCGGCGGCCTGGCACTATCTGCGGGAAACGGGGTTAAGGGCGGTGCGGGAGGCGCTCGGACCGCGCCCGGGGCCGGTTCATCTCAATTTACCCTTCCGGGATCCACTCGCTCCGTTTGCCAGTGTTGGATGTAATGGAATTTTGGATACGCCTTTTGATCTCGGGGCAATTGTCGACGGGATTGAGCCGATTCGGCGGCGGCGGATGGAAACGCGTCTCGAGGCGGTGCGGCGTCTGCGGGAGCGGTCAGGACGAGGCTTGATCGTGATGGGGGCGCCCTATTTCGGAGATGAAGATCGTGGGTTGCGGGGGGTGGCGGCCCTGTCGCGAATCCTTGGGTACCCGGTTTTGGCCGATGTGGTGTCCTCGGCGCGGGGGCGGGCGGATTGGTTTGATTCTCTGGTGGTATCGTATGAGCGGCTGTTGGAGGTGGGGCTGGGACCGGATCTGGAGCCCGAGGTGGTGGTGCAGATAGGGGGGTTGCCGACATCAAAGAGGCTCCGCAACTGGCTGGCGGCGATGCGGGACCGTCTCTACTACGTGCAAGTGGATGACGGATACGGAAATCACGATCCGAATCGGATGGATGGGGGGCGGCTGCCGATTGATCCGGAGGGGTTGGCGGATTTGGCGGTGCCGGGGGGTGGTCTGGGAAGCTTTGCGGAGGCCTGGGTTCGGGCGGAGGCTGAGCGGTCGGAGGGCGGATTGGGGGCGGAAGCGTGGTGTGGGGAGACGGTCTGCAAGGTGATCGCGGAGACGGTGCCGGAGGGGAGTGTGGTCTTTTTCGCGAGCAGTCTGGCGGTGCGGTATGCGGAGTCCGGGTTCGGGGCGGTCGCGCGGGGATTGACCCTGACGGCGAACCGGGGGGCGAACGGGATTGACGGAAACGTGAGCACGGCGTTGGGCTATGCGATCGCAGGTGAGACGGTCTTTTGTTTGTGTGGCGACCTCGCCTTTCTGCACGACGTGAATGCCTTGTTGAGTGCGCGGGCGATTAGCGGTCGGTTGACGATTTTAGTGATCGAGAACGGTGGCGGGAGGATTTTCGACCGTTTACCGGTGTCGCGGGTGGGGGATGTTTACGAGACCTGTTTCCGAACGCCGCAGACGGTGGCGACAGCGGATGTCGCGGCGGGTTTTGGTATCCCCTATGTGGTGGTTGAGGATGTGGCGGGGCTGATCGGGGAGATGGAGCGGCAGGGCGAGGGTCGGTGCCGGGTGATGGGGCTGAGGGGATGGGGGATTTAGGATTTGAGATTTGGGATTTGGGATTTGGGATTTGAGAGAGGGGGTGGGGATGAGGGTTTTAGATTTGAGATTTGAGATTTGAATTTTGAGGTTGGGTGGTGAGGTCGATGCCGAGGCAGAGGAGGGCCTCGGCAAGGAGGCTGCGGTAGGCCTGAACGGCGGGGGATTTTGGGGGAAA
>CAZFLQ010000057.1:0-10326 GCA_964519935.1 uncultured Puniceicoccaceae bacterium | reverse complement strand
AAGAAGCGCTCGGCGCCGCGATCAACCCGATCACGCTGCTGTCGCGCAGCGGCGACGTGCTTAACGCCTTGAGCAGTCGTGCGCCTGGCCTGGTTGGTGGCGACGGGGGCGCGGCGGGGGCCCATTTGTTCGATCATACTGGCCATCGGGATGGTTGCGTGGAGGAAAAACGGTTTTTGGGCGAGGGCATGCTCGACGGTCTCGCGGTGGAGCTTTTTGCGCTTTTCGACCATCGAGAAAAAGGCGCGGGTTTTCTTGAAGGGAATGCCCTCGGATTGGAAAAAGTCACGGATTTGTTGATACGTGAGGAGGGAGAGGGTGGTCGGAATGAGGGGGATGAGGACGAGGTCGGAGCCGTGAAAGATGTTTTCAGAGAGGAGGGTGATGTTGGGCGGGGCATCGACGACGAGGAGGTCATAGTCGGAGCGAAAACTGTTAAGGAGGGCGCGGAGGCGTTTTTTGGATTGTTTCCCCTCGTTGAGGAGGATGTCGAAATTGCGGTAGTCGAGGTGGGCGGGAAGGAGGTCGAGACCGGGGTGGTCGGATTCTTTGACCTGACGGTGCGCAAAGGATTTTCCCTTGAGAAGTTTGCGTGGCTTCATGCCGTCCTCGGCCTGGATCCGGAGGTAATAGGAGGAGGCACCCTGGGGATCAAAATCGCAGAGGAGGGTCCGCAGCCCGGCGCTGGCGGCGAGATGGGCAAGGTTGACGGCGGTGGCGGTTTTGCCGACCCCGCCCTTCATGTTGTATACTGAAAGAATCTTCATGATTTCGGTGGGTTCAAGTCCGCAGGGGCTCGAGGGGCTTGGGGCCGAAGAGGGTCTCGACCGATTGAAGAATGTTTGGGGATGTCAGCCGGGCGAAGGCACGAAAGTAGTCGTCACGGAGGGTTGCTTTGCCCTCGTCAAAGCTGCGGGAAAGGGCCCCGAGGGCGGCGGCTGTCCCGATCGCACCGGGGATGGCTGGATCCATTTGGTCGAGGGCATCACGAATGCCTTCTTGTTGAACGGCGATATCGTTGAGGTCGCCGAGGATATTCTGGATCCGGCGAAGCGCTTTGACGAGCGGACCGAGGTTGTCGTCGGGGAAAAGGGAGGCAAAGAATTCGGTCAGGTAACGGATTTTCTTAAAATCGATCCGCAGTTCGTGAAAGAGGGCGTCGGGGGTCTCCGGGGTCAAGGCGATGCCTTCGGCGAAGATCCGGCGGAGGCGTTTTGCGAGCAGTTTGCGGGCGACGGGTTGGATCGGAAGAAGGGCGTTGGGACAATCTTCGGTCGGGAGCTTGCGGGATTCGAGACATTTTTCCCATTGGTCGAGCAAAGGATCGATTTTTTTGGGGACAAAATCCTTGACGAATCGGCGGCGGACACGTTTGCGCTCCTCGCGGAGGGTGTCGAAATAGCGGTCGAGGTCGTCGCGGAGAAATTCTGGAATCCGTTGGCGGTAGGCCTCCTGTTTGGGAAGATAAACATCGAGGTCGCGGAGGCGGTTGGTCCGCCGACCGAGATCGCTGAAGGTCGACTTGAAGGTTTCAAGATCGGCGGGGGGGTAGATTCCGCGGATGAGGGAAAGGGCGGAGCGGGTGCGGCGAACGGCAACACGGAAATCGTGGAGAAACTCGATATCGATATCTTCGCGCATTCCTTCGAGGTTGGCCCGAATGGCGCGGAGACTGTGCCGATGGATCTCGCGGGCGGCCTCGCGGGCACTGCTGAGGGGGTCGAGAACAAGTTCGATTTTTGAAGTGTATCCGTTCGGTTCGGCACCGGAGATGGAGAGGGCGTGGAGGGTCGGGCGGGAAGGGTCGGCGGTGGGTTGGAGACCAACGGCGGCGGCCTCTTCAATTACCGTGGCGGCGAAGGGGGCATAGCCGCGGAGCGGATCGACGTGGACGGATTGGCCAATGTAGGTGCCGGCGTTGGGCCCCTCGGCGACCCGCCGTTCTTCGATGATGATCCGGATGACGGTCTTGCGGTCGGAGTTTTGGCAGGGGTGAATCTGACGGTTCACTTCAATCGTGGCCATCGGAATGAGGGCGCGCGGGTCGATCAGCGGCGAGAGAGCGGTCTGCAGATCGGAACCCTCGGGAAACGCATTAGCCGGGAGGGGACCGATTCGGCGAACGTGTCGGGTTGAAGCGATGGCGGGGCCGGAGCGATTAACGGTATTGAGAGTCCAGAGGGTGCCGGTTTGCACAACGAGCTTCCCTTTGGCGAGGAGGCGCCAGTCAAAGGTATCGTAGAGCGTCTCGCGGAATATCTCGGTTTTTGCATCCCGGAGCGTGAGGAGCCGGCGAACGATGTCGAGAAACTTCCCGGTGACAGATGGATCGATGAACTCGAAAACGGCGGCCTCAGGATTCATGGCTTGACGGTGCGAGATCGGGACGGACCGGCATTTGGGCGAGGACGGCGTTGGTGAAAGCGGGATCGCCGGTGACCTCGCGGGTGACCCAAGGGGGGAGGGGGAAGGATTCATCCTCGGACGCAAGTTCGATTTCGGCGAGGACGAGGCCGTCGTTGTTGCCGTGAAAGACATCGACCTCCCAGCATTTTTCTCCGAACTGGCCGACGTGGCGCGTTTTGCGGATCCGGTTGCGCTCACCGAGGGATTCAAGGAGAGATTCGGCGGCAGCGAGGTCGATCGGGAACTCGTGTTCAATTCGGCGCAGACCACCCCCGGCGGATTTCAGGGTAAGGGTTGCGCTGGAATCGGATCGCCGAACGCGGATCTCAAGGCCATTGGGGTCGATGTAGGCCTGTTCGATCGATTTCCGGGTTTTGAAGCCGGGAAACGTGGATGGATCGACGAGGAATTTTCTTTCAATTTCAGTTCCCATTAAAATCAAGTTGAGGGGATGTAGGCGGTTGAAAATCCCCGTTGTGGGGGGATGGGTCAAAGGAAAAGTGTGACGCATTTGTAACAATTTCGGGGTCGAAGGGGGGATGTCGAAGGATGGGGACATAGGGATAAGTTTTCGGGACGGGGCACCGGGGTCACCTTTTTCCCTTGCACCGGAAGGAATCGAAGGGCTCAACTGGCGTGGTTACACAAACGTTCCTCCAAGACCCATGAATATTCACGAGTATCAGGCCAAGCGCCTCTTCGCCGACTACGGAATCCCCGTCGCAAAAGGATATGCGGCGCAAAGCGCCCGCGAATGTGAGGCCGCGATCAGCCACCTCCCGAAGGACAAAAAAATCGTCGTGAAGGCGCAGATTCATGCAGGGGGGCGGGGTAAAGGAACGTTCCTGGATGGATTTCAGGGAGGCGTTAAAATCGCCGACAATGCGGAGGAGGCGAAGACCTATGCTGCAAAGATGCTGGGCAACACCCTCGTGACGAAGCAAACCGGGCCGGCGGGTCGAAGGGTAGAGACGGTTTTTTTCACGGAGGCGACGGAGATTGAAAAGGAATACTACCTCGCGGTGATCATGGACCGGGCGACCGCCCAGTCGGTGATCATTGCCTCGACGGAGGGCGGGGTTGATATCGAGGAAGTAGCCGAGACGCACCCCGAGAAGATTATCCGGGTTTATGTTCCGCCGACGCTGGGCTTGCGCCACCACCAAGCGCGGCAGGTGGCTTTTGCGCTTGGGTTCGAGGGGGATCAGATCAAGCATTTCGCGCGGATTCTGGCTGGCCTTTATCGTTTCTATTGGGAGAAGAACGCGATGCAGGTTGAGATCAATCCGCTGATTACGACGCCCTCGGGGGCGATCGAGGCTTTGGACGCGAAGGTGACGTTTGATGACAACGCGATTTTCCAGCATCCCGAGATTCAGCAGTTGCGGGACTTGAACGAGGAGGATCCGAAGGAGATCGAGGCTTCGAAATACAACCTTTCCTACATCGCGCTGGACGGAGACATCGCGTGTTTGGTAAATGGGGCGGGTCTGGCAATGGCGACGATGGATATCATCAAGCATTTTGGCGGGGAGCCGGCGAATTTCCTCGATGTGGGTGGAGGAGCGAATGAGGACCAGGTGACCGCTGCCTTTCGGATTATCACGAGCGATCCGAAAGTGAAGGGAATCCTCGTGAACATCTTCGGGGGTATCATGAAGTGTGATATCATCGCGCGGGGGATCGTGGCAGCGGCCCGGAACATTGAGCTGAAGGTGCCGCTGGTGGTTCGGCTTGAAGGCACAAATGTTGAGGAGGGCAAACGGATCCTCGCGGAGAGCGGTCTAAAGCTGACGCCGGCGGATTCACTTTCGGCAGCGGCGGAAAAAATCGTGGCCGAGGTCAAGGCGGGTTAAGCCATTAAGATTAAACCGAAAACAGGAAGACTTTCATCATGAGCATTCTCGTCAACAAGGACACGCGGGTCGTCGTTCAGGGGATTACCGGAAAAGCCGGCGGGTTTCACGCCAGGCAGTGCCTCGACTACGGCACCCAAATCGTCGCGGGGGTGACCCCGGGCAAAGGAGGGAATTTGTTCGAAGAGCAGGTTCCGGTATTCGATACCTTGCATCAGGCGGTCGACAAGACGGGTGCGACCGTTTCGGTGATTTTCGTTCCGCCGGCGTTTGCGGCCGATTCGATCCTTGAGGCGATCGACTGTCAGTTGGATCTGGTAATCTGCATCACGGAGGGGATTCCGGTGCGGGACATGGCGGAGGTTCGTCGCCGGTTGTATTTCCATAACACGAAGACCCGTTTGATTGGTCCGAACTGTCCCGGAATCATCACCCCGGGAGAGTGCAAGATCGGGATTATGCCGGGCTACATTCACAAGCCGGGTAAGGTTGGGGTCGTCTCGCGGTCGGGAACCCTGACCTACGAGGCGGTCTGGCAGTTGACCCAACGCGGGTATGGCCAGTCCACCTGTATCGGAATCGGAGGGGATCCGATCAACGGAACGAGTCATCGGGATGCGATGGAGCTGTTCAACAATGATCCGGAAACCGAGGCGATCATCATGATCGGCGAGATCGGCGGAACGGCCGAGGAGGAGGCGGCGGCCTATGTCAAGGAGCACGTCCGCAAGCCGGTGGCGGCCTTCATCGCTGGAACAACGGCCCCCCCGGGGCGCCGGATGGGGCATGCCGGGGCGATTGTTTCGGGGGGTGAGGGTACGGCGGAGGCAAAGGTCGCGGCGTTGGAAGATGCCGGGATTGCGGTGGCGCCAACCCCTTCGGAAATGGCTGACACTCTACTGAAGATTTACAGCTGATGGGACGTCTGTGGTTTGTAGTGTTACTGGCGGCGGGGTTGTCGGGATTGCTCTCGGGATGTGCGACGACGGGATCGCAGAGGGTTTACCGCGAGGCGACCTCGCTGCAGCGGCTTGAATCGGCTCTCGATGAGGGGTCGAAAGCGTTGAGTGAAACGGTTTCGGCTTTGGCTGTTCTGATGGTTGCTGATCCCGGCAACGCGGAAGAGGCGGCGGACGGATATCTGGAGGCGTTCCGGAGGCTCGAGCGCAGGGCCAACCGGGTAACGGCGCGGGCGGAGGCCCTTGAGCAATCGGCGGAGCGTGAGTTTCGGCAGTGGGAGGTCGAAATGGCGGCATCGCGCGGGGCGCGAATTGATTCGATGAGCGACGGTCGTCGCGCAGCGGTGAATGAAGTTTTCCGGGCAATTCAGGATAACCTGAGCGAAACCAGGGAAGCCTTTGAGCCATTGATGGTCGAATTGAGGACGTTGGTAACGGCGATCAAGGACGAGGATGCTGCCGAGGTCAGCCCCGTCGATCTGGCGTCGGAGCGCTTTGGAGAGGTTAATCGACTGAGTTCGGAGGTCTCGGCACGGATTGCGGCAACGATGGATGCAATTTTCGAGGGCGAACGACTTTGGAGCGGGCGTTGATTGTGGACTGGTCTCGACTTGTGCACGGAGCGTGCTAGACTTGGTTGGTTGTGCTCTACGATCGTCCATATATGCAAGAGGGTTACCGTCCGGATTCCGGTTCGGGGTTGGGGATACTGGGGAAGGTTTTGCTGGTCCTCTTTGGGGGGTTCCTGTTGCAGGTATTTTTCGAGGTTGGCCTGGGGCAGAACGGATTACTGCGGACAGGTAGCGATCGCGGTTTTGTGCCGGAATATCTTGCCCTGAGCATTCCGAACCTGACCGAGGGGCAAATCTGGACCTTGTTTTCTTATGGGTTGCTTCATTTCGGCCCGATCCACCTTCTTTTGAACGGGTTTGGGACGTTCATCCTCTGGCGGGCGTTGCGGGAGGACTTTTCGGATCTGACAATCCTGCAGCTGTATCTGGCGGGGATCTTTGTAGGTGGGCTATCGTGGTCGGGGTTACACTTTTACATGGGCGGCGGGATGATCGTAGGAGCCTCGGCAGGGGTGATGTCGCTCCTGGCGGTGGTTTGTCTGACCCGGTGGGAGCAGATGGCCTTTCTTCTTTTCCCGCCGATTCCGATTCGGCTGAAATACCTGTTTTTCGGGGTGCTGGGGATCGATGTTTTCGGCTTGTTGATTTACGAGATCAAGGGAGGGGGTGTTATGGCGCATTCGGCGCACCTCGGCGGGTTTGCGATCGGGGTTCTTTTTTTCCGGACCTATTGGTCGTCGTCACGACGGTTCGCGGGAACCTCCTGGCTGGCAACGGAAGGGCTGATGGGCCGTTTCGCGAAGCGTCCGGCAAAGACGAGTACGATCAGGCGGACAGCCTACAAGGTGAACTTGCGCGAGGAAAAGCCTGCCTCCGATCTCAAGGTGGAGGTGGACCGGATTCTCGACAAAATTAACGAGGAAGGCTTCGGGGCGCTGACCCCTGAGGAGCGTGGTGTTCTCGAAAAGGCGGGCGATTTATTGAACCGTTGAGATGAGTGCGGAAGCAAAGATTCGATGGGTCAGTCTGGATGCAGCCGGAACCTTGATCGGCCCGAACCCTTCGGTGGGGGCACTTTACGCACGTGCCTTGGAGCCTTACGGAATAACGCCGGACCCTGATGAGGTCGGGCGGCGTTTTTATGAGGCCTATGCGGCGGAGGACCGCTTGGTCGGGGTGGGTGAGGCCCGGCCCTACTGGCGCCGGATCGTCGCCAAGGCGTTGGGGCCTTTCATGCGTTCGGAGATGCTTGATGGGGTATTCGATTCGCTCTGGGAGACCTTTGCGCGGGGCGAGTCCTGGAAGCTGGTGGATTCCCGCTGGCCCGAGCTGGTGAAGCGTCTGCGGGGAGGAGGCATCGGAGTGATTGTCAGTTCGAACAACGATTCGCGGTTGCGACGGGTTTTCCGGGAAATGGAACTGATGGGATTGTTTGACCGGGTCTTTGTGTCCGATGAGTTTGGATACGAAAAACCGGATCCCCGTTTTTTTCGTTATGTGCGGAATGCCCTCGGGGTCCGGGCAGAGCGGATATTGCATGTCGGGGATGATCCAGTGCGGGATCGTGGGGCTCTCGATGACGGTTGGGGGTATTTGCCCTTCGAGGGTGCCGGGACGCTCGACGAGATCGCGGCTCTTTTCGGGGTAGGGACACTCGTGGAGGATTGATGGCTTTCTATCGTTCAGAGGCGAGGGTGGTACACGCGTTCCGGGGTTTAAGTGAATGGTTTGACCGGGGCCGGGAGGACCGGGCGCGTCCAGTTGGTGACGCGGTCGACGGACTGTTGAAGCAATACCGGATTGAGGAGGATTCCCCGATCAAGGTTTTGCTGAGTCAATGGAGAGAATTGTTGGGGCCCAAATTGTCGGAAGGCTGTGTACCGGAACGTCTGACGGAGGACGGTACACTGTTCATCGCGACGAGTCATCCGCAGATCCGGGGAGTTCTTCGTTTCGAGGAGCGAAATCTTTTGCGCCGATTGAATACCGTGGCGGGTTGCGAAAACGTAAACCGTCTGGTAATCCGATGAGGATCGAATGACCTATTGGGGCTACCATCTGTTATTTACCCTGCCGTTATTGGTGGGATTGACGATTCTCTGGAGGGAACGTTTACGGCTGGCACATGTAGTCTGCTTTAGCGTGGTTGCGGTGCTCGCATTTGTGTATACGACGCCTTGGGATAACTACGCGGTTTTCCTGGGGGTTTGGGGGTTCGGAGAGGGCGTTTCGCTTTGGTATCCGTTTGCCGGACTGAGCGAGACGACACCATTACTCGGGCACATTCCGTTTGAGGAGTACGCATATTTTGTGATTGAGGCGGCACTTGCCTGTCTCGTTGCTTTGCGATTTCTGCCGAAAGCGTGACGAATCTGTCAAAATCAGGGGTGGAGGGAACAGACGTTTTGACGCCGTCGTTGGAGTCGGGCGAATTTGAAGAAACCACGCCTGTGAAAAGTTCGACCTTAAAGTTCAAAACGATCATCCTGTCCGATGTCCACCTGGGCACAGTCGACTGCAAAATCGACGAGGTGAATCACTTTCTAAAACACACCTATTCGGAGAAGTTGATCCTGAACGGGGACATCATTGATGGATGGAGTTTGTCGCGTCGCGGTGGTTGGACAAAGGCGCACACCCGCTGTATCCGGTTGGTTCTGAAAAAACTGGAAAAGAAAGACACCGAGGTCATCTACCTGCGCGGCAACCACGACGATATTCTCCACCGGTTCCTGCCGCTTTATTTCGACAAGCTGGCGATTGTTGAGGAGCACATTCACGAAGCGGCGGGAAAGCGTTATCTGGTCGTCCATGGGGACGGATTTGATTCGATCACGACGAATCACAAGTGGATCGCGATTCTCGGTGATATTGGTTACCAATCACTTTTGAGGCTCAACCGGGTCTACAACAAATACCGCCATTGGAGGGGCAAGCCCTACTATTCGATCTCGAAAATGATCAAGGCGCGGGTCAAGTCGGCGGTCAGCTTTGTCGACAAGTTTGAAGGAAAGCTGAAGGAACTGGCGGAGAAACGGGAATGCGAGGGGGTCATCTGTGGGCACATCCACACGGCGGCAGACAAGGATGTTGACGGGATTCATTATCTGAATTCGGGGGACTGGGTCGAATCGCTGACCGCGCTGGTGGAGCATTTCGACGGACGGTTTGAGATCCTCGACTATCCCGAGTTTGTCCGGCGCCTGGAGGAAAAGACTGAACTTCGGATGGCGGCAATCGAGAATCAGGAGGCCGGCGGCGGAGACGCAAATGCCGATGGGACGGGAGGCTATACCGGAGAGGAGCACGAATTACCCCCTTTGGAAGAGGAACCGGATTGGGAAGCGGTTCGCCGCCTCGACAAGTGAGAGTAGCAGACCCTGGAGGGTCGGATGGTAGATGGAGGGTCCGGCAGTTCGTCAAACCCGTGCGGCATGTGGGTTCAGGGAGCGATAACGATGAAGTTTTCTCCGCCGTAGATGGCGCTTTTGCGGCGGAGGGCGAGTGTTTCCGGGTCGAGAAAATCGAAGGCAAAATCATGCCCGAGAACGAGGTCATCGCCTGCCATTTCGAGATCATCGACGACCCGGTCGGTGGTGTAGGAACCGAGGATTTTCTCCCCCGATGGATCAATTGACCAGAGGGTTTCTCCCTTCCAGCAGTAGAGCCGACCGCCCAGAGATCGCAGTGCATAGGCTCCTGCGTCGACGCCGAGGGGAGAAAGATCGATCGTCTTGACAATGGAACCGGACACCGGATCGAGTCCTTGCAACACGGCCCCGGCGGAAAGAATCCAGAGAATGGAACCATCAAACGCCAAATCCTTTCCCCGGATGGGTCCGGCACCGGGGGCGGTCTCGACCGGTTCGGGATTCAACGGATCGGAGGGATTGAGACGAAGGAGAAGGTCCGGACGGGCGGTGAGAAGGTAGACCGCGTCATTAGTTACCGCGAAGTTCGTGAACCCCGGCTTTGCAGAACCGAGTTCAACGGCAGCGGATTGCATCACGTTCAAAGTTTCGGATTCGAGGAGATGGAGGGTGAGTCCATTATACCCGTCGGCGAGGCTTCCGACCAGAATCGTGTCTTCTTGCGGGTGAATGCAGGCGACCGCGCCTGTCACGGTGCCCTCGTTGATGATAGCCGTTTCCCGGTTTTCGTATTCGCCGACAATTTGAAGTTCCACCTCGACCACCTTCCCGTTCTCGTCTCCGGCCCAGAATCGGCCATCGCGCGAGGCAATCGCGGTAACATCCCCGGATAAAGCGACCGCGTCGGTGTAAGCTCGTTCCTGCATGAACTCGACTGAACGATCCCGGATCACATTGAAGGTTTCAAATCGGACATCCGCCGAATCGGGTTCATCCGCGTCGACGGCCGGGGCCCCGGAGGATCCTTTTTCCGACCCGCACCCTGCGATGAGGAGTGTGATGATGAAAAGGGAGATTAAGGCAAGAGACTGTTTCATGATTGAAAGATGGAGGAAAATAACTCGCCTGACCACCCGGAAACGAAAGCCCAAACATCCGGACC
>CAZFLQ010000056.1:0-14485 GCA_964519935.1 uncultured Puniceicoccaceae bacterium | reverse complement strand
AATGGACCCGTCCCACTACACGCTGGAGTTCGAAAAACCACTCCGCGAACTGGAAGCACAATTGCAGTCCCTCCGCGAGACTTCCGAGAAATCCCACGTCGATGTCTCCGAAGAGATGGCCGCATTCGAGCGCAAAATCGAGCAGACCAAGCGGACCGTTTATTCAAACCTCTCGGTTTGGCAGAAAGTCCAGATCGCCCGACATCCACGGCGACCGACCTCGCTCGACTACATCGGTTTCTTCTTTGAGGATTTTGAGGAGCTTCACGGCGACCGCCTCTATCGCGATGACCCCGCCTTTGTTGGGGGTCCAGCCTTCTTTCAGGGCCGTCCGGTCATGATTATCGGTCAACAAAAGGGCCGCGACACCAAGGGAAACCTCCGCCGCAACTTTGGATGCCCCCACCCCGAGGGGTATCGCAAGGCTCTCCGCCTGATGAAAATGGCGGAAAAATTCCGCATGCCGGTTATCTCTTTCATCGACACCCCCGGTGCCTTCCCCGGTATCGGCGCGGAGGAACGTCATGTTGCCGAGGCTATCGCCGTCAACATTCGTGAAATGAGCCTGCTCGAAGTCCCCATCATCGCCATCGTGATCGGCGAGGGCGGATCCGGTGGGGCTCTCGGGGCCGCCCTCGCAGATCGCGTGATTGTGCTCGAAAACGCCTACTATTCGGTAATCTCCCCCGAAGGATGCGCCGCGATCCTCTGGAAAGACCGCGCCCACGCCCCCGAGGCTGCCGAGGCCCTCGCCCTCAACAGTCGCGCCCTCCTCGATTTCGGGGTCGCCGACGAAATCGTTGAGGAGCCCTTCGGCGGTTCCCACCGTGACCCCGCCGCTGCCGCCGCCTCACTCCTCAAGTCCATCTCCCGCCATCTCGACGAGATCCGGACGTCACCGGTTGAAGACCTTCTCGAAGCCCGCTACCAAAAATACCGCGCGATCGGCGTTTTTGAGGAAATCGTGCAGGCAAGCCCGCCCCCGACACCGGCCGACGATACCGACCACCACTCCGCCCCGAACGGGACCACCCCCTCCTCCGTGAACGGGGAATCTTGAGATCAACTTTACTGGCAAAGGTTTGCCATTAAGCTTGAACCATCCCCTTTGCATGAACAGGTTTACACCTGTCATGATTCATTCCCTTCGGTCACACTCCGCCACGCTCCCGGAAAGTCGCGGAGGCTTTACGTTGATCGAAATCCTCTCGGTCATCGCAATCCTTTCCTTGCTCACCGCCCTCCTCCTGCCGGCTATTGGGGCCGTTCTTGATCAGGCTCGGATTGCCGAGTCCCGTTCCAATCTCCGCCAGTTGGTCCAGGCCAATTTCGCCCATGCCATGTCCAATAACGGACGTTTTGCCTACGCCACCAACGAGAGAAACAACAAGCGCTGGTGCGCCGAAATGGTCGGCGGAAAATGGGACCGGACCCGGGGATACCTCAGCCCCTACCTCAGCCACGAGGCCCGCGCTGCGGTCTGTCCCCTCCTCGAGGCCCTTCTCCCACCGGACGGACCCTCCTTTGAACTGGGAACTGGCGGTTACGGCTACAACTCCGCCTACATCGGTGGCGTCGAAGGCAACCGGATGGGGCGACCCTCCCTCCGCATCGACCAAATCGCCGATCCCTCCAACACCATCATGTTCGCCACTTCCGCCTACGCCCGCAAAGAAGGGGTTCAGGAATATCCCTTTACCGAACCACCCTTCTGGCCCGGCGGCGGGGGCAAACCGTCACCGACCACCCATTTCCGCGCCAACGGCAAGGCCATCGTCGCCTGGGCCGATGGACGGATATCGCTCGAATCCGAGGATGACCGTGGCAACGGTGGCAATCCCCACGGCGGCGATGCCGATGAAAATCATCTTGGTTGGTTCGGCCCCGATACCAGGAACGGTCACTGGAACCCCAACAACATCTGGGTCAATGGCGAGGTTCAGTGACCCTGGAACCCCGAGAACCTCCGCAACCAACCGGCAACTCCCTCAGGCTGCCCTTAACCGAGGCCCAAAACCCGGTTTCTTCCTTTAGCAATTCGGTCAACTCCTCCCTCCGGTAAACCAACAGATCGAGGGCCGGAAAAAGATCGTAGAGGTCACTGAACAAACGCGGTCGCTCGACAAAAGGCAGCTCCGTCTCGGTTACCAGAATCAGGTCGATATCACTGCCCGCTCGAAAGGCCCGGGTTCCGAAACTTCCAAACAGATAGGCCGCCTCCACTTTCCCCGCAAGCAGTCCGCAAGCCCGCTCGATAAAGTCGCCGGGGGGCTCAGTCCGACGGGCCGACTTCCAGATTACGGACCTCATCGCAGATCGAGCGACATTTCTGTCTCCGTTTTCTCAATAAACCGCCCAGCCAGCTCCAACGCCTCCTCAGCTTGGGCAGCGGTGAAAAATCGATAGGGGGCCCCTGCCGGCTGCGCGTCGGGATAGCGGGTCGGGATGTAGTATTGGTCCAATCGCTGCGCGGCCTCCTCGAGATCCCCATTGATCTCCAGCTCCCGGCAGACGACCAGAACCGAATGTCCCCGCACGAACTCGGCTCCCCGATGGTAAGCCAGTGCCTTCATTGCCTTTTCTGCAACCTGTTGCGCAATGAAGCAGGTCTGGGAGAAAAACCTTGAAGCCAACGAGGCCTCGCCCCAACGGAGATCATCAATCGCCTGATCCAGCCAATCTCGCGCCCGATTTGTCACAGTCAAAAGATCGATCAACTACCCGAATCAGGCAAGAATGAAACGCTTCCCTGGAGGGGCGTCGCTCGCGACGACCGCTCCGCACAAGCCCCGTCCACGACGCAACCCTCCAGCTCCCGCCACCCTATCCACCACCCTATCCACCACCCTCACCACACCTCCACAACCACCCGAAACCCGATGTAAGGACTCGCCGTTTCCGCCGGGCGGGCCCAGCGGTTCGCCAGGCGCGCGCTTTGCGGCCGATCAATAAAGGAACCGCCCCGGACAACTTTCATCCCCGCCAGCAAATCGTCCGCCGCCTCGCCCTCCCGATAAGGACCATAGATGTCCGCCGTCCACTCCCAAAGGTTTCCGTGAACATGCACCAGCCCGAGAGCATTCACCAAAACCCCTTCCCCCTCCGCAACCGACGATGGTCCCTTTGGACGCCGTCCGTCCGAGAACGCCAAAACCGCCTCACCTCGCACCAATTGATCCATCCCGTTCACGAAGGCAGCTCCACTTCCCGCCCGCGCCGCATACTCCCACTCCGTCTCCGTCGGCAGTCGATAGACGCGTCCCTCCCGCTCCGACAATGCCGCGCAAAAGGCCATCGCCTCGTCCCAGGTTACCGAGTGGATTGGGAGACCATCCCCCCGCCAGATCTCCCCACCCGATTCGACCGCCGATGGCAAAGCACCCATCACCCCGACCCACTCGGCCTGCGTCACCTCGCCGATCCCGATGAAAAATCCATCCGCGATCACAACCTCACTCCGCCCTTCGTCCAAATCCCGCTCTGGCTCACTGGCGGGCGATCCCCGCAGAAAACGGCCCCCCGGGACATAGACAAACCCCATCCCGATCGTATTCTCCCAGCGCTCCCCCGCTCGAAAACGGTTCCGCTCAATGAAGGCCTTCGCCTCCGCATCATCCGGTGACCAGTCGAGGATCTGCCGATAGATTTCGCGCCCTGCCGCCACCTCGCCCCGCGAAACCGTCGCCGCTGCTTCCGCTCTTTTTGTATCCAAAATTTGGATACGTACATCATTTACCCTTTTCCGCGCGAGGAATATCACCGCAACGGCATCCTCAACCGAACCTGCCTCGAGATTTTCACGGGCAACTCGAACATTGCCCAGAACTTCCTTCCAAACCGGACTTGCCGCGACCACTTCCGGTGGTATTCCCGTCGCCGCAACATCCGACCTCAATCCCGCAATCGCCGCGTCGAACACCGCCCCGCCCATCAGATCGGCTGCCCTCCCGTATAGATAGACCGCTGCCCCAACCTTTTCGTCCCGTTCCTCCTTTTCCGCTGCCTCCGCCAGGGTCTTGCCCTGAATGTATCCGGTCGGCGCAAGGTTCTCTGCGTCCAGCCTGTCTGCCAGTGCCCGAATCGCCTCAAAAGCTGCTTTCGCTGGCGCGACGTCCTCGTCCGCGTCAACCGCTTCGGCCCCCGTCTTGACCGGAGGGATTGCTACTCCCGCCCCCTTCCGCTCGCCCTCCGGATCCTCGCCGGTCTCAAACCGGCCCTTCCCTTCGACTCGAAAGGTTCCCGGCAGTGGGATGCTCCCCGCCGCAGCCCTCGGCGGTTCCACCTCGATCCAGTTGGAAGGATTGTCGATGTCTTCCGAAACAGCCGACACCGGGATTGTCACCGGTTCGGTCTCGACCCCCAACAAAAGACTGGAATCGCCATCCCGATCCACCGACGCCGCCGTCCCCAGCTGTACCGAAACTCCCGTCCCGTCGTCATCGGTCCAATCCGAACGCTCCGCCTGCGTCATCTCCCACCCCACCCAAATCGCCAGACAACCGCCCAGAATCGCCAGTCCGAAAATCAGATAGGGAACAACCTGACCCCGTTTTGACCGCCCCATCCGGTTCCGACTTTTCCCCGCGCGGTCAGGCCCGAATCTCAGAAACATGGAAACAAAAAACGGCATCTTCGATTAACGCCGGGGATTGATTGCCGATTCCTCCCTCCGGGTCGAGCCGATTCGACCTAACCCACGACGCCGCGACTTTTCTTGAAGAAGACACGGCTTATCCTCAATCTGACTCGCATGGCTGATCTCGAAACGATTGTTCGCTACTGCAACCGACGTCTTCGCATCCCCGAGATCGAGGACTTTCCCGGTGCCCGCAACGGGCTTCAGATCGAGAACAGCGGACGGGTCCGCAAGGTTGGGGCGGCGGTCGATGCCGGTCTTGTCCCCTTTCAAAAAGCAATCGAGGCCGGAATCGATCTTCTCATTGTCCATCACGGGATCTACTGGGACCCGCCTACCCCAATCACCGGCCGCCACTACCGGAAACTCAAACTGGCTCTCGACCACGATCTTGCCGTTTATTCCGCCCACCTTCCTCTCGACCTTCACCCCGAAATCGGCAACAACGCGATTGTTGCCCGCAAGCTCGGTCTCGCCAAATCAGGTTCCTTTCTCGAACACACCGGAGAGGCCATTGGTCTCCTCACCGAAGGTGGTCTTCCCCGCGAAGAACTCTCCGACCGGCTGCGCCGACAGTATCCCAACCGCGTCCGCGAAATCCTCAAGGGCCCTGCCCTTCCTCAGAAAATTGCGATTCTCACCGGGAGCGGGACAAGTGCTATCGAGCCGATGGTCGCGGCCGGCGCTGACACCCTCATCACCGGCGAACTCAAGCAGCATTGCCACAATTTTGCCGAGGAAAATGCCCTCAATCTCTTCATTTGCGGGCACTACGCCACCGAAACCCATGGCGTCGAGGCACTCGCCGAGGAGGTCGCCCTACGGTTCGACATAACCTCAGAGTTCATTTCAACCGACTGCTGGATCTGATCCCGCTGCCCTTCAGGGTTTCGTCTCAGCCTCTATTCTCCACAGATTTTCGTCTCGAAGCGCCGCCGACCCCTGTCTCGGCGGAAATGGGCGGGTTAACGAGGATCAGAGCGCTCTTTCGGTGACTCAGAATTCGCTTCCAACGGGTCGGGCGCCTTCTTTGGGAAGAGACAACCACACCCCATCCCACAGCAATCCTTTCGACGGATGCAGACATAGTTCTTCCCACCCATCAGGTAGAACGCGACCAATAAAATAACCACAACGGTGAAAATAAACCAACCCATGGAAGAAGACAATCCGGTTGCCTCGACCGTGTCAAATCCGCCCCAACGTCTCTCGCCATTCCACCGGTATTCCCTCGTCATCCCCGCGCAGCTGCCTCGGCGCGAAAAGAACCCACACCGGCTTGTCGACCAGATGTGTCGGCACCCATCGAGTCGGTCGCTCCGCTCTTCGGGCGGAGAGGACGGAGAGTGGACGCGACCTCATCCCGACGACGTTCAGGCAACCGGTGTTCCTGATTCAATCGAAGCCAGCCTTTCACAAACTGCGTCGATAATGAAATCGGGGGTCGATGCGCCCGCCGTTACCCCCACAACCGCGAACCGAGCCATCTCCTCCGGATCAATCTCTGCCGCCGTTTCGATATGGTAGGTCGGGATCTCATGCATCGTCGACAGTTTCGCCAGCTTTCGGGTGTTCGCCGAATGGTGCCCGCCGATCACTACAATCGCCTCGGCCCCATCCTGAACCAACTTTCGCAGGTCAGTCTGACGCTCCTTCGTTGCCCCGCAGATCGTGTCGAAGATCAAAACCTCCCCGAACCGCTCCCGCACCCGCTCGGCCAGCATCTCAAACTCATGCGTGAACATCGTCGACTGCGAAACCATACAGACCTTGTCACCGATCTCATTTGGCAACCCATCGATGTCCTCCACCGACTGAACTACGTGGCCTCGGTCATCGGCGTAGCCAAGCAGTCCGACGACCTCCGGATGTTTCGGATCTCCAAAGATCAGGGTGTGGTAACCTTTCCGCGCGTGTGCCCGGATCTTCCCTGCGATGATACCCACATCCGGGCAGGTCGCGTCCCGAAACTCCAGTCCGAGGGATTTCAAATAGCGACGCCGTTCGGGCGAGATCCCGTGCGCGCGGACCACCAGGACCGCATCCTTTTTCTCCTCTGGAATCGCGAGATCCTTGTCACTCTGGTAATCCCCCACCTCGCTGATTCCCTCCCCGGTCAGGCGCTCCATCATTTGACTGTTGTGGATCAACGGACCATCCGTGATAACTGAACGTTTCCCTTTTGTTGCATAATCCCGTGCGATATCGATTGCACGTTCGACTCCCCAACAGAATCCTGCACTTTTGGCTCGTATCACTTTCATGCTTCCACGAAACGAAATTCCACCCCATCCGTCAACCGCACCCTCATGCTCTTTTCAAATGAAGCCGGTCTCCAAACTCCTCTCTCAAACCTTCTTTCTCGCCACTACCGCAATTGCCTTCGTCGGGACCGGAGCACTTCGCGCGGAAACATCCAAACCCTTTTCAGTTGTCGCCTACAACCTCGAAAATGTCTTCGATCTCGACGGTCGGGCCGAGTTTAGTGATTATAAAATGTCTGGTGACAAGGGCGGGAAGTCCCCGGCTTACAGTCCTGCCATGCTTCTCCGAAAGGTCGAGGGGCACGCCCAGGTTCTCAAAACGATCGGCGATGGGACCGGACCCGAGGTCATTCTCATTCAGGAACTCGAACGGGACCAAACTCCCGAGTCCGGAATCACCTCCCCCTCCGCTTTCCTCGCCAGTCCCCTCGGGCGCACTCCCTTGCGCGAGCTTCTTCGCGAGCCTATCCGGCGCGATGTCGCCGGGTTGCCATCCTACGCCATCTTCCTCAAGGCCCTTCATGAGGCCGGGATG
Source organism: uncultured Puniceicoccaceae bacterium (assembly GCA_964519935.1). Lineage (GTDB taxonomy): Bacteria > Verrucomicrobiota > Verrucomicrobiia > Opitutales > Puniceicoccaceae > DAISIK01. Next base: position 7,050 of record CAZFLQ010000056.1, on the reverse strand, counting down.
GGGCCCTATTACGTTGCACTACCCGACAATGCCACCAATCTGCCCGCCAATTATGAGCCGAGCGTCCACACCAACGCGGTTTTTTCAAAGTTTCCGATTGCCGAGGTCTATGCCTTCCCCACCCCTGGTGCCCGCGAAATTCTCGAGGCTCACCTCAACGTCCATGGTCACCGTTTAATCGTTTTCAGCAACCACTGGAAAGCCGGTGCCTCCAATCCAGACACCGAGCCCACCCGGGTTGAAAACGCCCGAACGCTCCGCTCCCGCCTTGACACGCTTCTGAAAATACACCCGCAGGCCGACATTGTCGTCGGGGGCGACCTGAATACCTACTACAACCAGAAACGACTCTTCAATTTTAAGAGGGCTGCCATAAACGATGTTCTCCGTTCGATCGGCGACGAAACCCGGATGGACGACCCCCGCGAAACCGCCCTCTACAACCTCTGGTATGAACTTCCCCCCGACCGCCGCTACACCGAGGTTTGGCGCGGGATGTATGGCACCCTCATGCACCTTCTGGTTACGAATGGTCTCTACGACCGAAGAGGCATTGCTTACGTCGACAATTCCTTCACCAACGTCATTCGTCCGGGCCTGAACACCGATCACTGGGGCCGCCCCCTCAGCTGGCGCAAGGAAGGCGGCGGCAGCGGTCTCAGCGACCACCTCCCGATCGTCGCTCAGTTCCGCGTTGTCTCCCCGGGTTACGAGGACGATAGCTATGACCAGCCCCGGATGATCGACTACAGTCTCAGCAAACTTCCGAATGGCTATATTGTTCGCGATCTCGAAGGACCTCTTCTCAAGGATGTCGCCCGCGAACCCTCGGCCTGGCGCGGCGATGTCTTCCGGGTCAAGGGCGAACGGGTCAAGGCTGAGTTTCCGGCTGCCCGGATTGGCAGTGAGGTGTTTCGAATTTGGAGCCCGAACGAGGAACTCCTCAAAAAGTTTTCCGAAATGCGCCCCGGTACGACCTTCGAGACCCATGCCGAGGTCATGCTCTATGATGGTCGTCCCGAGATCGTTATCCTCGATCCGAGTTGGGTTGAGACGCCGAAGTTCAATCTCTGAGCATTCGAGGGCAAAGGGATTTGAAATCCCTCCCTTTCCCGAAAGTACGAATTTCCCGAAACGAAAAGCCGTTCGATATCAGGGTTAAGAATTGATCTTTCCCCCCATCTACGCTCGCTCTTGAACATGGAGCGTTTCTATATCACCACCGCAATCGATTACGCCAACGGTTCACCCCACCTCGGTCACGCCTACGAGAAGGTTCTCACCGATGTAATCGCACGGCATCGCCGCCTGACCGGACGGAAGGTTCACTTTCTGACCGGGATCGATGAACACGGACAAAAGGTTGTTCAAACCGCCGAAAAGGCCGGCACCACCCCCGAGGCCCTTACCGCCCGCGTCGCCCCGCTCTTTATCGATCTTTGTAAACGGCTCGAGATCTCCAACGACGACTTCATCCGCACCAGCGAGGAACGTCACAAACAGGTCGTTCGCCGGATTCTGCAGGATCTCCACGACAAGGGTGATATCTACAAGGACACCTACCGCGGCTACTACTCCGTCCGGCAGGAACAATTCGTTCTTGAGAAAGAAAAAGTCGACGGACTATGGCCCGAGATCTATGGCGAGGTCGTCGAGATCGAGGAGGAAAACTACTTCTTCCGACTCAGTACATATCAGGACTGGTTGATCGACTTCCTTAAAACGGAGACCTTCGTCTATCCCGCCTATCGTCAGAAACAGGTCCTCGAATTCCTCCGTGAACCCATCAACGATCTCTGTATCTCCCGCCCCCGCAGCCGTCTTTCCTGGGGCATCCCGATTCCCTTTGACGAGGATTTTGTGACCTACGTCTGGTTCGACGCTCTGATTAATTATATCTCCGCCGTTGGCTATGGAACGGATCGCTTTTCCGAACACTGGCCGGTCGATTTTCACGTTATCGGAAAGGATATTCTTGTCCCCGCCCACGCTGTCTATTGGCCCATCATGCTCAAGGCGATCGGTGTTCCCCTCCCCAAACATTTCCTCGTACATGGATGGTGGCACCTCTCCGGGCAGAAGATGTCGAAAAGCACCGGGATCACGATCGATCCGATCGAACTCACCAACACTTTCGGGGCAGACGCTCTCCGCTATTTTTTCGTTCGGGAAATGACCGTTGGCCAGGATAGCGATTTTACCGAGGAACGTTTTCTGACGCGCTACACCAGCGATCTCGGCAACGATCTCGGAAACCTCCTCAGCCGTCTCCTTAACATGGGCTCACGCTATTGTGACGGCGTGGTCCCTGCCGCTACCGTCATCGAAGAACCCGAGAAGACCCTCCGATCAGCCGCCGCCGAGGCCATCGCCACCACCCGCGAACATTTCGAGGGCTTTCTCTTTCACAGCGGTCTCGAAGCCATCTTCCAGTTCATTCGCGCCACCAACCGTTATGCCGAGGTCCGGGCCCCCTGGAAGCTCGCCAAATCCTCCGACCCTGCCGACCGTGCGGTCCTCGACTCCTCTCTCGCCAACATTGCCGAGGGACTCCGCCTCGCCGCCCACCTCCTCGCACCGGTCATGCCCGCGTCCAGCCGTAAAATCCTCCTCCACCTCGGTCAGCCCGAGGATCCGTCCTGGGAACCGGATTGTCTCGTCTGGGGAAATCTCGCCAGCGGTGCCACCCTCGGCGAAAAAACGATTCTCTTCCCCCGGATCGATCCCAACCCCGCCCCCGCCACGCCTGCTTCCTGATCAAGCCCGCCGATACACTCTCGCCCCGCCCGTCAAACTGCTTTACCGTTTCACACATGTCCGATCCCCTGTCAGGCAAAACCATCATTCTCGGTGTCACCGGCTCAATTGCCGCCTACCGTGCGGCCGATCTTGCCAGCCAACTGAATCAGAGGGGGGCACAGGTTTTCCCCGTCATGACCGCCGAGGCAACCCGATTGATCCCGCCCCTCACCCTCAAAACCCTCGCCCGTAATCCCGTCCTCACCAGCCTCTGGGATGAGGAAGACTGGCAACCGGGGCACATCGAACTGGCCGACAAGGCCGATCTCCTCCTCGTCGCGCCCGCTACCGCCCACACCCTCGCCTGCTTTGCCCATGGCCTCGCCCCGGACGCCCTCACGACCCTTTACCTCGCCTGCACCTGCCCGGTCCTCCTCGCCCCGGCAATGAACGGCAAGATGCTCGCCCACCCTGCTACCGTTGCCAATCTCGAGACCCTTCGCTCCCGCCGGCACACCTTTGTCGAACCCGCCAGCGGGATGCTCGCCTGCGGCTACGAGGGCAAGGGTCGGCTTGCCCCCGTCAGCGAGATCCTTACTGCCGCCGAGACAATTCTTACCACCCCACCGAGTTCATTCGTCTGAACATGGCCACCCCTCCTCCTTTTCTTTTCGTTGCCGGTGACGATGATTTTCTCGTCAACCGGGTCGCCCGCGAACGGTTTCAAACCGCTGCCGCCAACGCCCTCGACCCCATGTCGGTCGAGGAAATTGACGGCGATGCTGCCACTGTCGACGAGGTCGCTACCGCCATGGACCAGCTCACTGCGGCCGTCCGGACCCTCTCCCTCTTTGGCGACCGCAAGATCGTCTGGTTTAAAGGGCTCGGCTTTCTCGGCGACGGCCGGACCGCTTCCGCCGAGGGGACCCGGGTTCAGATCGAACGGCTCCGCGAACTCCTTGAATCGATCAATCCCGAGGCCGTTACCCTCATCCTCTCCGCCGCCCCCCTCGACAAACGCCGGGCGTTCGCCAAGTGGGTCGCCAAACAACCCGGCTTCATCGAAACCGCCTCCGCTGCCAAGGGGAACGCCTTCGAACAGTTGATCGAGGAAAGCGTCCGCGATGCCGGTAAAAAGATCCATCCCGAAGCCCTTGAACTTCTCAAAATGAAGATCAACGGCAATATCCGGATGGGTGCCTCCGAGATCGAAAAACTTGTCCTCGCGGTCGGCGACGAGACTCCCGCAATCCTTCCCGAACACATCATCGAATGGGTTCCCGAATTCGGCGAGGCCCAGTTCTTTGACGCTGCCGAGGCCTTTTACACCCTCCGGATCGAGGTCGCCCTGACCGCCCTCCGGCGGCACTTCTTCTCTCACAAGGAGGGCCGTCCCCTCCTCAACGTCCTCCTCAACCGCAACCGGCTGCTCCTCCTCCTCAAGTCGCTCCTCGACTCCGGCGAGATCGAGATCGATGGCCGCGGCACCATTCGGAAGGGTTCCCTCGATGCCGCTGCCCAGTCCTACGCCGACCGTTTCGGCGATCCAACCGTCAAGGACAGCATCAACATCTTCGCCCAGAACCCCTGGTATCTCGCAAACCTCGCTCGGACTGCCCGCCGTCTTTCCCTCAAACAACTCGTCGATTTCCAGCAAGCCTTCCTCGGAGTTTTCTCTGAGATCGTCGACCGCCCGAAAGAACAGGAAACCGTCTTCGCCGACTGTTTCAGCCGCTGCCTCGGGTGAGAAACCATCATCACCTCGGGCCTCGTGCCCTGTCTCAAAAGTGCGCTCCTGGTGACGAAAGAATGAATCTCACGCCCGCTACGCTCAAAACCCGAAGACCCCGAGATGGGAGAGGATAGAATGGGTAGGATTGTCGTCAGTCAAGCAAATGGGCAAAATGAGCTGGCGACAATTCGGACATTACCATGGTAGCGAGTAACTCCGCCGGGTTCCCCTCGGTATCGAGATCAAGCTGAGAGGGGTCACCACGAACATTCCGAAGAATGTTTGTGCTTTGCCTGAAATTGGAACTGCCCGGTGACAGTCCTCGATCTCGGCTATTCCGGTTCTCTTACGGAATCAACCATAGCCTGCACCTCGGCTGAGGGAGGCTTCGTCAGTGGAGTTAGTGCAAGGGTAACCGCGAAATTCACCAGCATTCCGAAGGTCCCGATTCCCTGGGGATTGATGCCGTTTTCGGTCAGGCCAAGCGTCCATTTATCCATTCCGAGAAATACTGTTCCGATAATGTAAAAGAGGGTAAAGCCAAGTCCCGCGACCATCCCGGCGATCGCCGGGATCGTGCCCACCCGTTTGCTGAAAATACCCAGGACGATCACGGGAAAGAAGCTTGCGGCCGCCATCCCGAAGGCGAAGGCGACGACCTGGCTGACAAAACCCGGTGGATAAATTCCAAATAAACCCGCGACGATTACGGCGACTCCGATCACTCCCCGACCGACGAGTAGACGTTGCTTCTCATCCGCCTCCGGGTTCAGCGTGCGGAAGTAGAGATCATGCGCAACGCTGGAAGAAATCACGAGGAGCAGACCGCTCGCAGTCGACAGTGCCGCTGCCAACCCTCCGGCCGCAACAAGTGCGATGATCCAACTTGAGAGTTCGGCCATTTCCGGGGTGGCGAGGACAATGATGTCCCGATCCGGCCCGCTCAGACCGGATTCGTTGAGAGTGATTCTCGCATCCGTCCCCGCCGCCCCAGACGTATCGATCCACTTTTGATGCTGGCGCACGAGATCACGCAATACCGCTTCTCCGAGCGCTCCTCTACGGAAAATTTCGTTCTTGGTCGGATCTGCATTATAGCTCACGAGACCATCCCCGTCATCGAACCAGAGGATCAAGCCCGTTTTTTCCCAACTGTGATACCAGCCCGGTAGCTCTGCCTCGGTCTTCCCGTTCAAGGAATCCAGCATATAATAGCGTGCGAAGCCAGCCACCGCTGGTGCCGTCACATAGAGCAAGGAAATGAAGAAGAGAGCCCAAAAACCGCTCCAGCGGGCCGCTTGCGGAGATTTAACAGTGTAAAAACGAACAATAACGTGGGGAAGTCCTGCTGTGCCTGCCATCAAAGCCAGGGCGACTAAAAAGACGTTCAGTTTATCCCACGAGCCTAAAAAGGGCTCGGTATAGCTCCCGAATCCGAGGTCCGCCTGAATGAGGTTCAGCTTATCGAGAAATCCCGTCTCGGTATCAATCAAAGTCGCCCCCAGTCCGGCCTGGGGCATGAAATTTCCGGTCAGTTTTAGGGAAATAGCGATCGCCGGAACCAGAAAGGCGGTAATCAGGACCCAATACTGAGCTACCTGAGTCCAGGTAATCCCTTTCATCCCTCCGAGGGTTGCATAGATGAAGACAATCACCATTCCGATGATGACCCCGACGTTGACATCAACTTCCAGAAAACGGCTGAAGACAACGCCAACTCCCCGCATTTGTCCGGCAACATAGGTAAAGCTGACGAATAAGGCGCAGACCACCGCGACAATCCGGGCAGGGTTGGAGCGAACCCTCCCCCACGCAGTCCGGGCCATCTTTCCACCGGGATCGTCGACCGGATATCGGTCTCCGATAAAGTCGGGAACCGTGAACCGGCCAAATTTGCGTAAATAAGGTGCGAGCAAGAGCGCCAGGAGGACAAATCCCCCCGTCCATCCCATCAAGTAAACGCCGCCGGCATATCCCATCGTGGAAATCAGCCCGGCCATCGAAATGAAGGATGCCGCGCTCATCCAGTCCGCCGCCGTAGCCATCCCATTTGCTGCTGCTGGAACGCCCTGACCGGCAATGTAGAAGCCCTTCGTGTCTGCCACCCGGGACCACCACGCAATTCCAAGATAGAGTGAAAAACTAACCCCTACGAAAATATAAGTCCAAACTTGAACACTCATTCCTTCCCTCCCTTTTCATCTTTGGCCCGGAGCTTTTCGAGGTCCTGATGATGCCGCTGGTCGATCCGATTCATCACAGTTGCATAAGTCAGCACTAGCAGCACGAAAACCACGATCGACCCTTGCTGGGCAAACCAGAATCCCAATGGATATCCGGTGCCCGGGAGATTGAACTGGTTCAGCCAACCAGCAAAAAGAACACCGCAACCGAGACCGACAAAGGCCCAAATTGCGAGGAGACTGGTCATCAGGATAATGTTTCGGTGCCAGTACCGACGGGCCAAACCGCTGACGGTCCCGACATCCGGGGAGGTCTTCAAAGCAGAATCACTCATGGGGGAACGATCAGAAAACGGCAAAAACGAATCCGAATCCAGAAGATAATTCGTCGGTTTT
>CAZFLQ010000055.1:12942-14691 GCA_964519935.1 uncultured Puniceicoccaceae bacterium | reverse complement strand
AAAATATCCGGTTGAGATTTTGTGGACATAGATGGCTTACCTAAGACCCTTTGAGATTTGCTGGCGTGTCATTTTGTCAACCGCACCAATCGATTTGAGCCATTCATGCATTAGATTTGGCCAATTGCCAACAGCTTCGTTTTGAGGTCTCAAACCATAGCCATGCCCACCCTTTGCAAAAATATGCATTTCGCAACCTAGCTTGGCATCGCGGGCAGCCAGTGCATAATAAATGGCGTTTTCCACGCGAATGCTATCATCCTGAGTCTGCAACACAAAAACCGGGGGATTGTGCTTATCTACTATGATTTCTTCATTAATTTTGTTTTCTTCGTCCACCAGGTATGCCGGGTAAATCAAAGCTACAAAATCAGGTCGCGCACTCAATTCATCAAAATCATCAACTTTTTGATAAGCGATTCCTTTATAATCACCACTAACCCGCGCTGACAAATGAGCGCCAGCCGAGAAGCCGATCATCCCTATGCGTTCTTTATCCAGATTAAATTCATTCGCTCGCCCTCGTAAAATCCTGATTGCTCTTTGGGCATCAGCAAAAGCGTTGTCGCGTTGATGTGGCACTCGATATTTCAATACTGCGGCGTGAACGCCGAGACTGTTAAGCCATTGTGCTATTTCACTTCCCTCTTTATTAATCGCCAGAATGCCATAGCCACCACCGGGACAAACCAAAATCAATGGCCCTGGCTGTTCCGCATCCTCGGCTCGATAAATCGTTATCGATGGCTCATAGACTTTATCGATTCTTACGACTCCATCGCCGCTCGGCTTTTCCGTGGTCTCAACACCCGGCGTTAACAGACCTTCCGGCCATAATTTAATTTCTAACATATCAGTGTCCTTTGATTTGGAAACTAATTGAAACCCGCAAAAAAAGACAACAAAGTAAAGAGTCAAAAACTTTCTCATAAATCAAATCCCATTGGTTCCTCGCCCTTTGGCTTCTGAATTTGGCTGATGGAGCGGTCGGGTGGCAAGCTCAGGCTTGGATTTGGATCAAGTTTTCCACTAACTCCTGTATTTCGGCACCGACCGTCAGGTCGCGAAACCTGGAATCAACGAGTCTGCAGGGACTGTCGGGATTCATCTCAAGGAGACTGGCGCGTTATGGACCCGGCAGGTCTGTCCGCATGATCGATCTCCCCGTTACGCCTGCGGACTCGGTACCAAGCAACGGTGGCGCCATCTGGACATTTTCGAGTACCGCTGCGAGATCATCTGCAGTCCGCCCGCTGCAAACGCGGGGATTGTGGCAAGGTTAGCGGGATACCAGCACAATGCTCTACCTTGTCGACGCAAATCCCAACATCCCGATGCAACCCCTCTGCAGCGTTGCCTACTCCTCCCACCGTTGGCTTGGTGTGCTTGTTACTTTATTCCGGGACAAAGGCACTTTGTCCCGACCAATGGCCATGCTCCGTGATCGCGCGAAATCGGAGTGTGGTAAACTGGTGGTGGAAATCTTTACGGTCCCGTTCACTCATCGCCTTGGCATGGCGGTCCGCTCCCGGAGAGGAGTCGGTGCCGTGAACCATGTTGATCATCTCCCGCTGGGATCGCCATATCGAGAATGTGCTAAAAGTTCGAGGTGGCCGAAACGAGGCCAAAGCCATCGTCGTTCCCGGGTGGTCTCTGACGAGCTCTTCGACAGGCTTTCCCCAACGAATAAAGCGAAAGACATGTGGCAGTTTCAGTCGTGCGAGCGTAACCGCAATTACGGGTTTTCGA
>CAZFLQ010000055.1:0-12842 GCA_964519935.1 uncultured Puniceicoccaceae bacterium | reverse complement strand
TCCAAGCTGTGTGACAAAAATAAGCAGGTAGCTGGTTGAGGCCACCTCGTCACAATACCGAACCCCAAGAATGCCCGCTGCCGTCACAAGATAGGTAACGGGATGGGCGACCAAAAGGAGTCGAAGGATATTCAAGGCCGAGCGGTTGGAAACCACTCGACAGGAGAAAGCCGTAACGGTTAGTGCTCCAAAGCCGGCGAATGCAAAGTGAGCCGCCGTGATCCACGTCCACGGCGTGCCGAACCCAAGCAGAGTAGTCCCTCTGAGAAACACACCCAACCAAACCAACCCTCCGACCACGAAGACCCATGCCGCCGCAAATGCGAACTCCTCGGGTAGAAGTTTTTCCCTCGCAAAGGCCCGGACCAAAAGAACGCAACCGACACTGATCGCCAAGAAAAACGGCAGCGCAAGAATGGCTACGACGGCGGGCAGAGTCATGGTGATCCGGTTGTGAAAGCGATTACCTCATAAGAGCAGAATCAAGTGAGTAACAGCCAATCGTTCTGAGTACCATCGAACAGGGCCGGACGGAAACCTGGATTGTTCTGTCCGAAGAGCTGAAAGTTCCCGAAGGCACGTTTGTCACGCAAACCCACTCCGGGTGTCGCATTACTTGCTGAAGAAGTTGCGGATGGTCGCGATGCCGTAGTCGCGGTTCATTTTCGCGATCACATCGAGCTTGATTTCCTTCGGGCAGGCAGCGGAGCATTCGCCGTAGTTGGTGCAATTGCCGAAGAGATTTTCATCCATTGCCTGAACCATGCTAACGACGCGACGGTCCTTTTCGGCTTTGCCCTGCGGGAGGAGGTTGAGGTGAGAAACCTTTGCACCGGTAAAGAGCATTGCGGAACCGTTCGGACAGGCGGCTACGCAGGCCCCGCAACCGATGCACGCGGCAGCGTCCATTGACCGGTCGGCGACCTCTTTGCCAATCGGGATCTCGTTCGCATCGGGAGCGCTACCGGTGCGGGCGGTGATGAAGCCGCCAGCCTGAACGACCCGGTCGAGGGCGGACCGGTCAACAACGAGATCCTTGATCAGCGGGAAGGCACGGGCGCGCCATGGCTCGATTGTGATGGTGTCGCCATCACTGAAGTGGCGCATGTGAAGCTGGCAGGCGGTCGTGGCGCGTTCGGGACCGTGAGCAGAGCCGTTAATCATGAGCGAACAACTTCCGCAGATGCCCTCGCGACAGTCGTGGTCGAAAGCGATGGGCTCCTCATCCTTTTCCATCAGTTGCTCGTTGAGAATGTCGAGCATTTCGAGAAATGACGAGTCACCGGAGACATCATCAAGTTCGTAGTGGCGGAAGCCACCGGGAGATTTGTAATCTTTCTGGCGCCAGATTTTGAGGTTGAGTTTCATGCTTTTCTAGAAGGTCACGGTTATTTGTAGCTGCGGGTAGAGAACTTGACCTCTTCATATTCGAGGGTCTCTTTGTGAAGCTTGGGCGGCTGTTTGTCGCCCTGATGTTCCCACACGCCGACGAATGCGAACTCGTCGTCATTGCGCTTTGCCTCTCCAGCCGAAAGGAAGCCGGATTTCACGACCTCGTCATCTCCAGTATACTGATGCTCAACGCGGAAGTGGCCCCCGCAGGATTCCTCGCGCATGAGCGCGTCGCGACACATCAGTTCGCCGAAGTCGATGAAGTCGGCAACTCGGCCAGCCCTTTCGAGTTCCTGATTGAGCTCTTCTCCGGTCCCGAGAATTTTGAGGTTGGACCAGAACTCCTCGCGGAGGGCGGGGATTTCGCGGAGAGCCTCTTCGAGCCCCTCTTTGCTCCGGGCCATCCCACATTTGTCCCAGATGATGTGGCCAAGACGCTTGTGGAAGCTCCGGGGTGTTTCCTTGCCCTTGATCGAAAGCAATTTATTGATGCGGTCACGGACCTCGGATTCGACCTCGTCAAATTCTTTCGCGTCGGTCTTGACCTTCCCGGCGGCGGCGAGGCCCTCGCGACCGAGATAGTCGCCAACCGTGTAAGGGAGAACGAAATACCCATCGGCGAGACCCTGCATGAGGGCGGAGGCCCCGAGACGATTGGCGCCGTGGTCAGAGAAATTGGCCTCGCCGGCGACAAACAGACCAGGAATGGTCGATTCGAGGTTATAATCAACCCAGAGCCCACCCATGGTGTAGTGGACAGCGGGGTAGATCATCATCGGCGTGGCGTAGGGATCGTCGCCGCTGATGCGGTTATACATATCAAAGAGGTTACCATAGCGCTCGGCGATCGTGTCGCGACCGTAGCGTTCGATCGCATCGCGGAAATCGAGGAAGACGCCGAGACCAGTCGATGCGACACCGCAGCCAGCATCGCAGACCTCCTTGGCAGCCCGGGAGGAGATATCGCGCGGAGCGAGATTGCCGAAGCTCGGGTATTTTCTTTCGAGGAAGTAATCACGTTCATCCTCGGCGACGGTCGAAGGATTGATCTCGCCCGAACGGATTTTAGCGGCGACCTCGGGATTCTTCGGAGCCCAAACGCGTCCGTCGTTCCGGAGTGATTCAGACATCAGGGTCAGCTTTGACTGCTGGTCACCGTGGACGGGGATGCAGGTTGGGTGGATCTGGGTAAAGCAAGGGTTGGCAAAGCCCGCCCCGCGTTTGTAGGCGCGATACGCGGCGGTCACGTTGCAGCCCTGGGCGTTTGTCGACAGGAAGAAAACGTTGCCGTATCCACCGGTCCCAAGAATCACGCAATCGGCTGCATGGCGCTCGATCTCGCCCGTGATGAGGTTGCGGGTGATGATTCCCTTGGCGTGCCCATCGACGATGACAACGTCGAGCATTTCATGCCGGGGATACATCTTAACCTGGCCGGATGAAACCTGGTTTTGGAGTTGTTGGTAAGCCCCGAGGAGAAGCTGCTGGCCGGTTTGCCCGCGGGCGTAGAAGGTACGGCTGACCTGGGCACCACCGAAGGAGCGGTTGGAAAGAAGACCGCCATATTCTCTCGCAAAGGGGACACCCTGAGCGACCATTTGGTCGATGATATTGACGGAAACCTCGGCCAGGCGGTAAACGTTCGATTCGCGGGACCGGAAGTCTCCTCCTTTGATTGTGTCATAGAACAGGCGATGGACCGAGTCACCGTCGTTCTGGTAATTCTTGGCTGCATTGATTCCACCCTGGGCGGCAATGCTATGGGCGCGCCGGGCACTGTCCTGGTAGCAAAAACAGCTGACATTGTAGCCCATTTCGCCGAGCGAGGCTGCGGCTGATGCTCCCGCCAAGCCGGATCCGACCATGATGATGTGGTATTTCCGGCGATTGGCAGGGTTGACCAGCTTGATGTTGGCCTTGTGGTTGTTCCACTTGTCGGCGAGAGCGCCGGAAGGAGTTTTCGAATCTAGGATCATGGCTGGAAGGATTCTGGTGAAGAAGTCTTAGTGCTCGTCGTGAGGATAGGTAATGAAGATAGACGTTTCGCCGTCCCAGTTCGCGACTGCTTCCTTGATTGGCCGGGCCTGAACGATAGACGCACCAGCATACCAGGAGGCGAGGACCGAGGCGGGAATTGCTGCAAAACCCAAGAATACTACCAACCCGTAGCCCAGTGCAATGCGGTCGAGCCGTTTTCTCCAAATTTCGTTCCGAAACCCGAGGGTTTGGAACATGCTCGAAAAGCCGTGGGCGAGGTGCCAGCAGAGGAGCCCGGTAGCGATGATGTAAAAAACGGCGTAGGCGGGCTTCGAAAATCCGTAGATCATCATTGCGTAGACGTCCTGACCTTCGCTTTCGATTCCGAGTTGGTAGCGGAGATTCTGATACGTCGGATCGATCGACTGGAGAGTGAAGTGGAGGATGTGGAATACAATGAAGATCAGGACAACCGTTCCGGTGTACTTCATCGTTCGCGCGGCGAGCGTCGATTCGTGCAATTTCTGGGAGTCGTAGGTCTCCGGACGAGCGCGCCGGTTTTCGATTACGAGGAGAACGGCCATGGCGATATGCACCCCAACGGCAAGGAGGAGAAAGGCCCGGATCGCGTAAAGGAATTCCCAGGGAAGGATGTGGTGCAGGAAGTATGCATAGCCGTTGATCGCGGCGGGGGCCCCGAAGATCTGAAGATTCCCCAACATGTGGCCGAGAACAAATCCCGCGAGAACCAGACCGGAGAGGGCCATGAGGAACTTCTTGCCAATCGAAGAGGTGAAAACTGCTGTCAGTGGATTCATAAATCAGATGTGCTTGGTTATTAGCCGACCTACTGCAACCTGCGCAGATTCGATAAAATTTTCAACGTGAATCTCAAGAGCACGTTGGGGGTATAATGCAATCGGTTTCTGTCGATTAGTAGGACTTATGATCGGACGGGAGGTTGGGTTGGTTGCGAGAGCAAGCGGCTTCGGCCACCGTAGGCAGCAAGCTGGAAGCTCGCTGGCACTTTGGGGCGCGGGGGGTTGTAGGGGCGCCGCTGGCGGCGACCGTGGTGGGCTGGCAGAGAGGAACTGCGCCGGAGTCCGCCCGTTCGGCCCCTTTGGCAAGCTCAGGGCAGGCGGGCCGAAGCAGGCCGTTGGTACTGCCGGACTGCCTACAGGCTTGCGGGCTATGGCGTAGGGTGGATGGTCGCGGTGGCGAGGGCTTGAAGCTTTTCGATTTCGGCGACGGCGGCATCAACCTCGGAAGTGGTTCCGAGGGTTTCGATGCTTACGCGAATCGTTCGGGACTCGCCGCCGGCAAGGGTGATGAGGCGGCCGTTCTCGCGCTCAACCTGCCGGGCGTTGGGGAAGTTTGTGGCGGGTTCGAGGCCGGTGACGTAGCCGTCGGCGAGTCCGCCGGTGTTTTTCCAAACGATAAAACAGGGAAGGTCTTCCGTCCGGTAGCGCAGGACCGCTGCCTGGTCCCCCCGTGGGTTACGCAACATGGCGAGAGTTTCGCCGGATTCGGGGTCGGCGATCAGGTGATAAAAGTAGACCTGCTCGACAAATCCGACCTCAGGTGGGCCGTAGCGATCATAGGCTGCAATGCCTTCGGCTGCCCTTGAATTACGGGGGGCAATCTGACGAACCGGGGCAAGGATCCGGGAACTTTCCCCGAGGATCGGGGGGCCGTAGTTGATGTGGTAGAGGATCTCGTGTTCGACCGGACAGTCACCGAGGTTGGTGACGGTATCGGCAATTGTAAGCCCACCCGAACCGAAATCCGTCCGGATCTCCGTATTCAGACGGAGGGCGGGACCAAACATGGTGGTTTCATCCACCTCGCCCCGGACAATCAGGGCGGATTCGGTAACCTCGATCGAAACCGAGCGGGCGGGCAGGTTGGCGATTTTGCCGTGAAGGGTGAGGGGGATCTCGGTGGCATTTCCGTCGCTGTCGACAATCCTGTCGATACCGGGAGGTCCCATGCTGTTCAATCCGCAGCGGACGACCCATTCGTTGAATCCATTCAACCAGCCGAGACCACGACGCTCGTCAAGATTGACGAAGGCTGGGTGAACCGGGTCCTTGACGGGTGAGTCCCACCCCAAATTGATGGCGCCACAGCGACCTTTCCAGATCCCCATTCCACGGGTCGGCAGGATCGAGAAGGAAAGAAGACCGTTGTTAACCTCGACAACCTGAACTCCTTCCTGAAGACCGCCGTGGAGAACATAGGAGCGGATCGACCAGTCCCCGGATCGAGCTGATTCAACGAGGGAGGGATTGAGTTCGATGGATCGAAATTCCCCAGTCGAGTCCGGAGTGAGGAGATGGGTAGTGTAGATGGGCTGCATTGGCAGGATTAATCGCTTTGGGGGATCTGACTACTTGTCGGTCGCTTTCTCAATCTGGGTAATCAGTTCGCTGCGGGTTGGGGTAGTGGCGTGGGTGACAAAGAAAGCGGTTGTAGCATTCGCGAGAACGAGGCGCTTCTTGATTGGGAGGTCGCCGAGCGAAGCGCAAAGGTAGCCGCCATTGAAACTGTCGCCGGCACCGGCGAGGCGGATGACGTTGGACTGTCGGTCCTGGATCGCAAAGGCCTCGCCGTCGGTTGCGCTGGAAGCAACGGCAAACTCCGGGGTGTGCACGACGAGCTCGTCGAATCCGATCTTTTCGCGGGCGACGGTGAGGGCGGGGGCGATTGCGGATGGGGTGTATTCCGGTTCCTCGACCCCAACGCGCCTGAACAGTTCGAGGACCTCGTGCTCGTTCATGCTGAATGTCATCGGAATCCGGTGGTTGTAGGAAGCGATCAGATCGAGGCTGATGAGGAATGACTCTGCCGACTTCTTTTTGATGTCAGCGAAGTCAAAGAACATCCGACGGGGAGCATTTCCGGAATCATACTGCGACATGAAGCCCTTGAAAATGGCATCGAAATCGGCCGTCAGGGACCAGTAACCGAGTCCGAGGATGTCGACGTCGGCGAAAAGCTGTTTTAAGTTGTCGGCTCCGAAATGGGTGTCGAACTGGTCCCAAGTCAGGTTTGAGACTGCTGCAATGTCGCTGAGGAGGAGTTTGCCGTCCGAAAACTCG
This sequence comes from uncultured Puniceicoccaceae bacterium, assembly GCA_964519935.1. Lineage (GTDB taxonomy): Bacteria > Verrucomicrobiota > Verrucomicrobiia > Opitutales > Puniceicoccaceae > DAISIK01. The sequence goes on along the minus strand of CAZFLQ010000055.1, from coordinate 6,372 downwards.
AAGGCGAGGGTCAGGGCGGGATCGCCGAGGGAAACGAGCTTGCAGATGTCGGCGAATGGCTGGAAGGCAGGATCGATCTCGGTCGCACCGAAGAGGCCGGGGAGAACCGGTTTGAGTCCGAGGATGCCGGCGACCCGTCCCGTGTTGATGGCAAAGCCGCCCTCGCAGCGGCGTTTGGCGACGATTTCGAGCCCGACTCCGCCATCGGCACGTTTAACGATGAGTTCCCCGAAGGTCTTGAGTTTCTCCATCGGGCTGTAGTCCTTCAGGCTGCGGCGCACGTCAACCAGTTCGTAGGTCTCGTCCACAAAACCGTCGCATCCGAGAAGTATCTTGCCGTTCAGAGCGTTGATGTAGTCAACGTATTCGTTCATTAATGTATCCATAAAATAGGTGCAAAAGGGTTTCCGGAGGTTTCCGGTCGGGTTCTATGGTGGGGTTGGGATTGTGTGATCGTGATGTTGGAAAATGTGGGAATCTGCAATCAAAAAGCAGTCCTTGCATTCGTACCCATCCGGTTCGATTGGTTACCAATGGTTTTCTTTCCAAAGGGGTCACCGAGGATTCAGATCGTCGGCGGTGGGCTAGCTGGGCTCGGGCTGGCCTGTGGCCTGATCCGAAAGGGAGTCGGGGTGGATGTGTTTGAATCAGGGTCCCTCCCCCGGCACCGGGTTTGTGGCGAGTTCATGGCGGGAGTGACCCCGGATACGCTCGCTGAGCTCGGGATCGCGGATGCCTTTGACGGTGCGGTTCGCCAACGGACCTCTTCCTGGTGGATCGGGGAACGGTGTATTTTCAGGGGAAAACTCCCACGGGATGTACCGGGCCTGTCGCGTTTTTTTCTGGACGAATTTATGAGGGGACGGATGGTTGAATCCGGCGGGGGATGGCATCAAGGGGCGCGGGTGGGAAAGGAACAGGCTCGATCCGAGGGTTGGGTCTGGGCAGCGGGAAGGGAGGCGCGGCGGACCAACTGGCGCGGATACAAAGCGCATTACCGGGGATTGGTTCTGGGATCGGATCTCGAAATTCATCTTGGACGCGGGGGATATATCGGGATGTCGGCGGTCGAGGACGGTTCGATCAACGTGTGCGGGTTGGTTCGCGACCTCGGCATCCGCCTACACACGCGGGGGGCGGTTCCGGGGATGGCGAGGGCTCTTGGGATGACGTCGTTGGCGGAGCGACTGGAGTCGGGGGAGAGGGTGGACGGTTCGGATTCGGGTATTGCCGGGTTCGATCCCCATTGGACGGTACCGGACGATGGTTTTGTGCGGATTGGTGATGCCCTTGCGGTGATACCTCCCTTTACCGGGAATGGCATGTCAATGGCCTTGGAATCGGCGGCGATGGCGGTGGACCCTCTGTGCCGGTATGTAAGGGGAGAATTGATCTGGGCCGAGACAGCGAGGCTGATCCGACAACGGCAAATCCGCCGATTCCGCACCCGGCTGGCAGTCTCGCGTCTCCTCCATCCACTTCTGCTGAGGCGAGGACCGCAAGCTGGAATTGGATGGCTTGCAGGGAAGCGCTTTCTTCCGTTCGGATTGCTCTATCGGTTGACGCACTGAAATTTAAAGGGCTTTGTGACAGTTAGATGTATCTTCACGCCCTTGCTACAGCCGTACCAGAGAATTCATGGACGCAGTCCGAATGTTGGGATATCCTGAAGGACAGCGGGGCACTCGAGGGCCTTCCCCAGCGTTCGGCTGGCATCCTCGAAAAGGTTCTGACCGGAGCAAACGGGATTGATCGGCGTCATTTCGCAACCTCGGACCCGGCCCGGTTGTTTACGACGGATGCGAGTGGTCTTTATCGGATGTTTGAGCGGGAGGCACCTCTGCTGGCGGCCAAGGCTCTCCAACCAGCGATGGATCGGGCGGGGCTAGATCCGTCGGAGATCGATGCGCTTTTTGTTTGCACCTGCACCGGCTACCTTTGCCCGGGGATTTCCAGTTATCTGGCAGAAGCCGCCGGAATGCGTGACGACATCTATCTCTGTGATCTTGTCGGCCTGGGGTGCGGGGCGGCGATCCCGATGTTGCGGGCAGCACATGGTTACGCGGCGGCGAATCCGCAGGCGAAGATCGCATGTGTCGCGGTCGAGGTTTGTTCGGCGGCGTTTTACATCGATCCCGATCCGGGCGTGCTGATCAGCCTTTGTCTTTTTGGAGACGGGGCGGCCGCTTCGATTTGGGCAGCGGATCGGGGGGATTATCCTTTTCACGCGTGTGGGTTCGATACCCACCACATGCCGGCGCAGCGCGAGCTTCTGCGCTTTGAGAATGTGGGTGGAAAGTTGCGGAACAAGCTCCATCGATCCGTCCCCGAACACGCCGCCGGAGCGGTCCGGATTTTGTATGATCGCTATTGCGGACGGATCCCGGAGGACATTGCAGAGCCCATACCGATCGCCCATGCGGGAGGACGGGATGTGGTTGAGGCGGTCGAGGCGATCCTGGGCGAGGGAACCAATTTGGAGCCAACTCGCGAAATCCTCCGACGTTACGGGAACATGAGCAGCCCGAGCGTTCTCTTTGCCCTTGAGGACCACCTTGCCCGCGGGGGTGGCAGTGACCACCTCTGGCTGACTTCATTTGGGGCGGGCTTTGCCTGTCATTCTTTTGCGCTTTCGGCGAACGGGAGGGGTTGATCTTTCCGGATGCGCCGCTTTGACTTGAGATTTTCCACCACCCCGATCTTATCCATGGCAACAGAAGTTAAAGTACCCGGACTCGGCGAATCGATCACAAGCGGCATCCTGGCCGCATGGCACGTCGCCGATGGTGACTACATTGAAAAGGATCAAGTCCTCTATGAGCTGGAGACCGACAAGATCACCTCGGAGGGCAATGCGGAGGTTTCCGGCAAGGTTCGCCTAATGGCGGCGGAGGGGGACGAGGTTGAAATCGGCGAGGTAATTGCTGAAATTGACGAGTCGGCGGTGTCCGATTCCGGACCGAAGGCGGCGGCGACCCCGGAGGTGGGACCGACGTCGGCGGAGAGTCCAACGGAAATCGCACCCGAAACCCGTCAACCAGCGGGTGGGGCTGGGCATCCACACTCCCCGGCGGTGAAGCGGGCCCTGCACGACACTGGGGTGGATCCATCGCAAATCGCCGGAACCGGCAAAGATGGCAGACTGACCAAGGGTGATGTGCTCGCGGCTGAACCGCCCGCTAAATCCGAATCGACCGAATCAGCGGTATCCGCGCCGACCCCGAAAGCTCCGGTCCAGACCGGTGACCGTGAGACCCGCACCCGGCTGAGCCCGCTGCGCCGTTCGATTGCCAACCGTCTCGTCGGGGTGCAAAACGAGGCAGCCCTCCTGACCACCTTCAACGAAGTCGACATGTCTGCGGTGATCGGGCTACGCAAAAGGCATCAGGAGGCGTTCGTTGAGCGTCACGGGATCAAGCTCGGGTTTATGTCCTTTTTCATCAAAGCGGTTGTGCGGGCACTGGGGAAGGTCCCGGCACTGAACGCGCGGATCGAGGGTGAGGAAGTGGTCCAAAACCATTTTTATGACATCGGCGTGGCCGTCAGTACCGAGCGGGGACTCATGGTCCCGGTTCTGCGGGACTGTGACCGGATGGGGTTTGCCGAACTGGAGAGCGGATTGCTCGGCTATGCGAAGAAGGCCCGCGACGGGAAGATTGCAATAGAAGATATTCAGGGTGGCGTCTTTTCGATCACGAACGGAGGTGTCTTTGGATCGCTCCTCTCCACCCCGATCATCAACCCGCCCCAGAGTGGTATCCTCGGGATGCACACGATCCAGGAGCGACCGGTGGCGGTGGATGGGAAGGTTGCGATCCGGCCGATGATGTATCTCGCGCTGACCTACGACCACCGGATCGTGGATGGAAAAGAGGCGGTGACCTTCCTTGTTGACGTCAAACGATCGATTGAGGAACCGGATCGGCTGCTGCTGGATCTTTGACTGAATGCGGTTGGTGCCCTATCCATCTTGCAGAAACCTTTCGAATCCAAAGCTCTCTGATAATGGCTGAAACCTATGATATTCTTGTGATCGGGGCGGGTCCCGGTGGTTATGTTTGCGCGATGCGGGCGGCACAGCTCGGATTCAAGGTTGCGCTGGTGGAAAAGCGTTCCGAACTGGGAGGGACCTGCCTGAATGTGGGCTGCATCCCGAGCAAGGCCCTGCTCCACTCGAGTGAATTGATCCACCAGGCGATTGAGGGGGAGCCGCATGGGTTGGTCACGGGTGATGTCGGGATCGATGTCGGCAAGATGATGGCGAAAAAGGACGGGGTCGTCGCGCGCCTCGTTGGGGGGGTTCGAATGTTGGTCGCGAAGCGGGGGATCGAAATCATCCACGGTTCGGCGGCTTTTGAGGCAGATCAGAGTGTTCGGGTTTCCTTGAACGAGGGAGGTGAACGGCACCTCGCAGCGAAGCATACGGTGATCGCAACAGGATCATCGACGGTTGAGCTGCCCTTTCTACCGTTTGATGGAGAGACCGTCGTAAGCAGTGATGAGGGAATTGCTTTCCCGGAAATTCCGAAACGGCTGGTTGTCGTCGGGGGTGGGGCGATCGGTCTGGAACTGGGATCGGTCTGGAGCCGTCTCGGGAGTGAGGTCACGGTAGTCGAGTTCCTGCCCCGGATCGCGGCGGGATTTGATCCCGAGATCTCGAAGGCAGTCGAGCGGATTTTCCGCAAACAGGGTCTGAAGATCGAGACCGGGACAAAGGTTACCGGAATGGAACGGGAGGGTGGGGAGGTTGTCCTGACGGCGGAGAATGCGAAGGGTGAAACCGTCCGCTATCCCGCCGACCGAATCCTGGTGTCGGTCGGGCGGAAGGCAAACACCGCCGGGCTGGGTCTGGAGAAGATCGGGTTGGATTGCGACGAGCGCGGTCGAGTTCCGGTCGATGCACACTTTGCGACCCCGGTAGGGGGCGTCTATGCGATTGGTGATGTTATTCGGGGTCCGATGCTTGCGCACAAGGCAGAAGAAGAGGGTGTCGCTTTGGCCGAGTATTTGAAAAATGGATACGGACACGTCAACTATGATGTGATCCCGAATGTGATCTACACCGATCCGGAGATCGCCAGTGTCGGAATGGGGGAGGCGGCCGCAAAGGAGGCCGGAATCGAGGTCCGGACAGGGTCATTCCCGCTCGCGGCGAATGGCCGGGCACTCGCGACGGATGCTGCCGACGGATCGATCAAGGTGATCGCGGATGCGCGGACCGATCGGGTGGTGGGTGTCCAGATGATCGCCCGCAATGCCAGCGAGCTGATTGCAGCAGCGGTCACGCACATGGAATACGGCGGCAGTGCCGAGGATATTGCACGGACGGTTCACGCCCATCCAACCCTGTCGGAGGGATTGAAGGAGGCTGCCCTCGCGGTCGACGGGCGTGCCCTCCACGCCCTTTGAAGCTTCGGAAGGTTTGTTCGCATGGAGCGAATCGGCGTGACGATCGGGGACCCTGCCGGGGTGGGGCCGGAGATTCTTTTGAGGGCTTTTGCAGGCGGGGATGTTGGCCGGGATTGCGAGCTGGTCGCATACGGGGATCTATCCGTGGTGGCAAAGGTGGCCGAACTGACGGGGACGGAGGTTCCGATTCGCTGCATTGAGAGACCGGAAGATGCTGTTGCCGGAAACCTGAATTGGATCGATTTCGGCGGGCTTTCGGCAGCATCGATACCGGTTGGAAAGGTTGATGCAGCGTGTGGTCGCCAGGCACTGGCCTACATTGATCGGGCGGCGCGGGACGCGATTGCGGGGAAGATCGACGCAATTACGACCCTTCCGGTGAACAAGGAGGCCTGTCGCCTGGTCGATCCCGACTTTTGTGGTCACACCGAACGATTCGCGGCGCACTGCGGGAGCGATGATTTTATCATGCTCTTCGCTTCTCCCCGGATGATCGTTTCGCTGGTGTCGATCCATGTTTCCCTCGCCGAGGCGATCCGGCGGGTGGATCGTCAGGCAATCGTCCGGGTCGGGCGTTTGACGGCCGCGATGACGCAGCGCTTGCGGGGTCGTGCACGCATTGCGATCGCCGGGTTGAATCCGCACGCGGGAGAGGGTGGGGCGTTTGGACAGGAGGAGATTGAGATCATTCGTCCGGCGGTCGATGAGCTTCGGGCGAGCGGCATCGATGCATCTGGCCCCTGGTCGCCGGACACACTCTTCGGGCGGTTGCGAAACGGGGAATTCGATGCGGTGGTGGCGATGTATCACGATCAGGGGCTGATTCCCTTCAAGCTCGATTCCTTTGTCGATGGTGTGAATATTACGGCAGGACTGCCGATCGTCCGAACCAGCGTGGATCACGGGACAGCCTTTGACATTGCCTATAAAGGGATCGCCGATATCAGGAATTTTGTCGTCGCC
>CAZFLQ010000054.1:10661-15336 GCA_964519935.1 uncultured Puniceicoccaceae bacterium | reverse complement strand
ATAAAACCGATTTTTTCTTCAACAGAATTCGATAGATCTTTAGCCAAGTGTTCCACGCACGACGGGATAACTCCACTTCACAGCGGGCAATTTCTGCCCGGCGGTTTTCGAGGTTTTCATTCGCTATTCTGGAGAGGTCCTCGAGGTTGTAGAGAAACACTCCGTCGAGGTCTCCCGTCGGGGAAGCCACATCTCTCGGGACGGCCAGATCGACAAAAAAGAGAGGACGGTCCCGTGATCCGATGACCCGGGACACCGGTTCAGCCTCGAAAATCGGTTCGGGGGCAGAGGTTGAGGCAATCACCACATCGTAAAGATTGAGATGGTCGTACACATTTTCGATCGCAAGGGCGGCGGCCTTGAGTTGTCGGGCCAACTCGGTGGCCTTTTCAAGTCGTCGACTGGCGACGGTCAAGTCCCTGCACCCACGGGATACGAGCGCTTCTGCCGTCAGGGTGGCGACCTCGCCGCTACCAATCAGGAGAACGCGGGTGCGGCGGAGCGATCCAAAAAGTCGAATCGCGAGTTCGGCCGTGAGGTTCCCGATGCTGACCTGACCCTGCGATATCCCGGTTGAGGTTCGCGCCCACTTGGCGGTTTGAAACGATTTTTGGAAGGCCTGATCGAGACCCGGCGGGAGGTCCCCGTGCTCGCGGGCCTGACGATGGGCCTCCTTGAGTTGCCCGAGAATTTCTGTTTCCCCGATCATCTGGGAATCAATCCCTGCTGCGACCGAGAAAAGGTGGAGGAGCATCTCGTGGTTGAAACGATGGTAGGCAAGCGGGGCCAACAGTTCTATGTCGAGGCTTTTCACTTCTGCGAGCAGTTCCAGAAAGTACGGCCCGGGATCGACGCCATTCGCGCAACCGTAGACCTCGATCCGGTTGCAAGTGTTCAGAATCAGGGGAGGCTCCTCTCCCAATCGCTCCGCCATCGCCGTTGCGAAGCGACGCTGTTCCTCCGGGGTCAGGGCGATCCGTTCCCGCAGTTCGAGGGGTGTTCGGTGGTGGGATAATCCCGAAACGAAGAGACGTGTCGATAGCTTAGACATTCGCTTGCGATCCCATTTCGCTCGATGCTGGTGGATCACGATCCCTCGCCTGTTCTACCGGTCCGAGGGCAATCACCGCCGCCGTGAAGAGGATAATCGACCCTACCGCCAGTTGGCGTGCACTGATCTTTCGACCCATTCGCAGCGCGAGGACGGTGACGTACCCCAACCAGACCGCGCAGACTGCGAAGAATTTCAGCTTCGAAAAATCCGGAAGATCCCGGTTCAAAAGCATCACCCCGCTACCGACCGCCACCGTCAAAAGGCCGAGGGCCGCAATCAAGGTTCGGGTCTGGAGCGTGTCCAACTGCATTACGGAGGGAAGGTAGGAAAGGAGGGCGTTGTGCCGCTTTCGTTCGAGAGCCCGAAACTGAACCAAATACATCACCGAGACCATCACCACGAGGGCGAGCAGCCCGTAACTGAAAATCGAGAGGGCTGCATGCAGTTCAACGATCGGGTCCCCGCCGAAAAGTGAGCCTGAATAGGGGTAGTCGAGACCGGGAATGGTGAGCGAGAGAAGGCTGACACCCGCCGCCACCGCCGAGCAAAACAAACCGAGTAAGCGAACGTGGAAGACCGGTCCGACTACCAGAACAATCAGAACCGTTGACCAAACGATGAACTGGAGAATCTCGAAAGGATTTCCCAGCGGACAGGCACCGATCTGCATGCCCCGCACATAGAGCCCGGCGGTTTGGGTGACTAGACCGGCGCCAAGAAGACTCCACATCAGCGGGCGGGAATGCCGTTGCTCCCGGACCAGTTGAAGCGTACCCAACGCCATCCCGACGCCGTAAAACGCCGTTGCCAGTACGAGGAGATGCCAGTCCGAAAGATTCACAAAGCGGAGCCTAAAGTGCCGGGACCGCCTCGTCCATTCCGCAAAACGCGTGGATCCGCCTTTCGAGGAACCGAATCCACTCCGGATGGGTGTTCATGCAGGGGATATGGGTAAAAGTCTCACCGCCCGCCTTCATGAAGATCTCATGGCCCTCCCCGGCAATCTCCTCGATCGTTTCGAGACAGTCGGCAACGAAGGCCGGACAGATCACCTTGATCCGCTTGAACCCCTCGGATGGCAGTCGCGCGAGGGTTTTATCGGTGTACGGGGTCAGCCAGGGGTCTCGTCCAAGGCGGGACTGAAAAGTTGTGCGAATTTTCTCCCGAGGGATCCCCGAGCGCTCGCGGAACTTTTCAACCGTCGTAAAGCACTGATGGCGGTAACAGGTGGCGTGAGCAGGGTGGCAGGTCTCACAGCAATCGGGGGTCGCCAGGCAGTGCGCGTGAGATGGATCGGACTTCCGGAGGTGACGCTCGGGTATCCCATGAAACGAGAAGAGGATCAGGTCGAAATCGTCTTCGAGATAAGGTACGGCCGATGCGTGCAGGGCTTCAATGTAATCGGGATCCTGATAAAAGGGCTGGAGGATTTCGATCTCAGGTGAGTAGCCCATAGTCGCCATCAGATCGCGGGTCTTGACGAGGACGGTCTCGTAGCTCGACATCGCGTAGTGCGGATACATCGGCATGATGAAAAGCCGATCCACTCCGGCCTCCCGCAGGGCGGTAAGAGCATCCTCGATTTTCGGATTGCCGTAGTTCATCCCGAGACCAACCGGAACTTCGTGGGAATGGATCGCGGCGCGGGTTTTTTCGCTCGTGGCAATCAGCGGGCTGCCTTCATCGGTCCAGATCGAGGCGTAGCCCTCGGCCGACTTTTTGGGGCGAAAGGGGAGGATAAAGGCGTTTACGACTAACCAGCGGACTGGGGTCGGGGCATCGAGGACCCGTCCGTCCATTAGAAACTCCCGCAGGTAGTTTCGTACGTCGGGGACCGAGGGCGAATCGGGGGAACCAAGATTCAGGAGAAGAACGCCGTTTTTCATACCGGATCAATATCAACCGGAAAGGGGGAAGCTTTCAAACGGACCAACGGATTCGTTCTGGGGTATGGGTCTGGCGAACAAGGAGCGGATGGAGGGGGTCAGTCGGCGAACAGCCAGCCAGATGACCGGTCCTTTTCGGGCTGTGGCTGTGGCTCCTGAAAGTTTTCGGGAAGTACGACTGGGAAATCGCTGGATCCTGCCGTCGTGACTGGCGGAGACGGAATCGTTGGCCCCAGTGTGGGCGGGCCAAAGTTCACGGACGGCGCCAATGTCTCGGGGATGGGTGCCGCAGGTGCCCGTGCGACGGTTTGGCTGGCCTCCGAACGCGCCAGTTCCCGCAGCAGTTCGAGGTTTTCAGATTCAGCCTTTTCAGCACGTGCACGGATTCGTTCGATTTCCTGCCGAAAGTTGGCGATCTGGCTCTTGAGGACCTCGGAGGTGGACTCAAACGTCGCCCGGCTCGAGGCCAGTTCGCGGTTCAGACTTTCGATTTCACGAGCCTTTTCGGTATGTTGGTTGGAGATCTGAATCAAATCGCGGTCGGACGCAACCATCTCAGCTTCCAGTTGGGAGACCTTTGCGGTGAGGGCATCGCGCTCTGCGGTCAGACCTTGAACGACCTCGGAATCGGGCAAAGAGGTTACCCCTGTCTCCGGTTGGGTGTGGAGGATGAACCAGGGGACGGCCGTAAGAACGACCAGAAACAGAAAGCTGAGGATGCGCCAGATCATGGAGACCCAAACAAACGGAAAAGCTTTCTCTTGCCGAGCCTGAAAATGCGCGGGAAATGGAGGTCGCTAGAATTCTCTCCGGACAATCCCCCCCGCAGGAAAAGAAGACGTGTAGATGGTTTTTGGACATCAGGACCGCAGAATGTCGCATCCGTTCGATGAGAGTTGGTCGCTGCTCAAACCGTTCGAGGCCATTCGACGATCAAAGGAGAAGGCCTCCGCCTCGTCTTGTCGGATGTTTTGCGATTGCAAACCAGTTTCCTTTGAGCTGAAAAGCGCGAAAATAAAATGGGCCAAGAGGGTTTGGTAGCGATGAGAAGGTCAACCCGTCGGCAGAGGTGGCAACAAATGTACTTTGTCCATCATTCGTATTTCCGTGGTAATACATCCGGATCTCCCTTCGCGCGTCGAGTACATGAACATCCGGCGAGGCGACGTGTCCAAAGCAGGGCGTCGATGAAAGTGGAAGAACTCCACCCGGCAGGATTCTCCAGGGTCCTTCCGGCGAGTCAGCATGGGCGACGCGGATGTAGGTTCCATTGTGATGAGCAAAGTACATCCGGTATCTTCCGTAAGTCAGCGCGCCCCAGTCCGGTACCCTGATTACTGATGGCCCGTTGAGGTTGGAACCGAGATGGGTCCCGCTTCCGGGATGAACCAGGGGATTGTCCGAAAAGCGGTAGACATTTTTTTCGGAACCGAAGACCCAAAGAGTCGAAGTCTTTCGAATAGCCTCTTCACAGGGGGTAACCCAGTTGCGCCAACAGGGGACCAATCTCAGTCTCTATGTGCGAAACCTCATGTAAGGGAAGCGCCTTCCAACGCCCACGCCCGTCGAAAAGCGGCTGATGGATTTGCCAATTTCGATACTGTCGGTGGTTGGCCTGTGAATACTCGGGAGGTCGACGGATTGAATCTGAGTACCAGTATTTTTCGACACGGTGGAATTCTCTCATTCTTGAATCAAAGTCCTCACCCAGAAAAAACAGCACTCTTCTCAGGGT